>JBDHZK010000014.1:0-29378 GCA_039811865.1 Propionicicella sp. | reverse complement strand
GCCGCGAACGTGTCCACGCAGTCGACCACCACGTCGTACTCAGCGAGCAGCGGCGCGTCCGCGTCGGTCAGCATGCGCGGGTAGGTCTGGATGCGAACGTCCGGATTAAGCAAGGCCAGCCGCTCGGCGGCCGAGGTGGCCTTGTTCTGCCCCTGCGCCGCCTGCGGATGGATCATCTGCCGTTGCAGGTTCGAAACCTCGACGGCGTCCCCGTCGATGATGCCGATCGTCCCGACCCCCGCCGCTGCCAGGTAGAGCAGCACCGGCGACCCGAGCCCGCCCGCCCCGACCACCAGGACCCGGGCGTCGCGAAGCTTGCGCTGACCCTGCATCCCGATGCCCGCGACGTCGATGTTGCGCCGGTAGCGGACGACCTCTTGGTCGCTCAGCTCGGCGGGAGCGGAATCGTTCACCGGTGCATGGTAGGCAGGCCTCGCGGCGGCGCTCACTTCGCGGACGTCTCCTCCAGCTCGGCCAACGCGGCGTGCTTGCGGCTGTAGAAGAAGTAGACGCAGATGCCGATCGCCATCCAGATCAAGAACCGCAGCCAGGTGGCCACCGAGAGGTTCGACATCAGGTAGACGCAGCCGAGCGCCGAGACGATCGGGATCACCGGCGAGGCGGGCACGCTGAAGGGACGCTTCAGGTCCGGTTGGCGGCGGCGCAGGATCGGGACCGCGACCGACACGATGACGAACGCGAACAGCGTCCCGATACTGACCATGTCGGCCAGCGCCTTCAGGGGCACGAAACCACCGAGCAGGCAGATCGCCACCACCGTGGCAATGGTGACTCGGTAGGGCGTCCCCCACTTGGGATGGATCTTGGCGACGGCGGCGGGGATGAGTTTGTCGCGGCCCATGGCGAACCCGACCCGGCCCATTCCGACGATGTCCACGAGGATCACCGACATCAGGCCGCAGACGCCGGCCAGGGAGATCAGCGCCCCCGCCCAGGGCAGCCCGACATCGGTGAACGCGGCTGCGATCGGCGCGGATTCGTCGATCTGGGTGTAGTGGACCATCCCCGTGATCACGATGCAGACCCCGACGTAGAGGGCCGTGCAGATCACGAGCGTCCCGATGATGCCCAGTGGCAGGTCGCGCTTGGGGTTCTTGGTCTCCTCCCCCATGTTGGCCACGATCTCGAAGCCGGAGTAGGCGAAGAAGACCACGGCCGCGGCGGCGAGCATGCCGGAGAATCCGAAGGCGGTCTGGGGGAGGTTGAACAGGAATTGGGTCAACGGCTGCTCCAGGCCACTGAGCTCGGAGTGGACCGGCTCGGCGGGCGGCACGAACGGAACGTAGTTCTGGGTCTTGATGAAGAAGGCGCCGACCACGATGACGAAGATGCAGATCGCGACCTTGATGATCACGAGCAGGTTGGTGACTCGGGCGCTCTCCTTTACTCCCACCAGCGCGATGTACCCGAGGATCAGGGCGATCAGGATCGCACCCAGGTTCACCACCGACGTCTCGCCGAAGAACGCGTCGGGGAGGATGTGCTGGTTCGGCTTGCTCGGGTCCATGATCAGGTGCTGCATGTAGCCCGACCAGCCGCGGCACACGACGGCCGCGCCGAGGGCGAACTCGAGGATCAGGTCCCACCCGATGATCCACGCGAAAACCTCGCCCAGGGTCGCGTAGGCGTAGGTGTAGGCGCTTCCGGCCGCGGGCACCGAAGAGGAGAGTTCGGCGTAACACAGGGCGGCCAGCAGGGCGACGACCCCGGCGATGACGAAGGAGATCGTGATGGCCGGGCCAGCGTGGTTCTTGGCCTCGATCCCGGTCAGGGTGAAGATGCCCGTGCCGATCACCATCCCGATGCCGAAGCCCATCAGGTCCTTGCCGGTGAGGCTCTTCTTGAGCTGCGCAGCGCCCTCCCCCGCGACCCGCGCCTCCTCCGCGGACTGGGCAATGATCGCTTCGATGGGCTTGCGACGCAGGGGGCTGGGGCTGGGCCTCCCCTTGGTCGGGGTGGGAGTGGTCATGGCCGCACCCTAGAGCCGATCAGGCGTAGTCAGTGCGGAAATGGGGGCAAGGTCGAGAGTTCCGGGCCCGCGGGGCGCTGGCCCAGCCCTGGACAGGTGACCAAAAGGTCACATATCGTCGCTCACGTGGACGACGATCAGGTATTCAAGGCGCTGTCTTGCCCCACGCGCCGACACCTCCTGGACGCGTTGTTCGCGACGGATGGTCAAACACTCGGCGAGTTGTCCGCGGTCGCCGCACCGCTCTCGCGCTTCGCCACGATGAAGCACCTCGGGGTGCTGGAGGAGGCCGGCCTCGTCGTCACTCGCCGCCGGGGCCGGCAAAAGCTGCACTCGCTCAACCCCATCCCGATCGCCGAGATCGCCCGCCGGTGGCTGGACAAGTACACCGCATCGGTTTCGGACACCCTGCTGGGCCTACGCGACGAACTCGAGGCCCGGGCCACCGCGACGAATCCGGAAAGGAGCGCTTCGTGAGCGCCACCCACGTTTACCAGTTGTACATCCGGGCCGACATCGAGACGGTTTGGAATGCTCTGCTCGATCCGGCGTTCACGACCAGGTTCTTCCACCGGACCAGGTTCGCCGAGCCGCCGGCCGAGGGAGCGCCGTACGTCTCGGTACTGCCTGACGGGTCCCCCGCAGTGGACGGCGTGATCGAGGTGCTGGACCCGCCGCACCGCCTCGTCCAGACCTGGCACGTGCGCTACGCGCCCGAACTCGAGGCCGAAGCGCCCGGACGAGTCGAATGGACCCTGCAGCGAGCCGGGGCTGGGCTGACGCTGCTGCGGCTCGTCCACGGCGACCTGGCGTTCAGCCCGCGCACTTGGGAGAGCGTCAAGGACGGCTGGGTGTGGGTGCTCGACGCCCTCAAGACCCTGCTCGAGACCGGCGATCCGCTCCCCGCGGTCACCGGGACGACGCATGCGCTCTCGGCCGAAGAGGTCCGGGGCTCCTGGCACCGCAACCAGGCCGCCGCAGCGAACAACGAGACCTACCGGCTCCTGCAAGCCCAGGCAATGGACGCCCAAGCTGCCCTGCGCGCCGCCTACGCGGCGGCCTACCACTGGGATCGTGCCGCCGGACGCCTCCCCGAGAACGCGGCGCGGGCCGACTACCTGATCGGCAAGGCGTGGCTAGCCGCGATGAACCCCGCCCTCGCCTTCGACTACGGCGACCGCGTGCTCGCTGCCTGCCAGCGCCACGGCCTGGCCGACTTCGACCTGGCCTACGCCCACGAGTTGCGCGCCCGGGCCTTGCGCGCACTCGGACGCGTGGAGGAGGCCCGGTCGGAGTGGGCGGCGGCGCTCGCCGTGCCCATCGCCGACCCCGAAGACGCCAAAATCGTCGCCGCCGACTTCGCCGACTGGGAGGAGTGCAACTGACGCGCCCCGATGGGTTCGGCACGCCTGCACTGCTCTCGATAGCCAACGCCGCGTTCGGACACCTCGACCGGCTCAGGGCTGAGCTTCCCCCGGTCCGGCGACCTCAGTGCCCGCCAATCCCCGTCCGTGCGCCGACGATGCCGCCTTGCCGGCCCTCCCGGAAGAACTTTGGGTTCGATGGGTGGACGCTCCACCGCACCCAGATAGCGCTCCGGCCAACCGCCGCCGAGACACCGATTTGGCCAACGCACCTTGAGGCATCCGGCGCCGCGCCGGCGCGCGGTAGGTCGTGCCCGCCGGTTCGTGGGCGCCCGCGCTGGCGGCGCTTCGAGATCGCCGCCGTAAGATCGCCAGACGGGAGGAACATGCCAGGGCAAGTAGAACAGGCCACGGTCAGCGGTGCGCCGCTCGACCCGGCCGCGATCGAGGCGGTCGTCGGCGACGAGCGGGCCGGGGCAACGGTTACGTTCACCGGCGTGGTCCGCAACCACGACGGTGGGCGCGGCGTGAGCGAGATCGAGTACGTCGGCCATCCCAGCGCCCAAGAGGTGCTGCGGGAAGTCGCGGAAGAGGTCGCCGCCCAGGCCGACGTGCATCGGATTGCCGTGGCGCACCGCGTGGGAACGCTGGCCGTCGGTGACCTGGCACTGGTCGCGGCCGTGTCGGCTTCGCACCGAGCCGAGGCCTTCGCGGTTGCCGCGGCACTCGTTGACCTGGTCAAGCAGCGGCTGCCGGTCTGGAAGCGACAGCGATTCACCGACGGCACTACGGAATGGACGGGATGCCCATGACCAACCGCACGCTCTACGACCGGATCGGCGGGCACGAGACCTTCGACCGCCTGGTCAGCGAGTTCTATCGCGGCGTGGCGAACGATCCGCCCCTGCGCGCCATCTATCCCGAGGAGGACCTCGGGCCCGCCGCCGACCGGTTGCGTCTGTTCCTGGAGCAGTACTGGGGCGGTCCGACCACCTACTCCGAGACCCGCGGGCACCCGCGGCTGCGGATGCGCCACGCCCCCTACGAGGTGTCCCCGGCGCAGCGCGACCGATGGCTGCGCCACATGTTGGCCGCGGTCGACACCTTGAGCCTGGAGCCGGCGGACCAGGCCGAGCTGGTCGACTACTTTCGGCGCTCCGCCCAGTTCATGGTCAACACGTTGGACCACCCGAACGAGCTGGGCCTCACCACTCGCCTCACCTGATCGGGGTTTCGGCGCCGCGACTTGAGCGCGTGGGCCGGGCCAGGAGGCCACGCCGATCGTCGGCACTCGCGTCGGTACGCCAACAGGCGCGGGCCGGCGTCCCAGTCGGCCCCGATTGGGGGTTCTGTGCCAGAGCCGACGCACGCACACTGGCCCTATGCGATCCAGCGGTCCAGCGATCGGGGCGGTGGCCGCGGCCGCTGGCGCCGCGGCCGGGCATCTGGTCGCTGCCTGGCTCGATCCCGCGACCTCTCCGGTCTCGGCCGTCGGGACGCTACTGATCGACCTCGCACCCCTGCCGGTCAAGGAGTTCGCGGTGGCCACCTTCGGGGCGGCCGACAAGCCCGTTCTGATCGCGGGCGTCGCACTGATGGCGCTCGTCCTGGGTGCGGTGGCGGGCGGAATCTGGCGGCACAGCCACCAACTGGCGGCGATCCTGCTCGCGACGTTGGGCCTGTTCAGCGCGGGGGCGGTGCTGGCGCGCCCTGGGACGACTGCGAGCGGCGTCCTACCCGGGCTGACGGCCGGCGCCGTCGCGGTCGGCGTGCTCTTCGGATTGAACGCTTGGGTTGAACAGGCAGGCCGTCCCCTGAGCCCATCGGTTGATCCGAGCGACCGAGCGACCCTCCAGCCCGACCAGCCGGGGAATCCGGCCGCGGACCCCGGCTCCGAGCCGGTGGGCCCGGTGGATCGGCGCCGGCTGCTGGTCGGCTCCGGTGTCGTCCTGGCCGCCTCCGCGGGAATGGTGGCCCTGGGCGAACAGCTCGGACGTCCCCCGGCGCCCGCGATCGTCCTGCCGCCGGCCCCGCCCGGGACGCCCCTGCCCGGCGATCTGGGCGGCGTCGCGCCCGGCATCACCCCACTGCGGACGCCGCTGGCCGACTTCTATCGCGTGGACATCGCGCTCGGCGTCCCTCGCGTGGACCCGCGCGACTGGCGCCTGGTCATCGACGGGATGGCCGACGCACCCTATTCGCTCACCTTCGCCGAGTTGATCGCTCTGCCCCTGGTCGAACGAGACATCACGCTGACCTGCGTCTCCAACCCGGTCGGCGGCCCGTACTGCGGCAGCACGCGCTGGCGCGGCGTCCTCGTGGCCGACCTGATCCGCCGTGCCCGCCCGCGCCGCGAGGCGGACATGGTGCTGAGTTCGTCCCCGGACGGATTCTCGGCCTCGACTCCACTGCCCGTCCTGCTGGACGGACGGGACGCCATGATCGCCGTCGCCATGGACGGCCAGCCGCTCTCCCCCATCCACGGCGCGCCCGCCCGGCTGCTCACCCCTGGTCTGTACGGCTATGTCGGCGCCACCAAGTGGCTGACCCGCATGAAGATCACCCGCTTCGACGCCGACCAGGCCTACTGGACGCCGCGGGGCTGGGCGATGCGCGCGCCGGTGAAAACCGCCGCCCGGATCGATACCCCACGCTCGGCCGCCAAGTCCGGGCCGACCCCCATCGCCGGCGTCGCGTGGGCGACCCACCGCGGGATCAGCCGCGTCGAGGTCCAGGTGGACGGCGGCGCGTGGCAGACCGCGCGCCTGGGCCCCGATGCGGGCCTGGACTACTGGCGCCAGTGGTATCTGCCCTGGGACGCCACCGCGGGCCGGCACACGCTCACCGCGCGCGCCTTCGACGGGGCTGGGCAGGTGCAAACCGAGCAGCCTGCCGACCCGGCCCCGGACGGTGCGTCCGGGTACCACAGCGTCAGCGTCACGGTCGCCTGAAGGAATCGGCGCGCCCCGGCCCCAGGTCGCCGCTAAGCCCGCGCCGACCGGCCGTCGGCACCGGCGGGAGCGTCCGCGCGTTTGCCCTTCAGGAGAACGGCCAAGACCAGCGCCCCCAACGCGGTGGCCACCAGCAGCCAAAGCCCCAGCGCGTACGACCTCGTGGCCGCGTGATAGGTCATGCCCATCACCAGGGGCGGAAAGTACCCGCCCAGGCCACCGGCCGCCGCGACCACGCCGGAGACCGAGCCCACCTGGTCCTTCGGCGCCAACTGCCCGACCCAGCCGAAAACCGAGCCCATGCCGAGGCCCAGCATCGCCGCCATCGCCAAGAAGGTGAATCCGGTGACGATCCCCTCGGCCGGCTGGACGCTCACCACCACCGCCAGCAGCGCCACCGCCGCCAGCGAGATCAGCGTGATCAGCTTCGGCCCGAACTTGTCGGCCAGGACGCCGCCGAACGGCCGGGCGATGACGGCGGCGATCGCGAAGCTCGCGGTCCGGGTCCCGGCGCCGATCGGGTCGATGTCGTAGATGGTGCCCAGGTACTTGGGCAGGAACGTCGAGAACGCCACGAAGCCGCCGAACACCACCGCGTACAGGAAACTCATCTGCCAGGTGATGCCGAGCTTCAGCGCACCCATCACCTTGGGCACGAAGGGCTGCCGGTTCGGCGACCAGGACGGCGACTCCTTCATGAAGAACCACACCAGCGCCGCCATCACGACCATCGAACCGGCGATGACGAAGTGCGTGTTCAGGTAACCGATCGAGGTGGCCAGCCGGGGCGTGAAGAACGCGGCCACCGCCGTCCCGACCATGCCCATGCCGAAGACGCCCGTCGCGAATCCCCGCTGCTTGAGCTCGTACCAGGCACTGGAGAAGGGGATCCCGACCGCGAAGATCGTGCCGGCCACTCCCAGGTAGAACCCAGCGGCGACCAGCAGCCAAAAGCTCTTGATCGACCCCGCGAACGCGACCAGCAAGACGGCCGGCATCGCACCCAGCAGGACGGCGGTGAACATCTTGCGCCCACCCAAACGGTCGGTCAGGGCTCCCGTGATCACGCGACCCAACGCGCCCACCAGGACGGGCGTGGCCAGCATCAGCGAGATCTGGCCCTCGTTGAGGCCCATCGAGGTGGCGTAGGTCTTCTGCAGCGGGGCGATGGACATCCAGGCCCAAAAGCCCATGGTGTTGGCGAGCATCGCCAAGATGACCTGGCCCAGCTGCCCCTTGCGTTGCAAGGCGGCAGCGGCGGTGCTGCTCATGAACGTCCTTTCTGGCGATCGGGGGTACCGATGGGGTCCCAGCCGCGGCGCGGACCGGCGGTGACCGGACGGCCGGCGTCGCGGCTGCGGAAGACGATGTAGGGGCGGAACAGGTAGTGGAACGGCACGGTGAAGGCATGCACCAGGCGGGTGAACGGGATCAGCGCGAAGAGCAGCATCCCCGCCACCACGTGGATCTTGAACGGCAACGTCGCCGCAGCCATCGCCCCGATCTTCGGCTGGAGCAGCAGCAGCGAGCGGAACCAGATCGAGACGGTCTCGCGGTAGTTGACCTCATGGCCGGCAGCGTCGTGTCCGCCGAACAGGGTCGCGAAGATGCCGAGCAACAGCGCGGCCACCAAGAAGACGTACATCACCTTGTCGTTGACGGTGGTCGCGGCGAAGACCCGCCCAGTGGTGCGGCGCCGGTAGATCAGCATCGCTACCCCGACGAGCGTCGCGACACCCGCGAGTGTCCCCACCCCGAGCGCGACCGCGTGATAGGCCTCCTGGCTGACGCCGGCGGCGTCTGTCCACTTCTTGGGGATCAACAACCCGACGAGGTGGCCGGCCAGCACGGCGAACAGCGCGTAGTGGAACAGCGGCGAGGCGATCTTCAGCAGCTTCGACTCGTATAGCTGGGACGACCGGGTCGTCCAGCCGAACTGGTCGTACTTGTAGCGCCACCACAGCCCGCCCAGCAGGATCGCGGCACACAGGTAGGGCAGGACGCCCCAGAGCAACAAGTCCATGATCAGCTCCCTTGCAGCGGCAGCAGCCGGGGATCGTACGGGTCGAGACCGACCGTCTCGAAGGGCATGACGGCGCCATGCAGGGCGCCGACCTCGGTCCGGGTGCGCGGGGAACGTCCCGGCAGGGTGGCACAGATCGCCGCCAGGACGCCGGCGTGCGGCAGGCCGTCGTCGAGGAGTTGAAGCCGCAGCAGTTCGAGGCTGGTGCGGTAACGGATCAGCAGGTCGCGGCCCCGGACGTCGTCGCGCACCGCGAACTCACAAACCATCGGCAGGTAGTCGGGCAGTTCGCCGTCCAGGTCGACGACCAGTCCGGAGTCGCGGTAGGCCTGCTTGAACGCCAGCAGCGACTCCCCTCGGCGGCGGGTGTCGCCGTCCGTCCAGTAGGTCAGGTGCAGCGCATGCCGCCTGGACGTGTCGAACTCCGCCACGTGGAAGCGCTGCAGGTCGAGCAGTGCGTTGCCGGCCAGATGGTCCAGGATCGGTCCGAAGCCGGAGCTGGCGAGGATCGAAGAAGCGGGGCGTCCGCCGAAGCCGTCGACCGGGTCGGGGACCGCACCTCGCCCAGGGGCCGGATCCTCGGCGAAGCCGAGCGCCGCGCGCAGCAGCGGCAGGCGTCCGAGCAGCTCGGCGGACGGGTAGGCCAGCACCTGCGCCGCCGCCGCGTAGACGACGGCCGGGTTCACGGTTTGGCGCACCGGTCCCCCGACACCAGCCGCAACCGCGCCGGTGCCCGGCTTGGCTCTCACGGTTCCATCCCGACCGTGCCGTCGGCGGCGAACGAGTCCGCCTCCTGGCGGGCCTTGATGGCCTGGAACGACTCGATCGCGACCGGTACGGGACGCCCGGAGCTCTCGCCGAACGGACCCTCACCGCCCATGCCCGGGCCGCCTTCGAAGTCCAGCGAACAGCCCATCTCCTCCAGGTTGTGCGCCTGCTCCAGGTGCGCCTTCGGGATGACGTAGCGCTCGTCGTACTTGGCGATCGCCAGCAGCCGGTACATCGCCTCGAGGTCGTGCCCGCTCATCCCGACCGCCTGCGCGATCGAGTCGTCCCGGCCCGTGCCCAGCGTCACCCCCCGCATGTAGGCGCGCATCGCCGCGAGCTGCTTGAGGACGCGGTCGACCTCGCCGACGTCCCCGGCGGTGAACAGCTCCGCCAGGTACTCCACCGGAATCCGCAGGGCGTCGATGGCCCCGAACAGGTTGCCGGGGGCCTCCGCGTCGTGCCCCTGTTCGCGCAGCAGATCGACCACCGGCGACAGCGGCGGGATGTACCAGACCATCGGCATCGTCCGGTACTCCGGGTGCAGCGGCAACGCCACCTGATACTTCTTGATCAGGGCATACACCGGCGAACGCTGGGCCGCGGCCAGCCAGTCCGGTGGGATGCCGTCGGCTTGCGCCTTCGCCACCACCTCCGGGTCGTTGGGGTCGAGGATCAGGTCGCACTGCGACCGGTACAGCGCCTTCGGATCGGCCACCGCCGCCGCCGCGGTCACCGCGTCCGCGTCGTACAAGACGATGCCGATGTAGCGCAGCCGGCCCACACACGTCTCGGAACAGACGGTCGGCAGGCCGACCTCCAGGCGCGGGTAGCAGAACGTGCACTTCTCGGCCTTGCCGGAGCGGTGATTGAAGTAGATCTTCTTGTACGGACAGCCGGTGATGCATTGCCGCCAACCGCGGCAGCGGTCCTGGTCGACCAGGACGATGCCGTCCTCGGCCCGCTTGTAGATCGCGCCGGACGGACAGCTGGCCATGCACGACGGATTCAGGCAGTGCTCGCAGATCCTGGGCAGGAAGAACATGAACGACTGCTCGTAGGTGAACTTGATCTTGTCGTTGGCCTGCGCACGCAGCTTCTCCACGACCGGGTCGAGGTGACCGAGCTGGGCGGTGCCGCCCAGCGAGTCGTCCCAGTTGGCCGACCAGGTGATCTTGGTGTCCTCGCCGGTGATCAGCGACTTCGGTCGCGCGACCGGGAAGTCGTCCCCCAGCGGGGCGTTGATCAGGTTCGCGTAGTCGTAGGTCCACGGCTCGTAGTAGTCGTCAAGTTCCGGCTGCAGCGGCGAGGCGAAGATCGTGAACAGCTTGGCGAACCGTCCGCCCGACTTCAGCTTGAGTCGTCCCGAGGACGTCCGGACCCAGCCGCCCTTCCAGCGCTCCTGGTCCTCGTACCGGCGTGGATAGCCTTGCCCGGGCCGGGTTTCGACGTTGTTGAACCAGACGTACTCGGTGCCGGCGCGGTTCGTCCACGCCTGCTTGCAGGTGACCGAGCAGGTGTGGCACCCGATGCACTTGTCGAGGTTCATCACCATGCCGACCTGAGCCATGATGCGCATCAGTACTGCACCTCCTGCGAGCGGCGGCGGACGGTCGAAACGATGTCGCGCTGGACCCCGGTCGGACCCAGATAGTTGAAGGCGTACGACAGGTGCGCATAGGCGCCGATCAGGTGCGTCGGCTTCACCAGCACCCGAGTCACCGAGTTGTGGATGCCGCCGCGGCGTCCCGTCGCCTCCGACTTGGGGACGTCGATCGTGCGCTCCTGGGCGTGCTGGACGTAGCAGATGCCGTCCGGCAGCTTGTGGCTGACGACGGCTCGGGCGACGAATACCCCGTTGGCGTTGGTCAGCTCGATCCAGTCGTTGTCGGCGACCCCGATGGACGCTGCGTCAGCCACGCTCAACCAGGCCTGCGGACCGCCTCGACCCAGCGACAGCATGAACAGGTTGTCCTGGTACTCCGAATGGATCGACCACTTGTTGTGCACCGTCAGGTAGCGCAACGTGATCGCCTTCTCGCCGTTGGGGCCCAGCTCGGGCTCGCCGTAGGCGCGGGTCATGTCCAGCGGCGGCCGGAACGTCGGCAGCGACTCGCCGGCGTCCACCATCCAGTCGTGGTCGAGGAAGAAGTGCATCCGCCCCGACAAGGTGTGCCACGGCTTGGCGCGCTCGACGTTGATGGTGAACGCGGCGTAGCGGCGTCCTCCGGTCTCCGAGCCGGACCACTCCGGCGAGGTGATCACCGGCTGCGGCGACGCCTGGGTCTGGGCGTAGGTGATCTGCTTCTCCTCGCTGCCCTCGGACAGGTCGACCAGCCGGCAGCCGGTCTTGGCCTCCAGCGTCCGGAAGCCCTGGACGCTCAACTCGCCGTTGGTCGTCCCCGAGAAGTGCAGGATCGCCTCGGCCAGCCGGGCGTCGGTGTCGATCGCCGGACGTCCCGCGCCGGCCCCGTGGGACATCACCCCGTGCTTGCGGGCCAGCACCTGGACGGGATGGCCGACGTCGTAGGTGATGTTCTTGATGGTGAAGCCGAGCTTCTCGGCCAGCGGACCTACGCAGGCGAGCTTGTCGGCGATGGCGGTGTAGTCGCGCTCGACGACGACCAACTGGGGCAGGTTCTTGCCGGCCACGGCGGGCAGGTCCGTGCCGCGCCAATCCGGGACGATGCCGCCGGGCTGGGCGATCTGGCCGGGGGTGTCGTGCTGCATCGGGACGGCCACCAGGTCCTTGCGGGTGCCCAGGTGCAAGCCGGCGAACTCCGAGATCCGGCGGGCCAGCAGGTGGAACATGGCGAAGTCGGTCCGCGACTCCCACGGCGGGTCGATGGCCGGGGTGAACGCGTGCACGAACGGGTGCATGTCGGTGCTGGACAGGTCGTACTTCTCATACCAGGTGGCGGCGGGGAAGACGATGTCCGACAGCAGCGTCGTGGACGTCATCCGGAAGTCGGCCGAGATCAGCAGGTCGAGCTTTCCCTCCGGCGCCTCCCCGGACGACTTGACGACCTTGGGCAGCCTGTCGGCGCCGTGGTCGTTGGGCATCAGGTTGGAGTGGGTGCCGAGCAGGTACTTCAGGAAGTACTCATTGCCCTTGGCCGAACTGCCGAACAGGTTCGAGCGCCAAAGGATCATCGTCCGCGGCCAGTTGGCCGGGGCGTCGATGTCCTCCATCGAGCACTTCAGCGAGCCGTCCTTGAGCCGGCCGGCGATGTAGGTGTTGACGTCCGGCGCCTCCCCGGCGTCCACCGCGGCCTGCGCGGCGTCGGCCAGGTCGAGGGGGTTGGTGTCGAACTGCGGGTAGAACGGCATCCAGCCCAGCCGCTGCGCCAGCGCCAGCGCGTCCGCGGTGTGCAGGCCGTCCAGCTTGCCGGTGCTCAGCGGCGAGGTGATCGCATCGGCGGAGTAGCCGTCGGTGCGCCACTGGTCGGTGTGCATGTACCAGTAGCCGGTGCCGATCATCGTTCTGGGCGGACGCGACCAGTCCAGCGCGTTCGCCAGCGAGAACCAGCCCGTCATCGGCCGGCACTTCTCCTGGCCGACGTAGTGGGCCCAACCGCCGCCGTTGCGTCCGATCGAGCCGGTCATCATCAGCAGCGCGAGAATCGCCCGATAGGTCACGTCCGCGTGGTACCAGTGGCAGATGCCGGCGCCGATGATCACCATCGAGCGGCCCTTCGACTGCTCGGCGTTGGTCGCGAACTCGCGCGCGATCCGCTCGCAGGCCGCGGCCGGTACGGACGTGATCGGCTCCTGCCACGCCGGCGTGTAGGGCTGCGAGGCATCGCCGTAACCGGTCGGCCAGACCCCGGGCAGCCCGTCCCGGCCGACCCCGTACTGGGCCAGCATCAGGTCGAACACCGTGGTCACCAGGTGGTCGCCGACCCGGCGGGCGGGGACGCCGCGGCGCAGGATCGTCCCCTCACCGCGCGGGTCCTCGAAGCAGGGCAGGGCGATCTCGACGTTCTCGGCGCCCTCGCCGAGCAGGCTGAGGTCGGGACGAAGCTCCCCCAGCTCGAGGTTCCACTTGCCGGCGCCCGCATCGTTGTAGCGAAAGCCCATCGAGCCGTTGGGGACGGCTGGGGCGTCCGTGGCGCCGTCCCAAAGGACGGTCTTGAAGGCGGCGTCGGGCGATCCGGCATGCTCGGCCAGGTCGGCGGCGGTCAGGAACTTCGCCGCTGTCAGGCCGTGCCCGTCCGGGTGCTCGACCAGGCGGACGAGCATCGGCAGGTCGGTGTGCTTGGTGACGTACTCGCTGAAGTACGGCACTTGCCGCTCGACGAAGCACTCCTTGAGCATGACGTGGCCCATCGCCATGGCCAGCGCCGCGTCGGTGCCGGCCTGGGCGGGCAGCCACTCGTCGGCGAACTTGACGTTGTCGGCGTAGTCGGGGCTGACGGTCACGACCTTGGTGCCGCGGTAGCGGACCTCGGCCATCCAGTGCGCGTCGGGCGTCCTCGTGACCGGGACGTTGCTACCCCACATCACCAGATAGGTCGAATCCCACCAGTCGCCGGACTCTGGGACGTCGGTCTGGTCGCCGAACACCTGGGGCGATGCGACCGGCAGGTCGGCGTACCAGTCGTAGAACGACAGCATCGCGCCGCCGAGCAGATGGTTGAACCGGGTGCCGATGGCGTGGCTGACCATCGACATGGCGGGGATCGGGGAGAACGACACCAGCCGGTCCGGCCCGTAGGTCTTGATCGTGTGGACGTAGCTGGCGGCGGCGATCTCGACCGCCTCGTCCCAGCCGACCCGGACGAGCCCGCCCTTGCCGCGCGCGGTCTGGTAGCGGCGGCGCTTTGCGGGGTCGGTGCTGATCTCGGCGAACGCGGCGACCGGGTCGCCCAGGCGGGCCTTGGCCTCTCGATACATCTCGACGAGCACGCCGCGCGCGTACGGGTAGCGCACGCGGGTCGGCGAGTAGGTGTACCAGGAGAACGCGGCGCCGCGCGGGCAGCCGCGGGGCTCGTACTCGGGCCGATCGGGCCCGGTCGAGGGGTAGTCGGTCTGTTGGCTCTCCCAGGTGATGATGCCGTCCTTGACGTACACCTTCCATGAGCACGAACCGGTGCAGTTCACGCCGTGGGTGGAGCGGACGACCTTGTCGTGGCTCCAGCGATCCCGGTAGAAGACGTCCCCGGCGCGGCCGCCGCTGCGAAAGACGGCGCGGCCGTCGTCCGTGGTGTCCCACCGGGTGAAGAACTTGCCGATGGCGAGCAAGGCATCGGCCGCGGGCCCGTCCGTCCGGGCAGACTGCGTCGTCATTTTCGGAGCGTAACACCGTGTTAATGCCCGGCGCCGCGGGGTCGGTTAATCCGCCAGACTGGCCCGATGATCGTTGACACGGTGGTGCTGGCCGGAGGCCGATCCTCGCGAATGGGCACCGAAAAGGCCCTGCTCCGCAAGGGAGGGATCCCGCTGCTCGGGGCCCTGGTCGAGGCGTGCCGGAGCTGCCGCCGGGTGGTCGTGGTCGCGCCCGAAGCGGTGGCGCTGGCTGCCCTGCGTGAGTTCGCGGGCCACGACGGCGTCACAACGGCCCTGGAGGATCCCCCCTTCGGTGGTCCCGTGGCCGGTTTGGGGGCTGGGTTGGCGGCCCTGCCCGGCGACGCGGACGCCGTGTTGGTGCTGGCCTGCGACCTGGCCCACGGCCCGCAGGTGGCCCGGGCGCTGCTCGGCGCCGCGCTGGACTGGCCGGAGCAGGCCGACGCCCTTTGCCTGGTCGATGCCACCGGCTACCCGCAGCACCTCGCGGCGATCTATCGCCGGCTCGCCCTCCAGGGCGCGATCAGCGCGCTGAGCGGCATCCGCGACGTCTCGGTGCGGCGGCTGGTCGCAAACCTACGATTCGCGCCGGTGGACGCTCCCGTGGCGCTGGCCGCCGACGTGGACGACCCCGACGCCGCCCGCCGACACGGACTCGAAGCCGGTTGAGCCGGAGCTGCGTCCAGCGCCGCCTAGCCCCCGGCGAAGGGCGGCAGGACGTCGACCAACGCACCGGCGGGGACGACCGCGTCCGGCTCGTGGCAGGGGCGACCGTCCACCAGCAGCGTCGAAATCGCCAACACCTTGGCCAATCGCTCGCGGTCGGCCCCCAAGTCGGCGACCAGGGCCGCGGCGGTGACGGCCACGGCCGGCCGCTCCTCGGACTCGACGCCAGCAGCCTCAGCGGCTCCGGCGAAATAGCGAATCTGCATGTCAGCCTCCGATCGCGCTCATGGTTCGGCTCGGTTGCACGAAGTCCGCTTTGTCGATGCCATGCCCGGCGGGCTTGCCGATCGTCGCCGTGCGCCACAGCTGCGCCAACTCGTCGTCGGCGGCTCCATGCCGCAGCGGCGAGCGCAAGTCGGTTTCCGAGTGGGAGAACAGGCACGTCCGCAACTGCCCGTCGGAGGTGATCCGCGTCCGGTCGCACGCTGCGCAAAACGGCGCAGTCACCGACGCGATCACGCCGATCCGCCCGCCGGGCTGCCGCTCGTCGGGGGGAACGTCCCACAGCTCGGCCGGTGCCGCGCCCCGAGGCTCGACGGCCGCGACCAGCTCGAAGCGCCCGCGCAGCAGCGCCAAGATCTCGGGCGCGGTCACCATCTGGCTTCGGTCCCAGCCGTGCCGGGGCCCGAGCGGCATTTGCTCGATGAAGCGCAGCTCATAGCCGTTGCTCAAGCAGAACTCGGCGAGGGCGACCACGTCGGGCTCGTTGATCCCGCGCATGACGACGCTGTTCACCTTCACCGGGGTGAGCCCGGCCGCGGCCGCGGCGCCCAGCCCCGTCAACACGTCGTCCAGCCGATCCCGCCTGGTGACAGCGGCGAAACGGGCGCGGTCCAGCGAGTCGAGCGACACGTTGATGCGATCCAGTCCGGCCTGTGCCAGGGCGGTCGCCCGACGAGCCAGACCGATCCCGTTGGTCGTCAGGGTGACCTCGGGCGCGGCTCCGGTGTCCGCGCTCAACGCCTTGACCGCGGCGATGAGTTCCTCCAGCGACTTGCGAAGCAGCGGTTCGCCGCCGGTGAAGCGCACCTTGCGCACCCCCAAGTGCTCCACCGCAACGCTGATCAGCCGGACGATCTCGGCATCGGTCAGCGACTCCTGGGTCGGGATCCAGGGCAGCCCCTGCGCCGGCATGCAGTAAGTGCATCGCAGGTTGCATCGGTCGGTGAGCGAGACGCGCAGATCGCGAGCGACCCGCCCGTAGCCGTCCCGCAACAGCTGCGGCGCGCCCACGGCCAACCTCGACATGCGGGGCAGCCTACCCGAGGGGTTACCGGTCGGCGCCAGGCCCGGACGGGGGCCTCAACCCGGTGAAGTGAGCGGCGAAGGTGAGGATGTCGGCCCACTCGGCACCGAGAGCGGCGGCCGGTTTGCCCGCGCCATGTCCGGCCGAGAGCTCGATCCGGGCCACCGCCGGCGAGGGCGAAACGGCCTGCATCGCGGCCGTGAACTTGAAGCTGTGCAGGGGGACGACACGGTCGTCATGGTCGGCGGTCGTGACCAGCGTCGGCGGATAGTCGACGCCGGCGCGGACGTTGTGCAGCGGCGAATAGCGCAGGGCGACTTCGAAGTCGGCCTGGTTTTGTGGGTCTCCGTAGTCGGAGATCCACGCCGAACCGATCGTGAACTTGTGGAACCGCAGGATGTCCAGGACGCCGACGGTCGGGATGGCCGCCGCGAACAGGTCCGGACGCTGCGTCAGCACCGCCCCGACCAACAGGCCCCCGTTACTCCTCCCGTGCAGCGCCAGTTGGCCCGCCGTGGTGACGCCGCTGGCGATCAGGTCTTCGGCAACGGCGATGCAGTCGGCGAACACGTTCTGTTTACGCGCCAGGCGCCCGTCGTCGTACCAATCGGTGCCGAACTCGCCGCCGCCCCGGAGGTTGGCGATGGCCAGGACGCCGCCGGCGGCAAGCCACGCGGGCCAGCCTGGCCGGTAGTCGGCCGCCACGGGGACCTTGAACCCGCCGTACCCGTAGAGCAGCGTCGGCCGCGGGCCGTGCGCGGCTGCGTCCGGCTCGATCAGGAAGTACGGCACCGCAGTCAGGTCGGCCGAACGCGCCCGGCGCCGAGACGTCCGGACCGCAGCCGAGCCGAGACCGTCGTCTTGGACCAGACGAAGCGTTCGGGTCTCGCCGGTCGAGGCGGCCAGGTGCGTCACGGTCGTCGGCGATGTGACGGTGGAGACCCCGATGAAGACGTCGTCGACGCCGGCACCGGCACCGATGCCGGCGATCGCGCCACCCCAGATGGGCAGGTCCCCCAAGTCCTCACCATGCAACGAGTAGCGCGACACTCGCGGGGCGGCGTCCGACAGCCGCTCCACCAGCAGGATCTCCCCGGCAGCGCGGACCCCGACGATGGTGTCGGCTCCCTCGGGGATGAGCTCGACCGGCTCGGCGATCCCATGCAGGGCGAACTGCCCCAGGTCGATCCCGACCACCCGCCCGCGCGGCGCGTCCGCGTCGGTCAGGAGAATCAGCCGATGCCCGTCGGTCCGGACGAAGCTCGCCTCGGCGTCCTCGTGGTCGATCACCTTCAGCGGTTCGGCGAGGATGCTGCGGCCGTCGCGGGTGCTGATGGGATACAGCCACAGCCGGTTTCGGTTCTGCGTGCCCTCGGCGATGCTTACCGCGAGCCATTGACCGTCAGCGGAGACGTCCACCCAGAACGTGCGGCGCGGGTGATCCGGGAACTCGACGACGCAGACGTCCGCGGCGACCGGTTCGCCCAACCGGTGCACCATCAGCCGCGATCCGCCCAACGCGGCGGTCTGGGTGCCGTCGTCCCCGAGTTCGCGATCCGGCCAGGCCAAATAGGTGAACGAGCGCCCGTCCGGGAGCCATTCCGGCGAGGCGAACTTGGTGACCATCGAGCCGTTCGGCGAGTCGGTCACCGCGACATCCACCCCCGTGGCGACGCGCACGACGCCGATGCTCAGCCAGTCCGATCCGGCCACGCTGCGGGCGTACGCCGCCAACTCGCCGTCATCGCTGACCGTCAGGGCGCCCAGTGCGACCGTCCCGTCGGGGGACCAGCCGTTCGGATCTAGCAACACCCGGCCCCCCGCGACCAGCTCGGCCAACGAGGAGCCGACGATCAACAGGTCCTGAGCGAGGGTGCCGTCGTTGCGGGTGCCGAAGTACCAGCCCCCCTTTTGCCATGGGACGCCTGCTCTCGGCCGGGCCACGATGCGGCCCATGGCCGCCGCGAACCAGGCTCGCTCCGGCATGGTCCCCAGAACCTGTTCGCAATAGACGCGCTGTTGCGCCACCCAGTTTGTGGTTTCTGCCGAATCGGGGTCTTCCAGCCAGCGGTAAGGATCGGGGACGCGGACGCCGTGCAAGGTTTCGACAATCTCGGCTTTAGCGGTGACCGGGGGGGCTGGATTGCTCACCTGGGCAGCCTAACCGGCCATACCCCCTTGTCGGGCATGCGTCACCACCACCCTTGGCGTTTGGCCCAGATCAGCAGCCACGTCGACAGCACCGCCATGATGACCAGCAGAACCGTCAACTCGAACCACTGCGTGCTGTCGTGCACGATCACGTTCATTCCGAATACCGACGAAATGGCCGTTACCGGCAACGTCACCGCGGCGATGACCGCGAGACGTTCGGCGGCGATGGTCATCTTGGTGTCGGTGCGGGCGCGGTAGAACTCCGTCACCCCCTGCAGGAAGCCGAGCTGGCTCTCGCTCAGGTGGGCGATCCGGTCGTACTGATCGCGGACGTCGTTGAGCATCTTGCGTTGCGCCTTGGGCGCCTCCGCCATCAGGCGCACCGCCCGCCCGTAGATCTCGCGGCCCTGCGCGGACATCGTGTGCACCGTCTGAATCGCATGGCGGCACCGGAACAGCTCCTCCAAGAAATCGGTGGGCCGGTTGTCGCTGCGCTTACTCATCACCTCCTGCTCGAGTCGACCGACGTCCCGGGCCAAGCCGTTGAGGAAGCGTTCCTCGCTCTTAGTCAGCGTCGACACGATCGCGAACGAAAGCGCCAAAGGCGTCTGGGGCCGGAATCGGCCGGCCTTCATCCGCGCCCCGACCTCCTGGGTTTCGGCCAGCATCCGCTCCAACGGGACGACCGGATTGCGCGGCCCGTGAATCGTGATCAGGTAATTGCGCCCGATGAACTGATCGAGTTCCAGGTAATGGACGTGCCCGTGCTCCCCCACCTCGGGGCGGTGCACCACCAAGAACAGCGCGTTGGCGTAGGCGTGCAGCCGAGGCAGGTGGTTGCGGGCGATCGCATCGGCCACGGCCGTGGGATGCAGACCGAAGGTTTCCCTCAGCAGGGCGGCCGCGGCTTCGTCCGGTTCAGGGATGTCGAGCCACAGCCAGCCGCCCTCATCGGCGAGCAGGGCCGGCAACTGGTCGAGTTCACGCTCAGCGAAGGTCCCGTCGGCGTCGATCCACGACAGCGACGTGTACTGCATCGGCCAAATGTAGTGCGACCTATGCCGACGGCAGGAGGGTCATTTCCACCTCGACGTACATTTCGGACGTCCCGGGGCCGCGGAAGATGCCGCGCAGCGGCGGGACGTCGAAATAGTCGCGGCCGACGCCGACCTCGACATGGAAGTCGCCCGGGGTCACCCGGTTGGTCGGGTCGATGCCAACCCAGCCACCGTCGTAGTACTGCACCCAGGAGTGCGACTCCCCGACGGTCGATACGCCGGGCACTGGCTCGGCGGACGGCATGACGTAGCCGGACACGTAACGGGCCGGAATCCCGATCCCGCGCAGGGCGCCGACCATGAGGTGCACCCGGTCCTGGCAGACCCCGGCCCCCGCTTCCCAGACCTCGGTCGCGCGGGTGTGGACCCCGGTGGCGCCCTGGACATAGGCCACCTTCTCGGCGATCGCATCGACGAGGGGCTCGATCAAGTCTCCCGGGCGCACTGCCCGGGCTCGAAGCTCCGCCGTGATGCCCGCCAGCTCCGGCCCCGGATCGACCTGTTCGCCGATCGTCAACATCTCGACGTGGCGGTCGGTGAACGCCGGATCGTCGAGTTGAGCCCAGTCGAGCCGCATCGGACGCACCGGCTGCCGGTTGGTTTCGACCACCGAGGTGGCCACCACCTTGAGCCGGTTGTGGCGCTCGTGGACCTCGAAGGCGGTGACGCTCGTACCCCAATAGTCGACGTAGTTATAGGTCCATGCGGGGGGCGAGACGTCCACCTGCGCGAACCGGGCGAACTGCTCCGGGCTGTTGCGAGGCGTCATTCTCGCCTCGTTGAACGAGGCGTTGGCCCCGAGCGGGTAGGTGTACCCGGTGGTGTGCTTGACCTGGATCTGAGTGCTCACCATGCCCCTCCCCGCCATTCGGCCGCGATCGCGCCCTCGAAGTACTTGGCCGAAATCGATCGGCTGATGTCGTTGCAGACCCGCTGCAGGTCGGTCATCCGCTGCGGCAGTCCCTGCAGGATCTCGCCCTTGGGCCGGTATTCCAGCCCGGTCCGGGCCAGGACGACCAACCGCTGCGCATCGTCGAGGTATCCGGCTCGGCGCTCCCCGGGATCCAGGTGCGACAAGGCGTCCTCGGCAGTCGTCAGCGAGTGCACCAGGGAGCGCGGGAACAGCCGGTCGAGCAGCAGGAACTCCGCCGCCTCGCGGTTGGACGCCGCACCCCCGTACGTCCGGATGAACGCGTGATAGGCGCCGCACCCGCGCAGCACGTTGCGCCAGGCGCTGGGGGTGGCCGACGTGGCGGCCACGGTGCTCAACAGCCGCGCCGTCATGTCGGTGCGCTCCAGGC
Source organism: Propionicicella sp. (assembly GCA_039811865.1). Classification (GTDB taxonomy): domain Bacteria; phylum Actinomycetota; class Actinomycetes; order Propionibacteriales; family Propionibacteriaceae; genus JBDHZK01. Next base: position 8,514 of record JBDHZK010000014.1, on the reverse strand, counting down.
TGCGGCCCAACATCAGAAAGTGCCAGCCCTCGTCGTGGCTCATCGTGCCGTCGGCGATTCCGGCGATCAGCGCGCAGCGCTCGCGCACGAGCTTCAGCGCGTCGGCCGACCGCATCCACTTCAGGCGACCGTCGCGCACCGAGTACCAGGTGGTGTTGATCGACTCCCAAAGCTCGATCGAGACCGTCTCGCGCGCCCGGCGCGCCGACTCGCGGGCACCGGTGAGTGCGGAGACGATCGAGCCGGACGACCCCTCGTCGTAGCACAGGGCCTTCATCGTGGCGGCCTCGTCGATGCGTTCCGGGATGGGTGCACCCATCACCCGCAGCAGCGCGGCCCCGGCGGCCTCGGAGTCGACGCTCGGGTCGTCCAGGACCAACTGCCGATTGACGTCCAGGATCCGGCAAGTGTCCTCGGCTCGCTCCAGGTAGCGGCCGATCCAAAACAGCGACTCGGCAATCCGGCTCAGCACGGCGCACCCCCGGCTCGTCGCTGTTGTTGCTGTTGCTGTTGTTGCTGCTGCGCCTCGGACCCGTCCTGTTCGGGGTGGACGATCTCGACCGGCTGCACGGGCTCACCCACGGGCGCGGCCTTCTTCTTGCGACGCTTGCGGACGCCCTCACCGGACAGCACCCAGGTGTCCTTCGAACCCCCGCCTTGGCTGGAGTTGACGATCAGCTCGCCCTCGGGGAGCGCGACCCGCGTCAGCCCGCCAGGCAGCACGAATACCTTCTCCCCGTCGTTGACCGCGAAGGGACGAAGGTCGACGTGGCGTGGCGCCATCCTTCCGTCCACCATCGTCGGCACCGTGGACAACTGGACGACCGGTTGCGCGATCCAGCCACGTGGGTTGTCGAGCACCTTCACCCGCAGTTTCGCCAGTTCCTTCGGCGACGCCGCCGGGCCGATCACGATCCCCTTACCACCGGAACCGTCGACCGGCTTGAGCACCAACTCGTCGAGTCGGTCCATGACCTGCTCGCGGTGCTCGGGGTTGTCCATGCGCCACGTGTCGACCCCGGGCAGGATCGGCTCCTCGGCCAGGTAGTAACGGATCAGATCCGGGACGTAGGTGTAGATCAGCTTGTCGTCGGCGACCCCGTTGCCCACCCAGTTGGCCAAGGTCACGTTGCCGGCGCGCACCGCGTTGATGAGGCCGGCGCAGCCGAGCAGCGAGTCGGCTCGGAACGTCGCCGGGTCGAGGAACTCGTCGTCCAGCCGGCGATAGATCACGTGGACGGGCTTCAGCCCCTGAGTGGTGCGGACGAGGACCTGGCCACCGCGGCACAACAGATCGCGCCCCTCCACCAGCTCGCAACCCATGGTGCGAGCCAGCAGCGCGTGCTCGAAGTAGGCCGAGTTGTAGACCCCCGGGGTGAGGACGGCGACCGTCGGGTCGCTTACCCCTCTCGGGGCGGCGGCGCGCAGCGCGGCCAAAAGGTGGAGCGGGTAATCCTCCACGGGGCGGATGCGGTGGCGTCCGGTCACCTCGGGCAGGGCGGAGAACATCACGCGCCGGTTGGTCAGCACGTACGACACCCCGGACGGCACCCGGCAGTTGTCCTCCAGCACGCGGAAGACACCATTGCCGTCGCGGATCAGGTCGATCCCGGCCACGTGGACCCGCACGCCGTTGGCGGGCACCACCCCGGCCATCTCGCGGTGGAAGTGCGGCGAGCTGGCAACCACCCCGCGCGGGATCACATCGTCGTGGAAGATCCGTCCCTGGCCGTAGACATCGGCCAGGAACGCCTCCAGCGCCCGGACGCGTTGAGCCACCCCGGTCTCGACGACCGTCCAATCGTCGGCCTCGATCACCCTGGGCAGGATGTCGATCGGGAAGGGACGCTCTTCCCCGCCGATGTCGAAGGTCACGCCTTGGTCGATGTACGTGCTCTTCAGGTATTCGGCCCGGCCGCGGATCTCGTCTGGTTGGAGACGGTCCATGAGGCGGAGAGCCGCGGCGTACGGCTTTCGGACGCCGTCGGCCCCCATCATCTCGTCGTACGCCCCGGGGCTGCCGGCGTAGTCCTCGAACAGTGAGCTCACCCGCGGCACGCTAGCGACGATGTGTTTCGGGGGTGTTGCAGGCAACTACACAGGTCCGAATCGCGAGCACTCGCGCGGGGCGAGCACAGCGGTGACGAAACAGGGGCCGAACCGGATGAGACCCCAGGTGGGCCACGACGCCAAAAGATAGGTTGACCACACATTTGACCGCTGACGTCGGAGTCGGCGGGACTTGTCGGGGAAGGAAGAAAACCACCCATGAATCCAAAGGGTCTACGTGCCCTCGTCGCCACGCTCGCGGTGGGCATCCTCGCCCTCGCCGGATGCTCCGGCACGCCTGCGAGTTCGCCCAGTGCCAGCGGCAGCGCACCTGCGAAGGCCGTCAAGATCGGGATCACCCAGATCGTCACCCATCCGGCGCTGGACGCCGCGCGCGAGGGGTTCAAGAAGGCCCTGGCGGACGCCGGTATCCAGGCCACCTATGACGAGCAGAACGCCCAAGGTGACGCGGCCACCGCCACGTCCATCGCGAACAAGTTCAAGGACGCCGGCCTCGACCTGATCTTGGCCATCGCCACGCCGACGGCGCAGGCCACCGCGCAGGTCGTGACCACCACGCCCATCCTGTTCACCGCCGTCACCGACCCGGTCGCCGCCAAGCTGGTCACCTCGGCCGAGGCTCCGGGTGCCAACGTGACGGGGACGTCCGACCTGAACCCCGTCGCCGAGCAGATCGCGTTGGTCAAGAAGATCAAGCCGGACGCAAAGTCCGTCGGCGTGATCTACAGCTCCGGTGAGGTCAACTCCGAGGTGCAGGTGAAGCTGGCCAAGGAGGCCGCGGCCAAGGAGGGTCTGACGCTGGTCGAGAAGACGGTCAGCACGGCTGGCGAGGTGTCCCAGGCCGCCCAGTCGCTCGATGTGGACGCGATCTACGTCCCGACCGACAACAACGTCGTCTCGGCGATCGCCTCGGTCGTCCAGGTGGCCGAGCAGAAGAAGATCCCGATCGTGGCCGGTGACGGCGACACGGTGAAGGCCGGTGCCGTGATCACCTACGGTCTGGACTACAACAAGCTGGGCTACCAGACCGGGCAGATGGCGGTGAAGATCCTCAACGGCAGCGCCAAGCCCGCAACCATGCCGGTCGAGACGCAGAAGGACCTGCAGTTGCTGATCAACTCCAAGGCGGCCGCCCGCATGGGCGTCACCATCCCAGCCGACCTGGCCGCCAAGGCCACCGACGTCGGCAAGTAGGTACTGACGTGATCGCTGCCATCGACCTCGGGCTCATCTACGGGCTAGTGGCGCTGGGCGTCTACCTGACGTTCCGGATCCTCGACTTCCCCGACCTGACGGTCGATGGCAGCTTCACCTCCGGCGCCGCGGTCACCGCGGCCGGGATCGTCGCCGGAGCGCCGCCGCTGCTGGCACTGCTGCTCGGCGGCATCGTAGGCATGCTGGCCGGCCTGGTCACCGGGCTGTTGCACACGTGGGGCGGGATCAATCCGCTGCTGGCCGGCATCCTGTGCCAGATCGCGCTCTACTCGATCAACCTGCGGATCATGGGCAAGGCGAACCTGCCCCTGTTGCGCGTCGACACCCTGCTCTCGGGCATGCGCGACGCCAGGCTGTTCGGTACGTGGGTCTCCGTGGCGATCTTCGCCGTCGCCGTCTTGGGCGTGAAGTTCTTGCTGGACTGGTTCTTGGCCACCGACCTGGGCCTGGCCATGCAGGCCACGGGCGACAACGCGGACATGATCCGCTCCTTCGGCGTGAACACCGACTTCCAGAAGGTCTTGGGGCTGTCCTTGTCCAACGGGCTGGTGGCCATCTGCGGGGGCCTGATGGCCCAGTACCAGGGCTACGCCGACATCGGCATGGGGATCGGCCTGATCGTCGCCGGGCTGGCCTCGGTGATCATCGGCCAGGCCTTGTTCGGCAGCCGGACGATCATGGTGTCGACGTTGGCGGTGATCGTCGGGTCGGTGCTGTATCGCCTGGTGATCCAGCTCGCACTGACCGTCGGCCTCAACCCCAACGACATGAAGCTGATCTCGGCGGTGCTGGTGATCATCGCGCTGCTGCTGCCCAAATGGGGGGTGCTGAGGCGCTTCCGGGCGGCGCGCCGTGAGCGCGTGCTGTCCGGACCAGCCGTCTATCCCCACGATTTCCACCCGCCGGGCCAGCCCGCCGCCGGCTCGCCGCCCGAGCCCGTCGACGTGCCGGACGCGCTTTCGACCAGCCCAAGGGACGAACCCTCAATCCCTGAGCTGGCCGACGGGGCGAGCCGCCCAAGCCAGAGCAAGGAGTAGGCAGATGCTCAGGCTGTCCCACATCTCGAAGACGTTCTTCCCCCATACGGTGAACGAGCGGGTCGCGCTGAACGACGTGAGCCTGGTCGTCGAAGAGGGCGACTTCGTCACCGTGATCGGCTCCAACGGCGCCGGCAAGTCGACGCTGCTCAACATCGTCGCGGGCAAGTTCCGGCCCGACTCCGGGACGGTCGTCGTCGACGGCACGGACGTAACCAAACTGCCCGATTACGCGCTGGCGGCCTACCTGGCCCGCGTGTTTCAGGACCCGATGGCCGGGACGGCCCCCCACCTGACGATCGAGGAGAACCTCGCGCTCGCGCTGGCCAGGGGCAAGCGGCGACTGTTGGCCCGTGGGGTGACCAATGCCAAGCGAGCACGCTTTCGCGAGGAACTGGTAAACCTCGAACTCGGCTTGGAGAACCGGCTGAAGATGAAGGTGGGGCTGCTGTCGGGCGGACAACGGCAAGCCCTGTCACTGGTCATGGCCACCTTCAGCGAACCGCGCATCCTGCTGCTGGACGAGCACACGGCGGCCTTGGATCCGCAGCGGGCCGCGGTGATCACCCGCCTGACCGCGGAGGCGGTCGAGCGGCACCGCCTGACCGCCCTGATGGTGACGCACAACATGGACCAGGCGCTGAAGGTCGGCAACCGGCTGATCATGATGCACGAGGGTCGAATCATCTTCGAACTGGCTGGTGCTGCGAAGCAGCAGGCGAGCGTGGCGGACCTGTTGGCTCAGTTCGAAAAGATCAAGGGCGCCTCCCTGAGCGATCGCACCCTCCTGCGCTGATCCGACCCGATCCGGACATGACCGCCGGACCCGCGACCGGCACCTGGCTGGACTGTCGTCCGAAACAACAAAGGGATCGGGTCAAAGCGGCCGGGTCCGGACTACCGGTGTTCCAGTCTGGTTTCCGGTGTTCCAGGCTGGCCGTCATGACGTGCCCCGCAGCGCTTCGGCGTCGTTGCCGGAGCACTTGCGGTGGGGCTCTCGGGGGGATGAGCCCCACCGCTGCCGGGGGCCACCCGGGGGCCTTGACGGCTGGGATTCCGCCTCCCGGGGTGATGGCAGTAATCCTAGACACGACTTAGACCAACTGTCAACACGTCGTATAAGACATCCAGCCCAACTAATGTCGAGAGTTTGTCAAAGGTGGCGTCACCCGACTGATAGGGTCCGGCCATGACGAGCCCGAACGACGCAGCGCTGCTGCGGATCGGCGAGTTCAGTCGTCGCATCGGCGTCAGTGACCACACTCTGCGCGCTTGGGAATCGCGCTACGGCCTGCTGCAACCAAAACGCTCCGAAGGCGGCTTCAGGTTGTATGGCCCCGAGGACGAGCGTCGCGTCCGCCGGATGGTGGAGTTGATCGACTTGGGCCTGCCGAGTTCGCAGGCCGCCCGAATCGCCATCGCCGACCCCAACGGCTCCGGAGCGCCCGGCCTTGAGGCGCCTGCAGGTGGACAACTACCGACGAGCGTCCTGACCAGCTCGCAAGCGCCGGCCGATGTCCCCACCCCCAGTGTTTGGGTCCGCGCCCGGTCGCAACTTCGCCAGACGCTTGAGGAGTTCGAGGACCGCGGCGCCCACCAAGTGCTGGACCGCCTCTTGGCCGACTTCGCCTTGGACAACGTCATGGGCGAGGTGGTCCTCCCCTTCCTCAACGAACTCGAGGCCCGTTGGGAGGCCGGTCAGATCACCGCGGCGCAGCACCACTTCGCTCGCAATGTCCTGCGTGGGCGGTTGACCGGTCTGGCCCGGGGCTGGGCCAGTGGCTCCGGACCTCGCGCGGTCCTCCTCTGCCCGCCGGGAGAGTTCCACGACCTGCCGGTCGTGGTGTTCGGGATCATCTTGAACCACGGCGGCTGGCGGGTCGTGTTCCTGGGTGCGGACACTCCGATTCAAGGCATCGACGCGGGGTTCGTCCCGCCGGCGGACCTATTCGTGTTGGCGGCGGTCAGTGCCGAGCCGTTCGAGCGGCAGGCCAAGGCGATCGCCGACCTGGCCAGTCGCAACCTGGTGGTCCTTGCCGGTCCCGGGGCGACTAAGGAACTGACCGAGCGTACGGGCACGATCTTGTCCACCGACGACCCCGTCACCGCCGCTCAGCAGGTGATCGCTCGCTGAGCGCGTTCTCCCCTCAGGGTCGCAGGACCATCAGGGGATCGCCGGCCTGACGTCGAGCCAGGACGGCCCGGGTGGAAGTCGACCCCATCTCGTCCAACTCTGCACCCGTGATCCCTACCAATTGAAGGAACTCGACGCGTCCACTGGGGGTTTCGATCCGACCCAACTGCGGATCGAGCGCGATCGCGAACGCGGTCAGTTGAGTCGGCGGGGCGTCCCCCACTCGTGGATGCCCGGTGACGGCGACGCGGAAGTTGATTCGCCGTCCTGGCGCCAGAATCACACTTCTCGTGTTCACGTAGTTCGCCACCTCGTTGAGGATGGTGAACGGCCAAGCCGGCGGACTCGGCTCGGCCGGCTCGCGGACGACCCGCATCGTCAACTCGAAACCCCAGCCCGAGTACTCCGAATCGTCGTTGCGTTCTGGGATGTAGAGCTCGCTGAGCCCATAGGTCACGTAGTGCCAGTGATCCAGAGCCGCGTACGCCGAGCAACCCTGAAGGTTGGCGCTCAGCAGCCGCGGGGGCCAGTACCCCACGTGCGTCGGCTGCTGAGCGCCGTAGAGGGCCGAGCATGCCGCGTCGATCGCGTCCCAGCCGGGGGCCGAGGTTGGCTCGCCCGCCGATGGCTTATCGCTCATCCGGCCGGCACCCCCTGGCGGCTGCGTCGCACCAAGCTGACCGCCAAGCCGGCGTAGCCGAGGATGATCAGTACGCCCAGACCCTTCGCGACCCAGCCGTCGGCGATGAACAGACAGGCCATCGCAGCCAGCACCGGCACCAGATAGCGACCCGACCACAGCAGGTAGCCGCCGAAGGACGGCATCGCGACCCGGGCGCTCTCGGCGATCGACTTGACCATGAAGTTCGGGCCGTTGCCGATGTAGGTCGTGGCGCCGCAGAACACCGCCCCGAGGCTGATCGAGGTCAGATATGAGGCCGGGACGCCCGCGATCCGGGGATCGCCGGGAAGCGTGGCGGCCATCTCGAAGAACGTCGCATAGGTGGGCGCGTTGTCCAGTAGGGCGGAGAGTCCGCCGGTGAAGACGAAGAAGGTCAGCTCGTTCAGCGGCAGCTTCGGGGCCGCCTCGGCGAGCACCTTCAGGGCCGGAATCATCGCCAAGAAGATGCCCACGAACAACGCGGCAACCTCCTGCATCGCGGCCCAGTCGAACTTGTTGGTCACGAATCGGACGGTCCGTGACGTCCCGAAATAGGACGCCGCCGCGGCGGCCAGCATCCCCAGTTCACGCCAGGGGACGAACGCCGTCCAGTCCGCGTGCCCCTCCTCGATCGCGTGCAGATCGAGCGAAGGGGCGAACGCGACGGCGGCGACCACCGCCGCCAGCAGGACGAAGTTGAGCGTCCCTCGCACGCGCAGTGGGGTGACTGCCTCGGCGTCCCATTCGATGGCCGCGGGAGCCTCGCGGCTGTAGGCGAGTCGATCCAGGGCGTAGTAGAGGCCGAGCAGCAGACCGTTTACGAAGAGCCACTGCCAAAACAACGTGAACGTCCAGTTGAACGGGACGCCTCGCAGCATCCCCAGGAACAGGGGCGGGTCGCCCAGGGGCGTCAGGAGGCCACCACAGTTCGCGACGGTGAAGATCGCGAACACGACCGTGTGCACTTTGTAGGCCCGTTCGGAGTTGGTGTTCAGCAGCGGCCGGATCAACAGCATCGCGGCCCCGGTCGTCCCCACGAATGAGGCGATCAGCGCCCCGAAAGCCAAGAAGAGGGTGTTGTTGCGGGGCGTCGCGCGTAAGTCGCCAACCAGCGCGATCCCCCCGCTGACGACATACAGCGAGCCCAGCAGCGTGACGAACTGGACGTATTCCACGAGCGCGTGAATCACGGCGGCGTGCTCCCCGACGGCCCACATCCAGACGGCGACCGGGCCGCCCAGCGACAGCGCCACCGCCAGTTGAAACCCGCGCCGCTCCCACAAGTGGCCGGTCCGTTCGAACAGCGGGAGCGTGGCGATGCACGCCAGCAGTGCGACGAACGGGACGACGCCCCACCACGGGATCTGCATCAGGACATCCTTTCATCGTCTCGCCGC
>JBDHZK010000013.1:0-29627 GCA_039811865.1 Propionicicella sp. | reverse complement strand
TGTATTCGTCGGCCTGCAGTTCGACGTACATGGCCTCCAGGTCGGGAAACTCGTCGCGCGCGAGCTCGGTCAGGATCGTCTTGGGCCCGCGGCCGTCGTAGCCGCGCATGGCGGCGTCCAAGCCGGCGCGTCCGATCCAGTAGCCGGCGCCGGCATCGCCGATGAGGTAGCCCCAGCCGTCCACGCGCGCCATCTTGGTCTCGCCGACAGCGAGCGTGACCACGCCCGTCCCGGCGGCGACGACGACGCCGCGGCGGTCGCCGAGGGCCCCCAGGTAGCTGGTCACCGAGTCGTGCGCCAAGACGGTGCGCGTCACCCCGAGCGGGGCGACCAGTTCGGCGAGTGCGGCCGGATTCGCGTCGTCGGTCATCCCCGACACGCCCGCCGCAACGGATGCGGCCCGGCGACCTTGTCGCACCATCGACTCGACCGCCGCCGCCAACTGCGGCATCAAATCCCGATCGGTGAGGACGCCCGGCAGCGCCAGCTCGTCGGACTCATCCCCAAGCACCCACCGCACGCGGATACCCGTTTGGCCGACGTCCATCGCGATCTGGCTGGCGGCCTCGACCGGCTTGACCATGCGCCTCTCCCCTGCCGTTGTTGGGGCGAGCGTAATCCGCTTCAGCGCGCGGCGAGCGCGTCCAAGAAACCAAGCAGCGAACTGAAGAAGCGGCGTCCGTCCAACGAGGGCCCGGTTAGTTCCTCGACGTTGTGCTCGGGGTGCGGCATGAGTCCGACCACGTTGCCGCGGGCGTTGCAGACCCCGGCGATGTCGTTGCGCGAGCCGTTCGGGTTGTCCAGGTAGCGAAACACCACCTGGTTCTCGGCCTCCAGCCGCGCCAGCGTGGCGTCGTCGGCCATGTAGCTGCCCTCGCCGTTCTTCAACACGATGGTGATCTCTTCGCCCGGCGTGAAGTCGCGAGTCCAGACCGTGTCGGAGGTCTCGACACGCAGGCGCTGGTCGCGGCAGACGAACGTCCGCACGTCGTTGCGGATCAGCGCGCCCGGCAGCAGGTGCGCCTCGCAGAGCACCTGGAATCCGTTGCAGATGCCGAGGACGGGCAGGCCGCGTCCCGCCGCCGCGATCACCTCACCCATCACGGGCGAGAATCGCGCAATGGCGCCGCATCGCAGGTAGTCACCGTAAGAGAACCCGCCGGGCAGGAGCACCGCGTCGACGCCGTCCAATGAATCGGAGGCGTGCCACAGCGGGACGGCCTCGGCGCCGTTGAGCCGGACGGCGCGCAGCGCGTCCGCGTCGTCGAGGGAGCCAGGGAAGGTGACGACCCCGATCCGGGCACTCATTGCTCGACCCGGACCGTGAACGCCTCGATCACGGTGTTCGCCAGTAGCTTGTCGGCGGCCTGGCGGACCTCCTCCAGGCGCTCATCGGTGATCTCGCCGTCCATTTCGATCTCGAACCGCTTGCCCTGCCTCACGCTCAGGCCGGCGAATCCGAGCCGCTTCAAGGCGCCGGTGACGGCCTTGCCTTGCGGGTCCAGGATCTCGGGCTTGGGCATTACGTCCACGATCACGCGCGCCATGGCGGGAATCCTACGGGCTGAAGAGCGGTCCTCACGCGGTGGTCGCTGGGACGAACGTCCGCCCTGTCAACCGCTCGAAAGCCTCGACGTAGCGGGCGCGGGTGGCGGCGACCACGTCGTCCGGCAGCGCGGGCGCGGGGGCGTCGCTGTGGACGTCCCAACCCGAGTCGTGCGCCAGCCAGTCGCGAACGTACTGCTTGTCGAAGGACGCGATCCGCTCGCCGGGCGCCCAGGTGGCCACGTCCCAGAAGCGGGAGGAGTCGGGCGTCAGCACCTCGTCGGCGAGCACCAAAGTGCCGTCCGGCCGGAACCCGAACTCGAACTTGGTGTCGGCCAGGACGATGCCGCGCTCGCGGGCGATCCGCTCGGCCCGGGCGTAGATGGCCAAGGTGGCATCGCGCAGCCGCTCGGCCAGCGCCAACCCGTGCAAGGCCGCGATGGTCTCGAAGTCGACGTTCTCGTCGTGCTCGCCCAGCGGTGCCTTGATGGCGGGGGTGAAGATGGGTTCGGGCAGCCGGGAGCCGTCCTGCAGGCCGTCGGGAAGCTTGATGCCGCAGACCGTTGCGCTGCGCCGATACTCCGCCCAGCCGGAGCCGGTCAGGTAGCCGCGGGCAACGCACTCCACCGGCACCATCGTCAGCCGTTCGGCGATGATCGCCCGGCCGGCGACCTGCGCCGGGACGTCCGTGGAGAGGACGTGGTTGGGGATCAGATCGGCCAGCCGTTCGAACCACCACAGGCTCAACTGGGTGAGAATCGCGCCCTTGTCCGGGATCGGCGTGATCAGCACTTGGTCGAACGCCGAGATGTTGTCGGTGGCGACCACCAGGATCGAGGCTGGATCGTCCGGGAGCGCGTATAGCCGGCGCACCTTGCCGGCGTGGATCAGTTCCAGGTCCGCCATCTTCACCAGGCCCACCCTAGGTTGGACGCCCGGGCGTAGCGCCTTCGTCCCATGCCTTCGGGGGACGTCCCTCCACGTTCAACAGGTGGCGGGACCGTCGGATCGGTGGCGGACTTGGGTTTCGGCCGGAGCCTCCTCCGAGGGCGGCGGTCGGATCCGCTGACGACTGCCCACCTGGCAACTCCTGCCGTGCTCGGCAGATCCCAAGTCCGGGAGGCGGGAGCATTCGGACACAAGCGGCCGCTCAGGTCTGCTCCGGGCACTTGGAGTTCCCGCGGGCTACCGCTCGGGTGCAGGGGCCGCGGGTCAGCGGGGCTGATTGGGGTCCGGCTTCGCGGGGGCCGGGTGATCCGCAGCCTGCACCGATCCCCAAACCCGCTCGTACCATGTGGACGGGTGCTCGCCGGCCGGCGTTGTCGACTGCGAATCGATCTCGACCAGGCCGCCGCCGAGCGGCTTTCCGTCGGGCCCGAGCACCTTGTAACCAACCTCGCCGGGCATCGCCCAGCCCAACCGCGTGCGCGCCTGGGCCTTGACGTAGGCGGGATCCTGCCACCGCTTGAGCTCGTCCTGCAGTTGAGAAATGCTCTGCGAGCGCTGCGCGATCTCGGCTTGGGCCACGGCGATGGCCTGCTGCTGAGTCAGGTAGACCCGTAAGGAGTTGCCGTAGGTCAGTGCCAGGACGACGAACACGGCGACCAGCGCGATCGCGCGGTTGGTCACCCGGAACTTTCTTTTGGCGACGTCGGGACGCTCGGTCCGCTCGGGGGCGTTGTCGCTTACGTCGGCGGCCCGCGCGTTCGAAACGCGCCCTGGGGACGCCGTCCGCGAACGCTGGACGCGGCCGGGCCCGGCGCCCTTGCGGGGAGCACGCCGCGGGTGGCGTGGGGAAGTTTCGCTCATCGTCCAACCAGGGTAGGCGAGCCACGATCCGATCCCGGGCAGCCCGCGCCGCGGAGACACGGTCCGGGCTCGCGGTGATGGCGATGTCGCCGCGCCCTCGCCCGTCCGGGCCCTCAGTGAGGACTTCCCTTAGCCGCCGAGGACCTCCCTTGAGGAGGAGCCCTCGGGTCTTAACAGAAGCCCTCGCTGAGGACCTCCCTTGAAGAGGAGCCCTCGGACCTGACCGAAGCCCGCGCCGAAGGCCCCGGACGCCGAACTGCCCGCGCACCCCGGACGCCGAACTGCCCGGCGTCCGTGGACGCCGGGCAGTCGGGGTGTCTAGCTCAGGCCTTGAACCGCGGGAAGGCGGCGGCGCCGGCGTAGACGGCCGCGTCGTCCAGCAGCTCCTCGATCCGGATCAACTGGTTGTACTTGGCAACGCGCTCGGTGCGGGCCGGGGCGCCGGACTTGATCTGGCCGCAGCCCAGGGCAACGGCGAGGTCGGCGATCGTGGTGTCCTCGGTCTCACCGGAGCGGTGCGACATCATCGTGCGGAAGCCCGCGCGGTGAGCCATGTTGACGGCGTCGATGGTCTCGGTCAGCGAACCGATCTGGTTCACCTTGACCAGCAGGGCGTTGGCGTTCTTGCCCTCGATGCCGCGCGCGAGCCGGACGGGGTTGGTGACGAACAGGTCGTCGCCGACGATCTGGACGCGGTCGCCCACCTGCGCGGTGAACTTTGCCCAGCCGTCCCAGTCCTCCTCGTCGAGCGGATCCTCGATGGAGACCAGCGGGTACTTGTCCAGCAGCTGCTCGTAGTAATCGATCATCCACTCGGCGGACTTCAGGCCGCCCTCGAACTCGTACTGGCCGTCCTTGAAGAAGGCGGACGAGGCCACGTCGAGCGCCAGGGCAACGTCCTTGCCGGGGGTGTAGCCGGCATTTCCGATGGCCTCGACGATCAGGTCGAGCGCCGCCGCGTTGCTGTCCAGGTTGGGCGCGAAGCCACCCTCGTCGCCGAGGCCGGTCGCCAGGCCGCGGGAGTGCAGGACGGCCTTGAGCGCGTGGTAGACGCCCGCACCCATCTCGAGCGCCTCGCGGAACGAACCGGCGCCGATCGGGGCGATCATGAACTCTTGGATGTCGACGTTGGAGTCGGCGTGGGTGCCACCGTTGAGGATGTTCATCATCGGCACGGGAAGCACATTGGCGGTCGGGCCGCCGAGGTACTGGAAGAGCTCGAGCCCGGCGGACTCGGCCGCGGCCTTGGCCACCGCGAGGGAGACACCCAGGATCGCGTTGGCGCCCAGGTTGCCCTTGTTGTCGGTGCCGTCCAGTTCGATCATCGCATTGTCGACGGCGCGCTGGGCGGTGGCGTCGAGGCCGATGACGTCGTGGGCGATCTGCTGCTGAACGTTCTCGACGGCCTTGAGGACGCCCTTGCCGCCGTAGCGACCCTTGTCGCCATCGCGCAGCTCGACGGCCTCGAACATGCCGGTGGATGCGCCGGACGGGACGGCCGCGCGTGCCTCGGACCCGTCGTCCAGAACCACCTCGACCTCAATGGTGGGATTGCCGCGCGAATCGAGAATCTCCCGGGCGTCAACGATTTCGATGGTTGCCACGATGCATGCCTTTCACTCATGAGTTGGCTACGTGGCCACCCTACAGATCGGCACCCGGCGGTGTTCGGGGAGCTTCGAAACCCTCACGAATTCAGGTTTTGTTCGCTTCCGCGTCTCGGATTCGGACTTCCACGTCTCGCAATGCGTCCCTCGTGGCCTGTTCCGGATCGATGCCCGCGGCCTGGGCTCGAGCCGCCAGCTTCAAGATCTCGGCGCCCAGCGCGGTCGCACTGATCGGCTCGGCATCGACCGCGGCGACCGGGACGTCCACCGCGTGCCAACCGGCCCGTGAGATCACCTTGTTCGCCCGAGTCAAGGCCGACATGCGGCCGGGAATGCCGTCCAGGGAGGACGTGCGCCCCTTCTCGGCCTGCTTGCGCTGCTCCCAGGACGACATCAGATCGTCCGGCACGTCCGCGCCCGCGAACACATAAGGGTGCCGGGCGACGAGTTTGTCGCTGATTCCGCGGGCGACATCCTCGATGTCGAATCTTCCCTCGCGGCGGGCGATCTCGGCGTGAAAGACGACCTGGAGCAACAGGTCGCCGAGTTCTTCGCGCAGGTGTTGATCGTCGCCGGTCTCAATCGCTTCGACGACCTCCAGCGTCTCCTCGACCAGGTAGTGGACGAGGCTGCGGTGGGTCTGCTCGGCGTCCCAGGGACAGCCGGAGCGCAGTGCCGTCATCACGTCGACCAACCGGTGCAACTGGTCGGTCGTCCCGCCGCAGTCCGTCGCCACGGATCAGCGGCTCGCGCTGGCTCGGGGAGCGGCCGACGACAAGGAGCCGGTGCTGCCCTCCAGCGCCCAGGCAGTGGTCGACCATTGCCCGTAGCGGGGGTTGAGGACGACCGGGTAGACCGCGCAGGCCTGCGCCAACTGCGTCTCGCCGAGCGCCTGGGTGAGGACGACCTCGGTGGCGAACTTGTCGGCGAAGCTCGTGCCCTCCGGCGTCGAGTACAGCGGCGCCAGATCGGGCGCGGACGCGAGCGCAGCGCGCCGCTGCGCGTCGCTGATCACGATCTGGCGCTCGGCGGCGACCCGCTCCGACTGAGCCGCCCGCACCAGGACGGTCAGCACCAGCGGCCGGGCCCGGACGGGCTGGACCTGCAGCTTGTCGACGACCACGCGGACCGCCTGATCGACCTCGACCTCGCTGATCCGGTTGCCGGCGACCGACGCGGCCAATGCGGGATCCCCGACGTCCCCGGGAGTCGCGCAGCCCGCCAGGACGCCGGCCACGGCCAGCGTGGCCGTCCCGAGCGTGATCGTCCTGCGCACCAGCAACTTGTCGAAAATCATCAGCCCATCCTCGCCCGGTCAACGGCTGCGATCCTACTGGCCCGCGCGCTCGTCGCCTGGCTGGGCCCGTCCCCGTCGCCGTGAGCCGGTCGAAGGAAGCCACCCAACCGAGCCACCGGAAACCGGAACGGCGCACCACGCCCGGAACTTTGGACAAACCCAAAGGACCAGGACCTGCGGGGCCCCTCAGCCCAGGCGCACCTCGACCCAGTGCGTGCCGCCGTCGTCGGCCAGCGGTAGTCGGCCGACCCCGTCGGCCACCGGGACGCCGATGTCGTCCACGGTGAGCGCGACCACGCGCCGGGGCGAGGGCCCGGGCGGCGCGTCGACGTCGATGTCGTAGACCGACGAACCAAAGCGATAGCGGACGCTGACGCGCGGCCATTCCGGCGGCAGACAGGGGTCGATGGCCAGGGTCTTCGCCTCCAACCGCAATCCGAGGACGGCCTCCAGCCCGGCCCGGTACATCCAGCCCGACGAGCCGGTGTACCAGGTCCACCCGCCGCGCCCGGCGAGCGGGCCTTCGGAGTAGACGTCGGCGGCCGCCACGTACGGCTCCACGCGATAGCGTTCGACAGCGCCCTCTCCGAGCGTGTGATTCACCGGATTGACCAGGTGGAACGTCGCGGCCGCGCGATCCTCTCGGCGCAGCCTCGCCCAGGCGAAGATCGACCACAGGGCACCGTGGGTGTACTGACCGCCGTTCTCGCGCACACCGGGTGGGTAGGCGCGCACATAGCCCGGGTTGGGCTCGGAGACGTCGAAGGCCGGCGTGAACAGCCGCACGATCCGCAAGTCCTGGTCGGCCAGCAGCCGGTGCGCCGACTCCATCGCGTGCTCGGCCCGCTGCGGGGAGGCGACCCCGGACAACACCGACCAGCTCTGGGCGATGGCGTCGATCTGGCACTCCGGACGCTCGTGCGAGCCCAGCGGGGTGCCGTCGTCGAAATAGCCCCGGCGGTACCACTCGCCGTCCCAGGCGGTCGCGTCCAGGGCGTCGGCCAGCCGGCCCCGCTCGCCCGCGCACTCCCTGGCGAACGCGCGGTCGCGAGAACGCGCGAACGGCAGGAACTCGCCCAACGTGGCGCACAGGAACCAGCCGAGCCAAACGCTCTCCCCCGCACCATGCTCGCCGACCGCGTTGAAGCCGTCGTTCCAGTCGCCGGTGCCGATCAGCGGCAGCCCATGGCGGCCCTGCGTGAAGGCATGCCGCAGGCCCCGCACGCAATGCTCGAAAAGGGTGCCCGACTCCGACGAACTCGTCGGGGCGAAGAAGTTCTCGTGCTGTTCGGGGGCGAGTTCGGGGCCGTCCAGGTAGCCGATCACCTCGTCGAGGACGCCGACGTCACCGGTCACCCGGACATAGCGGCAGGCGGTGTAGGCCAGCCACACCGAGTCGTCGCTGATCCTGGTGCGGATCCCGCGCCCGTCGGCGGGCAGCCACCAGTGCTGCACATCGCCGGCGATGAACTGGCGTCCGGCGGCGCGGACGAGGTGGTCACGGGCCAGCTCCGGATCGACCAGGACGACTGCCAGCGAGTCCTGCAACTGATCGCGGAACCCGTAGGCACCGGACGCCTGGTAGTAGCCCGATCGGGCGAACATGCGGCAGGCGAGCGTCTGGTACAGCAGCCAGCCGTTGACCATCACGTCGAAGGCGGGCTCCGGCGTGCTCACCTGCACCCCGCCCAGCCGCTCGCTCCAGGCGTGCCGGACATCGTCGAGGACGGCTTGCGGCCCCAGCCGGCGATAGCGCTCGATCAACTCCCGGGCGCCGTCGACGTCCGTGGCCGAGCCAAGCAGCCAGACCACCTGACCGGTCTGCCCGGGGCCGAGTTCGAGCGGTTGCCGCTGGGCCAGGCAGGGGTCGAGCCCTGGCCCGACCGTGCCGGACAGCGCGTCGGGGCGGGTGAGCGCGCGCGGCCGGGCAAACCCCCCGCGCCGGCCCAAGAACTCCTCCCGGTCTCCGGTCCACGAGCGCTGCGCGCCGAGCAGGTCGCTGAACACCACTTGGGGAGCGTCCACGCTCCAGGGGTTGCGCACCAACAGCGCCGAGGTTGCCGCGTCGAGCTCGGTGATCAAGTGCTTGGCCGCCTGCGCTCGGCCCAGGCCGAGCACCGGCTCGGCGTACGCGCTGACCTCGAGGCGACGCCGCACCTGGGTGCGGTTGGTGATCCGGAGCCAAGACAGCTTGACCGGATCCGTGGGAGCGACGAAGACCACCAGCTCCGCGTCCAAGCCGTCGGCGACCGCGTGGTAGCGCGTGTAGCCGAAGCCGTGCGCCGCCAGGTGGGTGCCGGCCGGCAGCGGGGACGCGGTCGGGCTGAAAACCGCCCCCGAATCGGCATCGCGCACGTACATCGCCTCCGACAGCGGCGCAGCGACCGGGTCGTTGCGCCAGGATGTCAACTGGTTGTCGCGGCTGTTGCGCCACCAGGTATACCCAGCCCCCTCGGCCGTGGCGTGGCAGCCGAAGTCGGGATTGGCGATCACGTTGGTCCAGGGGGCCGGGGTGGCGGTCCCGGGCGCCAGCACCGTGACGTACTCCCGGCCGTCGGTGGTGAAGCCCCCGCGCTCGTTGGCCAACAGCAACTCCGGAACACCGGGCCCCCGGCTCAGGTCAGCCGGACGAGGCGGAACCGGCGGCATCGGCAACGGCTCCGGCGGCGTCGCCAGCGCGATCTGATCGGCCAGGTCGCCGCGCCGAGCGATCAGGACGACCGCGGCCCCGCCGAGCAGGCTGGCGATCGCGCCCGCGTCGGTCTGGTCACGCCGGACGACGAACACCCGGCCCGCCCCCTCGGCCGGACCAGCCTGGTGGCAGGTCGCAGCCAGCATCTCGAGCCCATGCTGGAGTTCTTCGACATAGGACGTCGTCCGTTCGTTCAAGAAGATGAGGTCGACGTCGAACCGCTTGGCGCGCCAAAACGCGAAGGCCCGCACGGCTTGCCGGGCGACGTCGAGATCGGCCTCGTCGCCGATCCGCAGGACGACCATCGGGAGGTCGCCCGAGACCCCCAGCGACCAGACTGCCGACTGCGGGCCCGCCTGCGCCAGGACGTCCGCCGGTGAGCGCAGCGCCGGCCTGGGAAAGGTGACCAGTCCGGCCAGAGTCTGCAGGTGCCCGGCCTCGTCGGCGTCGATCCCGAGGTGGCGCAGGTGCACCTGGGACTGGGTCCAGGCAAGCAGGGTGACCCGGTCGTAGGCGCCGGTCGCGCGGTGGTGTTCGACCAGTCCGACGACCTCCTCACGGCTGGAGGCGGCGACCGTCCAAAAGTGCAGGACGGCCGTGCCCGATGCCGGGACGCGGACCCGCTGCGCCAGCGATGCGATCGGATCGAGCGGGTACTCCCCCACGGGCGACACCGGCCCGGCGTCCGGGTCGAGGGCCGCGGGGTCGGCCACGCAGCGGTTGCGGCCGAGGAATGCGCCGCGGTCGGTCTGCGGGGCTGGGCTGCCCACACGTCCGTCGTGCTCGGGGTCGGCCGTGACGAAGTGCGCGAGCCACACCTCCGGATCGGTTGGGGCGCGTCGCCGCCTGGTCGCGAGGATGGCCCCCAACTCGGGCACGAATTCGGTCCGCACGAACATCTTGCTGAACGCCGGGTGGGTGTCGTCGTCCACCCCCCTGGCGAGGACCAGCTCGGCGTAGGAGATGGCCGTGAGGTGCCGCTCGCTTTGGGTCGGGTTGCGCAGAGTGACCTGGCGAACCAGGGCGTCCAGTTCGGGCGAGAGGTGATACTCGATCGCGGTGATCAGCGATCCGTCGCGGCGGTTGAATCGGGCCCGATCCTCGGAAAAGCGCACCTCGTAGCGGTCCGGTTCGCTGGGCAGGGGGGCGGCCGTGGCCGACCACGTCCGTCCCGAATCGTCGTCGCGAAGGTAGATGTAGTCGCCCGTTTCGGGCGTTGTCGGATCGGGGTGCCATCGGGTCAGCGTGAGCCCGCGCCAGCGCAGCTGTCCGTCCCCGGCGGG
Source organism: Propionicicella sp. (assembly GCA_039811865.1). Lineage (GTDB taxonomy): Bacteria > Actinomycetota > Actinomycetes > Propionibacteriales > Propionibacteriaceae > JBDHZK01. The sequence goes on along the minus strand of JBDHZK010000013.1, from coordinate 19,394 downwards.
GGTCAGCGTGAGCGACAGCGACCCGTTCGACATCAGGTGCGTCGTGCGCGTCAGCGCGGCCGACCGACCGCCGAAGACCCGCTCCGACGGCGGTGTCACCGCGCGCACCGCCAGCCGCGGACGCCACTCCTCGCGCCTGGCCACCAGCACCGGGACGTACCGGGGGGCACGCTCCTGCAACAGCAGTTCGGAGGCTCGCATCATCGGCTCGGCGTGGAATCGCTCGCGCATCAGGCCGTCCAGGATCACCTCGTGCGCGGCGACGATCGTCATCCCCTGGTGATGCGCCATGTAGCTGCGAATGATCGCGAAGTCGGCGCCGGGTGGCAGCCGCGCCGAGGTGAAGTCGATGGCCTCGTGGAACCCGTAGCGGCCCCGCGCGCCGAGCATCGCCAGCCGGCGATAGTTGTCGGCCGCCTCGTCCGGGTAGATCATCGCGGCCAGGCCGGTGGCGTACGGGGCGATCACCAGGTTGTCGGCCAGCCCGCGGACGATGCCGAGTCCGGGCACGCCGAAGGGTGCGTACTGGTAGTTCTGCTCCCGGTCACGGGCGTTGTAGGCCGACTCGGAAATGCCCCAGGGCACCCGCATCTCCTCGCCGTACTGACGCTGTCGCTCCACGACCCGCCGGGCGGTCGTGTTCAACAGCCCGCCGGCCGGGCTGCGCATCACCAGGTGAGGCATCAGGTACTCGAACATCGAGCCCGACCAGGACAACAAGGCCGCCCCGCGGCGGCCGACCGCGGTCACCGACCGGCCCAGCCGGACCCAATGCCGGGTGCGGACGTCCCCCTTGGCAATGGCGAGGTAACTGGTCAGCCGGCACTCCGAGGCGAGCAGGTCGTAGCAACTCTCCTCCAGCCGCTGCTCCTCGGCGTGATAGCCGATCGAGAAGAGCCGGCGGCGCTTGTCGTAGAGCACTTCGAACTTCGTGGCCAGGAACATCCGGTAGGCGGCTTCCGCGGCCGCGTGCAGCCGCGCCGCGACCTCGGCCCGGCCGTTCGCATCCAGGCCCGCATCCCTGGCGTGGGACGCCACGCTCGTCCGGATAGCGCTGACCCACACGGCCGCCTCCGCGGGCAGCCCGGGGACGCCCGCGAGTCGGTTCAACGCGGCGTCCACCGCATCCAGGTGGACGGCGTCGGCCGGTCGGCACGCCTCGATCGCCGCGCGCAGCCGCTTGAGCTCCTCGCCGTAGGCGCCGGCGGCGATCAGACCTTCGGCGGCGGCCGCGTCCAACTCTTGGCGCAGCACGCCCATGGCGTCCAGGATTCCCTGACGGGGATCGTGCGTGGGAGCGTCGGGTCTGGCGAACTCCCGCAGCGCGTGCGTCAGGGTCAGCAGGTGACCGGCCAGATTGCCACTGTCGACGGTCGAGACGTATCGGGGGTACAGCGGGGCGAGCGTTCGGGTGTCGTACCAGTTGTAGAGGTGGCCGGCGAAGTGCGGCAACTGCTCCACGGTGCGCAGGGTCGCACTCACCCGTTGGGCCACCTCCGCCAGGCCGACCCAGCCCAGATCTCTGGCGCTGACGACGGACAGAAGATAGAGCCCGATGTTGGTCGGCGACGTGCGGTTGGCGACCAGCGGCGTCGGGTCGGTTTGGTAGTTGTCGGGTGGGAGGTGGTGCTCCTCGGGGGTCACGAAGGTCTCGAAGAAGTGCCAGGTGCGCCGCGCCACCAGCCGAAGCTGGGCCAGGCTGGCCGCCGACCCTTGGGCCTCGACCCGGTCGTAGTGCTGGCTGGCCCGCCAGGCGACCACCGGCGCGATCACCCACAGTGCGATGGGGAGTAGGACCCAGCCCAGGGCAGGTTCCCGGCGCACGGCCAGATCTAGAGCCAGGATCGCCGGCGGGATCAGGCCGGGCCACATCCGGGCGAAGAAACGGCCGAGCGTGCCCTTGGCCTGCTTGGTCGCCGCGGCCGCGGTCGTCCATTCCAGCAGGTGGCGACGACTCACGCCCATCCGCCACAGCGTCCGGGTGATCGCGTCCACGGTCCAGGCGGCGGTGTGGGCCAAGAACACGACGTTGAACAAGCCCATGAAGATGCCGTGTCCGACCTCTTCGGCGAAGACCCGCAACTGGCTGAGCTTGGTCGCGTCCTTGTTCCGCAACAGCAGAGCCGGCGCCAGTGGGATCAGCGGCTGCATCATGAACGACGTCAGCATCAAGAAGAAGGCGAGCATCGCCGCCTTGGGGGGAATCACGAGGACGGACAACAGCAGGGCCAGCACCAGCGCTACCGGCGCCAGGGAGCGGCGCAGGTTGTCGAGCATCTTCCACCTGCCCAAGGCGTCGATGCCGGCCCGGCGGGTTGACAGCCACGGCAGCAGTTGCCAGTCGCCGCGCGTCCAGCGATGCGACCGGGACACGGCCACCTCGTAGGAGGTGGGGTACTCCTCGATCACCTCGACGTCGGTGACCAAACCCGCGCGGCCGTAGTTACCTTCGAGCAGATCATGGCTGAGTACGGAGTTCTCCGGGATCCGCCCGATGGTGGTCGACTCCATCGCGTCGACCTCGTAGATGCCCTTGCCTGCGAAGGAACCCTGGTCGAACAGGTCCTGGTATACGTCCGAGACGGCGAACACGTACGGGTCGAGCCCCTGCTGGGTGGTGTAGATGCGCTGGAACAAGGAGGTGTCCTCGGTCGGCGGCAGGGACGGGGTCACCCGCGGCTGCAGGATCGTGTAGCCGCGGACGACCCTGCCGTCGACGAAACGGGCCTGGTTGAGCGGATGCGCCAACTTCCCGACGAGCGCGCGGGCGGTCTCGCGCGGCAGCAGCGTGTCGGCGTCCAGGGTGATCACGTACTTGAACGGCCCCGGCAGGCTGCCCTCGACCGGCAGGAACGACGTGTCATCGGCCCCCCGCAAATACCGGTTCAGCTCGACCAGCTTGCCCCGTTTGCGCTCCCAGCCCATCCACACGCCCTCGGCGGAGTTCCAGCGCAGTTCTCGGTGAAAGAGCAGGAACCGCCCCGGATAGCGCCTGTTCAGTTCGCGGATCCGAGCGCGGGCGTCCTCGAGCAGCTCGGCGTCGCCGTCACGCATCGGTTCGGTCGAATCGGCCCAGTCGGTCAGGCCCGCGAAGTACAGCCCTTGGTCGGAGTTCGACAGGTGGTGCACCTCGAGCGTCTGAACGAGTTCGACCACCGACTCCGGCGACGTGAGCATCGTTGGGACGACCACCAGCGTGCGCAGGTCGTCCGGGATGCCGCCGGGGAGTGCGAGGGCGGGCAGTGGGTTGGTCGGGATGACCCGGGCGACCAGATAGTTGACGATCGCGAGCGCGAAATCGCTGATCGGTGCGGCGACCAGGAGGCCGATGACGATGAGCCAGGTCACGCCGAGGGCGGGCGCCAGCAGGTGGATCAGCGACAGGACCGCCGCCACCAGCGCACCGCTGGCGAGCACGGCCGCCCCCACGTACCCCGGCAGCCCCAGGCGCCGCAGGCCGCGCGTGACCAACTCGCGGAAGTGCCGGCGATAGCCGAGCTGCCGTTCGAAGTCACGGCGGCCGTCGTCGATCAGCCAGTAGCCCAGAAAACTCCCCATCCCCTCCGACGTGTGCGCGGCCAGCGTCAGCGCCGCTCGGGCGACTGTGATCTCGTCCTGGCCGGAGCCCCGCGCCAGCACCTCGATCTCGGACCGGTAAAGGTTGCGCGAACGAAAGTCGAGCCCGGCGTAGTTGACGTTGGCCCGCAGCTCGGACTCGATCAGGCTGACCGATTCGAGCCAGTCCTCCCAGTTGACGTCGGCGAGTAGTCGCAGGGAGCGAAACAGGTTCCGCATCGTCACCGTCGCGCCGGCCTGGGCCTGGTGTTCGGCCGTGATCGCGTCGGCTCGGGCGAGGTGCTGTTCGGCCAGCTTGGCGTCCAGCCATTCGTCGACCTCGCCCTCGGGCTGCTCGGTCAGGCGACGCAGCAACTGGGTGGCGAACGCCCGGCCCACAGGCACCTGGGCGGAGTCGGGCACCGCCTCGGCGAAGGACTTCGGCCGCTCGGCGCCGATGCCCAGCAGTTGGTCTGCGATCTCGTCGGCACGATTGCGTTCACGAGCCGCCTGGACGATCTGGTCGGCCAGGCGCCGAGCGTTCTCGATCAACAGGATGCGCAGGTTGATCGCGACCGCCCACAACTCGCCCAAGGTCAACGCGCGGCGGCGCTCGTAGGCGCGGATGTAGCGGCCCAACTGGTCGGGGTCGAACAGGCTGTCGGTGTGGGCGACGTAGGCCCACATGATCCCAAAGACCCGAGGATGGCCCTCGAGGAACCCCGGGCCGAGCTTTGGTAGCTGCGCGAAGTAGCCCGGGGGCAGGTCACGGCGGGCCTGCCGGACGTGCTCCTCGATGGCGTGAAAGTTGTCGACCAGCCACTCCCCGGCCGGGGTCAGCGCATGGTCGGCGTCCACCTCGGCGACCAACGCCTGATAGGCGGCGGTCAACGCCGCCCGGTTCTCCTCCAGGCGCCGCAGGAGGGAGACGACCGGTCTGGCGCGCCGGACGATGATCTGAGTGTCGGCCAGGGACGTCGCGTGGCGTTCGAAGAGCCGGTCACTGAACATCTCGGCCCGAATCGGTCGCGGATCCTCCCAGGGATCCCTCGAACGTCGCGGCCAAACGAGCGACGATGGTGCGGCCATCGCGCCCCCTCCTCCGGTCGAACGGTGCTTCGACCGTCCCGCCATGGCCGTTGTGGGCACCTCACCCCAAAGGGTGGGTTTGGGGCCGGAGCCGTTCAGGCGAAGAGGTCCAAGACCACCTTCGAGCACCAGGCCAGCAGGGCGTCGCCCACCACCGGACGTCCCCCGATCGGCGCCGTCTTCGGGCGCGGGATGAGCAGGTAGCCGGCCGCCTTGCGAAGCTGCGCCCCCGGATACAGCCTGGTCAGCCGTAGCGTCTTGGACTCGGTCAGTTCGGCGGGCGCGAAGCGGATGTGCTCGCCCTGCAGCAGCACTTCGGTGACCCCGGCGGCCCGCGCCTGCAGCCGGAACGCCGCCACGCCCAGGAGCGCCTCGACACTCGGGGGTGGCGTCCCGTAGCGGTCGACGAGCTCGGCCCGGACCGCCTCCAGGTCGTCGGACGTCCGGATCTGCGCGATCCGCTTGTACATCTCCAGACGCAGCCGCTCGGACTCGACGTACTCGGCGGGAAGGTGCGCGTCCACGGGCAGTTCGATGCGCAGTTCCGGTTCGGGTTCGGTGTCTTCACCGCGATACTCGGCCACCGCCTCGCCGACCAGGCGCAGGTAGAGGTCGAATCCGACGTCGGCGATGTGCCCGGACTGCTCGCCGCCGAGCAGGTTGCCCGAGCCGCGGATCTCCAGATCCTTCATCGCGATGGCCATGCCGGCGCCGAGGTCGGTGTGCGCGGCCATCGTCGCGAGCCGGTCGTGCGCGGTCTCGGTGAGCGGCTTCTCCGGGGGATAGAGGAAGTAGGCATAGCCGCGTTCGCGGCCGCGCCCGACCCGGCCACGCAGCTGGTGCAACTGCGACAGACCCAGCAGATCGGCCCGCTCGATCAACAGCGTGTTCGCGGTTGAGATATCCAGGCCGGCCTCGACGATGGTCGTGCATACCAAGACGTCGGCGCGCCGCTCCCAGAAGTCGATCATCACCTGTTCGAGGGCGTGCTCGCTCATTTGTCCGTGCGCGACGGCCACCCGCGCCTCGGGCACGAGTTCGCGCAGGCGCCGCGCCGTCTTCTCGATGCTCTGGACCCGGTTGTGGATGTAGAACACCTGCCCTTCGCGCGCCAACTCGCGGCGGACGGCCGCGACCACCTGACGCTCCTCGTAGGGTCCCGCGAACGTGAGGACGGGGTGCCGCTCCTCCGGTGGCGTGGCGATCGTGCTGAGTTCGCGGATGCCCGTCACGGCCATCTCGAGGGTGCGCGGGATGGGCGTCGCCGACATCGACAGCACGTCCACGTTGAGGCGAAGCTTCTTCAACGCCTCCTTGTGCTCGACACCGAAGCGCTGCTCTTCGTCGACGATCACCAGGCCCAAGTCCTTGAAGGTCACCTCGTCGGAGAGGAGGCGGTGGGTGCCGACCACGACGTCCACGCTGCCGTCGGCGATGCCGTCCTTGGTGCGCCTGGAGTCGGCCGGGGTCTGGAAGCGGCTGAGCGGCGCGACCGTGACGGGAAAGCCGGCGTAGCGGTCGGCGAAGGTGTTGTGATGCTGCTGGACGAGCAGCGTGGTGGGCACGAGGACCGCGACCTGTTTGCCGTCCATGACGGCCTTGAAGGCCGCCCGCACAGCGATCTCGGTCTTGCCGTAGCCGACATCGCCGCAGACCAGGCGGTCCATGGGGACGATGCGCTCCATGTCCGCCTTGACCTCGTTGATGCAGGCGAGTTGGTCCGGCGTCTCGACGTGGACGAAGGAGTCCTCAAGTTCGCGTTGCCACACGGTGTCGGCGCCGAACGCATGCCCCTGGCTCGCCTGCCGGGCCGCGTACAGCTTGATCAGTTCGGCGGCGATCTGGCGGACGGCCTTGCGGGCCCGGCTTTTGCGCTTGGCCCAATCGGCGCCACCGAGACGATCCAGCGTCGGGCTCTCGCCGCCCACGTAACGAGTGATCTGGTCGAGGGCGTCCATCGGCAAGAACAGCCGGTCGCCCGGCTGGCCGCGCTTGCTGGGCGCGTACTCGATCACCAAGTATTCGCGGGTCGCGCCGGCGACCGTCCGCTGAACCATTTCGACATAGCGGCCCACTCCGTGCTGCTCGTGCACGATGGGGTCGCCCGCCTCGAGTTCGAGCGGATCGATCTGGTTTCGCCGGCGCGTCGGCATCTTGCGCGCCGCCTTGTCCACGTCGCGCTGGCCGGACAGATCGGCGCCGGTGACGACCAGCAGCTTGATCGCGTCCGCGCTGAAGCCGTGGCGCAGCTCGCCGGTGGAGACGTTGACCACGCCGGGAGTGAGCTGTGCGCCCGTGGCCACCGGTAGGTCGGCTTGCCCGATCACCTCGGCCAGCCGCCGGGCGAGGCCGTCCCCCTCGGCGACCAGGGCGATCGTGAACCCGTCGGCCAGGGCGACTCGCAGGCTGTCCAGCGCGGCCTGGGTGTCGCCACGCCAAAGCGGGACGACATGGACGTCCGGCTGCCTGGTCTCGACGCCGGTCACCGCGTAGGTGGAGAGGTCGACCAACTCGCCGTCGTCGGCGTAGGTGGGCTCGGCGGGGCCGTCCTCGGGGGCGGCGGCGAACGCCGATGCGCTCCACCAGGCCAGGCCACGTTTCAAGGCCCGGTCGCGGACGTCGGCGAGCGAGCGGTAGGCAGACGCGCCGAGATCGACCGGAGCCTTACCGCCATCGGCCGCCGCCGCCCATGATGCTCGGAGGAACTCCTGGCTGGTCTGGCCCAGCTCCAGCGCGCGGGCGCGGACGCGCTCCGGGTCGGCGACCAGGACGTGCGTGTCCGCCGGGAGGACATCCACCAGCAGTTCGAGGCCGTCCACGAGGACGGGCGCCAGCGCCTCCATCCCCTCCACGGCGTGTCCCTGGCTGATCCGTTCGAGCAGGTCGACCAGCTCGGGCCCGAGGTTGGCGTCGGTGTCGTGGGCCAGGCGCTCGGCTCGGGCGCGGACGGCGTCGTCCAGCAGGAGTTCGCGGCAGGGCGAGGCGACGATCCGCTGCAGCGTCTCCGGGAAGGAGCGCTGGTCGGCGACGGCGAACGGACGCAGCTCGTCCAGGGTGTCGCCGAAGAAGTCGGCCCGCACGGGATGCTCCGAAGTGGGTGGGAAGACGTCGACGATGCCGCCGCGGACCGCGAACTCACCACGGCGCTCGACCAGATCGACGCGGACGTACGCGGCGCCGGCGAGCGCTCGGGCGAGTTCGTCCAGGTCGTAGTCGCGCCCGGTTTCGAGGGCTACGGGCAGCAGTCCACCCAGCCCCTTCACCTGCGGCTGCAGCACCGAGCGCACCGGCGCGACGACCACCCGTGGCGGCGGGGCGGGATCGTTGCCGGACAGGCGGCGCAACACCTCGAGCCGCCGACCGACGGTGTCTGAGCGGGGGCTGAGCCGCTCATGGGGCAGCGTTTCCCAGGCCGGGTAGTAGGCGACCGCATCGTCCCCGATCAGCGACCCGATCGTCGCGGTCAGCTCCTCCGCCTCGCGGTAGGTCGAGGTCACCAGCAAGACCGGGCGAACGGTGGCCACCGCGGCGACCAGGAACGGGCGCAACGACGGCGGCGAGGTGACATCCAGGGCGCTGGCCGAGCGGCTGGCGGCATCGCGCACGGTCGCCGCGATCGTGGGATCCGTGGCGACCAACTCGGCAAGGGGGCTCAACCGCACCGGCCAACCTTACCTTCGTGGCAGTGGGCGCGCAGACGCGATTGCTCGCACCGCGCAGCTGGTCGCGGGTCAGCTGTTGAAGCGGTTCTGGGCTTCGGTGAGGCCGCGCAGCAAGAGCGTCTCCACGGCGTCGGCGGCCGTACCGATCTGCACCGCGAGTTCCTCGCGGGCCGATGCCGGATACGGCGTAAGGACGAAGGCGGCCGGGTCCTGTCGTCCGGGCGGACGACCGATGCCGACCCGGACCCGGTAGAAGTCGCCGCTACCGGTGGCCTGGCGGATCGACTTGAGACCGTTGTGGCCGTTGTCGCCGCCGCCGAACTTCAGCCGCAGGCGACCGAAGTCGAGGTCCAACTCGTCGTGGACGACGACCAGCCGGCCCAGCGGGATCTGGTGGTAGGCGAGCGCCTTGTTCACCGGCCCGCCCGACTCGTTCATGAACGTCCGCCCCTTGAGCAGGACGACCCGCTCGGCGTCGGCTCCGACCCCGCCGATGCCGTGCTCGGCGATCCGCGTGGTCGCCTGGACGCTGCGCATGCCCTTGGGCGCGGTGAACGAAACACCGGCGCGAGCGGCCAACTCGTCCACCACGAGATAGCCGGCGTTGTGCCGGTGAGATGCGTAGGCCGGGCCCGGATTTCCGAGCCCGACCACCAGCCATGCGGTCATTTGGACGCTTACTCGGCTGCGGCTTCCGCTCCGCCCTCGGCAGCCTCGCCACCGGACGCCTCGGCCTCGACGGGCTCCTCGGCGGCAGGCGCGCTCACGCTCAGGATCAGGTCGTCCGGCTCGCCGGTGAAGACCGCACCCTCCGGCAGCTTCAGGTCGGCGGCGGTGATCTGCGCGCCGACATCCAGGCCGTCCACGTCCACCTCGATGGTGGCCGGGATGTGCGTGGCCTCGACCAGCAACTCGATCGTGAGCTGATCGGTGACGACGATCGAGTCGCCCTCCACCTCGCCGACGATGACCAGCGGGACCTCGACGGTTACCTTCTCGCCGCGCTTCACGATCACCAGGTCGACGTGCTCGATGTCGCCCTTGACCGGGTTGCGCTGCACCTGCTTCGGCAGCGCCAGTTGGCTCTCGCCGTCCTCGATGTCGATCGAGAGCAGCGCGTTCGCCACGCGCAGCGCGAGCAACGTCTCGTGCCCGGGAAGGGCAATGTGGATCGGGTCGCTGCCGTGTCCGTACAACACCGCGGGCACCATGCCCGCACGACGCGTACGCCTCGCCGCGCCCTTACCGAACTCCGTCCGCTTGACGGCCGCCAGCTTTACTTCTGCCACAACTTCTCCTCAACCATCGCTCACACAATCAGGCTCGGCGACAGGAGGGCCCATGTCGATCACGGGCCGATTGGGCCCCTCGCCGAGGCAACCTCCCCAGCCTATCGGACGCCCAAACGCGACCCGAAATCGAGCTACTCCACGAACAGCGAAGTTACCGAGCCGTCCTCGAAGACCTGCTGGATCGCCGCCGCGATCAGGGGCGCGATCGACAAGACCGTCAAGTTGCGGACCTCCACACCCGGCGCCAGCGGCAGCGAGTTGGTCACGATGACCTCCTCCAGGCAGGACGCGTTCAGCCGCTCCACCGCCGGCCCAGACAAGACGGGGTGAGTCGCGGCCGCGATCACCTTCGCCGCGCCGTGCGCCTTCAGCGCCTCGGCCGCCTGACAGATCGTCCCGGCGGTATCGATCATGTCGTCGACCAGGATGCAGACCCGGCCCTCGACCTGTCCGACGACCTCGTGCACCGCCACTTCGTTGGCCCGGTTGGGATCGCGCCGCTTGTGGATGATCGCCAGCGGCGAGCCCAGCCGATCGGTCCACATGTCGGCAAGGCGGACGCGTCCGGCGTCCGGCGAGACGACCGTCATCTGATCGGTCTCGTACTTGGACTTCACGTACTCGGCCATCACCGGCAGCGCGAACAGATGATCGACCGGGCCGTCGAAGAAGCCCTGGATCTGGGCGGCGTGCAGGTCCACCGACATCATTCGGTGAGCGCCGGCAACCCGGTACATGTCCGAGACGAGCCGCGCCGAGATGGGTTCGCGGCCCAGATGCTTCTTGTCCTGGCGCGCATAGGGGTAGAAGGGCGAGACGACGGTGATCCGCTTGGCCGAGGCCCGCTTGAGGGCGTCGATCATGATCAACTGCTCCATCAGCCATTCGTTGACCGGCGCCGGATGGCACTGGATGACGAACGCGTCCGAGCCGCGCACCGACTCCTCGTAGCGGATATAGATCTCGGAGTTGGCGTAGGTCACGGCCTTGGTCGGGACGAGCTGGACGCCGAGCAGATCGGCCACCTCGGCGGCCAGCGCCGGGTGCGCCCGTCCCGAGAAGAGCATCAGTTGCTTGTCATTGGGACGGGTGATTCCGCTCACAGGGAGTTCTCCGACTCGTTCGCCGTGGTCTGGTCTGCCGGGTCTTGCTCGGCCCGCAGCGCCGCCCGGGCGGCGGCATCGGTCTTGGTACCGGCACGCTTTCGCACCACCCATTGGGCAATGTTGCGCTGGACGGCCCGCGCGACCCCGAGTTCCCCCGGTCCGACGTCGCCGGTCACCGTGGAACCGGCGGCGACGTAGGCGCCGTCCGCGATGTGCACCGGCGCCACCAGGACGGAGTCGCTGCCCACGAAACTGTGTTTGCCGACGGTGGTTTGCGACTTGCGCACCCCGTCGTAGTTGGCGAAGATCGTCCCGGCGCCGATGTTCGCGCCTTCGCCGATCACCGCGTCGCCGCAGTAGGTCAGGTGCGGCACCTTCGCGCCCTCGCCGATGTGAGCGTTCTTCGTCTCTACGAACGCGCCGATCTTGCCGCGCGAGCCCAGCTCGGTGCCCGGACGCAGGAACGAGAACGGGCCCACGGTCGCACCCGCGCCGATCACGGCCAGCGAACCGTGCGTCCGGATAATCGTGGCGCCCTCGCCGACCTCGACGTCGCGCAGGGTCGTGTCGGGGCCGATCGTGGCCCCGCTGGCGACCGACGTCGCGCCCTCCAAGTGCGTCCCGGGCAGCAGGGTCACGTCGGGAGCCAAATCGACCGAGTCGTGCACCCACGTCGACAGCGGGTCCTGGATCGTCACCCCCGCCAGCATCCACTTGCGCAGGATCCGGCGGTTCATCTCGGCGTTCATGGCGGCGAGCTGGACGCGGTCGTTGACGCCCTCGGTCTGCATCGTGTCCGCCACGACGAACGGGGCCGTCCGGAAGTTACCGGCCCGCGCGAAGGACACCACGTCCGTCAGGTATAGCTCGCCCTGATCGTTGTCGGATTCCAGGCTGTCGAGCCCGTCGCGCAGCACCGCGGCGTCGAAGGCATAGATGCCGGAGTTGATCTCGGTGATCGCGCGGACGCCCTCGTCGGCGTCCCGGTGTTCGACGATGCGGACGATCTGATCGCCCTCGCGCACGATCCGGCCGTAACCGGTCGGATCGGCGACCACAGCGGTCAACACGGTGACCGCGTTGCCCGATCGAGCGTGTTCGGCCGCTAGGGCTTGCAGCGTCTCGCCCGCGAGCATCGGGACGTCGGCGTAGGTGACGACGACGACCCCGGCCAGTTCGGGCAGCACCGCCAGGCCACACGCGACCGCGTGCCCGGTGCCGTTTTGCTGTGGCTGCTCGGCGGTGGTGCAGTGCGGGGCGATCTCGGCCAGGTGAGCCAACACCTGCTCCTTGGCGTGCCCCACGACGACGACCAGGTGCTCAGGCTCCAGGGCGGCCGCCGCGTTGACCGCATAGCTCAGCATCGAGCGGCCGGCCACCTCGTGCAGCAACTTCGACTTCGCGGACTTCATCCGCGTGCCCCCGCCGGCGGCGAGGACGACGACGGCTGCGACACCCGAGGCGTCGCGCAGGGGCTGGTCCGACACTGGCTCTCCTTGCCGTAGGCGAATGTCCCGCTCCCCGGGTAGGAGTCGAACCTACGTCGCTAGTCCTGATTCAAAGTCAGGCGGGCCCTGCCGGCAGACCAACCGGGGATCTCGGCGACTTGCGTCCCGAGTGGCCACTTCGGCGAATGGCCAGGCCCAACACTACGGCCCCGACCAGGGGTGCGCACCCCGACACCGAGGACGTGGGCACGCCCCGAGTGGTGATCTGTCGCGCGGCTTTGCGACACTGGGGGGGTGTCCGCCTCCCCCAGCCCGCTGAACCGGGCTCGGCGCGGCCGGGTGCGGATGACGCGGGACCAGCGCCGGGAGCAATTGATCGACGTCGCGCGCGCCTTGTTCGCCGAGCGTGGCCTCGAGGGGACGTCCGTGGAGGAGATCGCCGCGCGCGCCGAGGTGAGCAAGCCCGTGGTCTACGAACACTTCGGCGGCAAGGAAGGCCTTTACGCGGTGGTGGTCGACCGCGAGGTGCGGCGGCTGCACGACGCGATCCGCGCCGCGCTGACCACCCCGGGCGCGAGTTCGCGTGGGCTGATCGAGCTGGGCACCCTTGCCTTGCTCGACTACATCGACGATCATCCCGACGGTTTCCGGATCATCGCCCGCGACTCCACCGCCGGCCAGGCCGGTGGGACGTTCGCGACGATCCTGTCCGATATCGCGTCACGGGTCGAGGACCTGCTCGCCGCCCAGTTCATCCGCCGCCGCTACCCTGCCGCCGCCGCGCCGATCTATGCGCAGATGCTGGTGGGGCTGGTCGCGCTGACCGGCCAATGGTGGCTGGACACCCGCGGCTCGAACGACCTGACCAAGGCCGAGGTCGCCGCCCACCTGGTCAACCTGGCCTGGAACGGAATGCGCACGCTGCAACCGTCCCCGACCCTGAGCGGCGAGCCGAGCCAGCCCGGCAAGCAGGCAGCACCGGTGGACGAGATCAACGTCCGCGGGCGAGCGACGCGCGCGCACGAGCGACGCGGCCAGGACCGTCCCGCCTCCTAGTCTTTCGGCTCTTTCGGCCTGTCGGCACGCCGGTCGACCCTGCCTGGGTCGGACGGCCACCCCTGCGCCGATCGGAGGGTCGCACCGGACGCCTGCGATCCGGCAAATCAGGCGATCAGCCGGGCCCCCGGGACTGGGCCAGCCACCCTCCTGACCGCGCGGCAAATGCCCTCGCTGGAGAGTTTGACCGAAAGATCCACCGCCGCGGACTCGTTGGCGGCCAAGAACGCGCAGGTCGGGCCCGAACCCGAGACGACCGCTCCCAGCGCACCCAACTCGCGTCCCGCCTCGAGCACCTGGCCGAGTTGCGGTCGCAAGGCCAACGCGGGCGGCTGCAGATCGTTGACGAGGTGGCGGCCGAGCGCGACCGCGTCCCCGGAGGCCAGCGCGTTGAGCAGCCCCGCGGGCACGTCCAAGGGTTCGTCCACCACACCCAGCTCGTCGAACTTGCCGAAGACCGCCGGGGTGGCGAGCTCCCCGTGGCTGAACGCGAGCACCCAGTGATAGGTGCCTCGCGAGAGCACCGGCACGAGCTCGTCGCCGCGGCCCGTGCCGAGCGCGCTCCCGCCGGTCAGGGCGAAGGGGACGTCCGCGCCCAATGCCGACCCCAGCTCGCGCAGCTCGTCGGGCGGTGTGTCGAGATCCCACAAGACCGAGCAGGCGAGCAGTGCAGCGGCGGCGTCCGCGGAACCGCCGGCCATACCGCCGGTTACCGGGATGGCCTTGCGAATGGCGATGGAAACGCCTTGGTCCTGCGCCACTCCGAACTCCGCGGCGAGTTTCCGGGCAGCCTTGACCGCCAGGTTCTCCTCGCCAAGGGGAACGCGGTCGGCCTGATCGCCGCTGACGCTCACCTCGAAGATCCCCGCCGGCGCCGCTCGGACCCCGACCTCGTCGTAGAGGGAGACTGCCTGGAAAACCGTGGCCAGTGGGTGATACCCGTCTTCGCGGACACCGCCCACACGCAGGGCCAGGTTGATCTTTCCGGCCACGCGCACCCGGATCGCCTCCGGTAGCGGTGCAAGTGGTGTCGCCACGTTCGCGAGGCTAGCGCCTTGAATCGCCCGGGCCCAGGGGGAGGGAAAAAACTGAGGCCCCAACCCGGGCAAGGCGATCGCGCGTGGGCCGGTCACGACGTCGGTTGCCCCTAAGACAGCAAGGATCCGGTCCAGCTGACAGGTTCGACCTCGTTCGACCCAGCGCATCGGGCCCGGCCCCTGCCCCGGCCTCGTTTCCGCGGCTGCTCGCCTCCCAGCCGGCCCGGTTCCCGCAGGGCACACTGTGCGCGTGAGCCAACCAGCCGGCCTGCTCGACCCCACCTCGGTGCGCGCCATCGCCGCCGAGCTAGGTCTGCGTCCGACCAAACAACGGGGGCAGAACTTCGTCATCGATGCCAACACGGTGCGGCGGATCGTGAGCCTCGCCGGCGTGCGAGCGGACGACGTTGCCCTGGAGATCGGCCCGGGGCTGGGATCCCTGACGCTGGGCTTGTTGGCCGCCGGTCGCTCGGTCACGGCCGTCGAGATCGAGCCTGCGCTGGCGCGGCGGCTGCCGCGGACGGTTACGCAGCGCCTGGGCGCGGAGGCGGCGTCCCGGCTTCACGTGGTCGAGGCGGACGCGCTCGGCGTCAACGAGCTGCCCGACCCGCAGCCGAGCGTGGTGGTGGCGAACCTGCCGTACAACGTGAGCGTCCCGGTGGTGCTGCACCTACTGGCTCGTTTCCCGTCGTGGGATCGGGGGCTGGTGATGGTGCAGGCCGAGGTCGCCGACCGGCTGGTGGCCCCACCCGGGTCGCGTACCTACGGCGTCCCTTCGGTGAAGCTGGCCTGGTATGCACAGGCGCACCGCGTCGGCAGCGTGGGCGCGGCGGTCTTCTGGCCGGCGCCGAACGTGGAATCCGGACTGGTCGCGATCGCGCGGCGCGAGCCCCCCGCAACCAGTGCGTCCCGCCAGGCGACCTTCAGGGTGATCGATGCCGCTTTCGCCCAGCGCCGCAAGATGCTCCGCTCGGCGCTGGCGGGGGTGTTCGGATCGTCCGCGGGCGCGTCCACGGCGTTGACGGCGGCCGGGGTCGACCCGCAGGCGCGCGGCGAAGTGTTGGACGTCTTGGCGTTCGCACGGATCGCCGAGCAACTCCCCGCCAGTTCGACCCCTGAGCCCGGCCAAGGGGCCCCACGCCCCACTCGGCCCTGAACCGTTCGAAGGGGTCCGGGCCGGAATGCCGATCCGAGACGGCACAGGTGCGGCAATTGCCGAAGTCGTCCCACATTTGGCCACCCCACGAGGCGCCGACCGCGGCCAGCGCACACTAGGGCCCATGACTGAAGCTCGCACCGGAACCTCCCTCGTCAAGCGCGGCCTGGCCGACATGCTCAAGGGCGGCGTGATCATGGACGTGGTCACGCCGGAGCAGGCCCGCATCGCCGAGGACGCCGGGGCGGTAGCGGTGATGGCGCTGGAACGCGTCCCGGCGGACATTCGCGCCCAGGGAGGCGTCGCCCGGATGAGCGACCCGGACCTGATCCTTGGCATCATCGAGGCCGTCTCGATTCCCGTGATGGCGAAGGCTCGCATCGGCCACTTCGTCGAGGCGCAGATCCTGCAGGAGCTGAAGGTCGACTACATCGACGAGTCCGAGGTGCTTTCGCCGGCCGACTACGTCAATCACATCGACAAGCACGCCTTCTCGGTGCCGTTCGTCTGCGGGGCGACCAATCTTGGCGAGGCGCTGCGCCGGATCGCCGAGGGCGCGGCGATGATCCGCTCCAAGGGCGAGGCCGGAACGGGGGACGTCTCGGAGGCGACCAAACACATCCGGACGATCCGGCGCGAGATCGCGGGGCTGCAGGCCACGCTGGCCGCGAACCCCGACGAGCTGTACGTCGCCGCCAAGGAGCTGGCGGCACCCTACGAGATCGTCCGAGAGGTCGCCGAGCGGGGCGAGTTGCCGGTCGTCTTGTTCACCGCGGGCGGGGTGGCCACCCCGGCCGACGCGGCGATGATGATGCAGCTCGGCGCGGACGGCGTTTTCGTCGGCTCGGGCATCTTCAAGTCCGGCGACCCCGCCAAGCGGGCCGCGGCGATCGTCAAGGCGACCGCCCAGTTCGACGACCCGGCCGCGATCACCGCGGCCTCGCGCGGGCTCGGCGAAGCGATGGTGGGCATCAATGTGGCGGACGTACCGGCGCCGCATCGGCTGGCCGAGCGCGGCTGGTGAGTGCCCCCGTCGTCGGCATTCTCGGGCTGCAAGGCGGGGTCCGCGAGCACGCCGAGCTGCTCGAATCGGTTGGCGCGCGGACGGTCTGGGTGCGTCGCGCCGAGCACCTCGTGGGCCCGGACGGGGCTCGGCTGGACGCGCTCGTCCTGCCCGGCGGGGAGTCGTCCACCATCGATCGGTTGTGCCGGACGTTCGGGCTGACAGATCCGCTGCGCGAGCTGATCTTGGCCGGAGTGCCCACCCTCGGGACGTGCGCCGGACTGATCCTGCTGGCCACGCAGGTACTCGACCCGGCTCCGGGGCAGGCCTCGCTCGGGGTCCTGGACGTCTCGGTGCGGCGCAACGCCTTCGGCCCCCAAGTGGATTCGGCCGAGGTGGTCTTGGCCACGACCCTCGGCCAGGCACGCGTGGCGTTCATCCGAGCCCCCGGGGTCGAGCGCGTCGGCGTCGGCGTGGACGTCCTCGCCGAGCACGACGGGCGGGTCGTCGCGGTGTCGTCGGGCGAGATCACCGGCGTCGCGTTCCACCCCGAGTTGACCGGTGAGGCCTTGTTCCATCGGCGATTGCTGGCGGCGGTGGGGTAAGTGCCGGGCTCGCCCCCTTCGACCAGTTCAAGGAGCGAACCCCGGCGCCCGTCGAAGAGATGTTCCCTGACTACTCCCAGGCGAAGGCGACCGTCGCCGCGTCGGTGACCTCGTGGCAGAAGGACTCCAGGTCCTCCCCGCGCAGCTCGGCCAGGAACCGCACCGTGAGCGGCAGCAGGTATGGCGAGTTGGGCTTGCCGCGCCACGGCACCGGCGTGAGATAGGGGGCGTCCGTCTCGACCAAGAGCCGATCGGTCGGGGTGAGCAGGGCCGCCTCGCGGAGGTCGGCGTTGGGCTTGAACGTGACCGTGCCGGGAAAGGACAGCCAAGCGCCCCGATCGAGGCAGACCCGGGCGAAGCCGGCGTCCCCGGAGAAGCAGTGCATGACGACGCGAGCCGGCCAGCCCTCGGCGTCCAGCACTTCGACGATGTCGGCGTGCGCGTCGCGGTCGTGAATGACGAGCGCGAGGTCGTGCGCTTTCGCCCAGGCGATGTGGGCCGCGAAGGACGTCTTCTGGAGTGCCTGCCCGGACGCGTCCTTGGTGCGGAAGTAGTCCAGCCCGGTTTCGCCGACAGCGTGGACCTTCGGCGCGCCCACGAGGAGTGCGAGGCGGTCGAGTTCGGCGGGCAGACGATCCCCGAGGCGGGCGGCCTCGTTGGGGTGGATCGCCACGCTGGCGATCACGGCGGGATTGGTGGCGGCGATTCGCACCGCTTCCAGCGAAGAGGAGACGTCGACGCCGACCTCGACCATCCGGGTGACCCCGACCGCCGCCGCGGCGGCAATGGCGTCCGCGACCTCGAGCCCAGAGAAGGCGCGGGTGCTCTCCAGGTGCGTGTGCGAGTCGGTAACCGGCGCCGGCAGCGGTTCGGGAGCCGGCGGAAGCGGCCTACTCACTGGGGCTCCGCTTGAGGGTCTGTGCCGAGCGCGACGAGCGTTGGCGAAATCGCCGCCAGTTTCGGGCCGTTTGGGGCAACCGACGTCGTGGACGGCACACGTCGCAGCGCCAACGCAGCGGTGTAGACCGCCTTGCGCGCCCAGCCGTGCTCGGCTGCCACCTCGTCGACGGCGCTGCGGAAGGTGGCGCCCGCCAGGACACGCTCCGCCACGAGCGCGGCGGCGGTGGGTGGGTCGAATGCTTCGGCAGGTGCGCCGCCCACGACGACCGTAACCTCGCCGCGGACGCCGGCGGCGGCCCAGTCGGCCAAGTCGGCCAGCCGTCCGCGGCGGATCTCCTCGTACGTCTTGGTCAGCTCCCGGCAAACGGCAGCGGGACGGTCGGCGCCGAAGGCGTCCGCCATCCCCGCCAGCGTCGCGCCGATGCGGTGGGGGGCCTCGAAGAAGACCATCGTTCGGGGTTCGGCGGCCAGTTCGGCCAGCCGCCGGCCCCGCTCCCCCGGCTTCCTTGGCAAGAAGCCCTCGAAGCAGAAGCGGTCGGTGGGCAGCCCCGAGACGGCCAGGGCAGCGAGGACGGCCGAGGGACCCGGCACGACCCGGACGCTGAGTCCGGCGTCGATTACCGCTTTGACCAGGCGAAATCCCGGGTCGGACACGAGTGGCATCCCGGCGTCGGTAACGACCACGACCGTTGCCCCCGCGGCGATGTCGGCCACCAGCCCCTGGGCCTTGGCCGCCTCGTTGCCCTCGAAGTGCGAGACCACCTTCGCCTCGATCGCGATCCCAAGCCGGCCCGCCAGGTCGCGCAGCTTGCGGGTGTCCTCCGCGGCGATCACGTTTGCCGAGGTCAGCGCCGCGAGCAGCGCCGGGCTGGCGTCCGTGACGTCGCCGATGGGCGTCCCGGCCAGCACGAGTTCACCGGGGGTTCCTTCGCTCACGGGGCCACCTTGCCACACGCCGCTCGTCCGGCCGCGCCCGGCGGACGTCCCCGGCCGCCGACATAGGATGGCCGCCGTGACCCAGGCCCACCCCGCGCCCACTGGCGAAACGGCGTTGTCCGCGGATGTGGACCAGCAGCCTGCGGGCGAGCCGGGCGCCGCCGCCATCCCGGACGGCGTGGGGTCGGCAACACTCCTCAGCGACGACGCGGCGGCAACGCCGGGCGGAACCGCCGACGCCGAAGTCCCCGCGCCAATCGCACCCATGGATGCTGACCTGGCGCCGACGCCAACCCAGGCTTCGGCCCCCCAGGGCCCACCAGTCCCCGGCATCGCGCGCGACGTTGCGCCCCCGAGGTGGTTTGCGCCGCTGGTCTCGGCCGCGCCCGCTCCCTCGACCATCGACCGCCTGCGCGACGGATTGCTGAGCGATCCGGTCGTCGGCTGGCTGGTCACGGTCGGGATCACGGCGCTGGCGTTCGTGATCCGGTTCGTCAATCTGGGACGTCCCAACTACCTGGTCTTCGACGAGACCTACTACGCCAAGGA
>JBDHZK010000012.1:0-30153 GCA_039811865.1 Propionicicella sp. | reverse complement strand
GGTGCGGCCGGCCGGGGCGCACCGGGGGATTCCCGGAGGCTCTCGGACTCCCAGACCCGGCGCCGGATGCTCGACGCCGGGCTCGATCACGTCGCCGCTCACGGATTGACCGTCGGCATCGACCACGTTCGGATGGAGGAACTGATCAAGGCGGCTGGCGTCTCGCGTGCGTCCGCGTACCGGCAATGGCCCACCCGTTGCCATTTCCACGCCGATCTGCTGAAGGCGATTGCGTCGGGGACCCACCTGGATCGGATCACCGCCGCCGAGTCCGGCAAATTGCGCGCCGCGGCCGCCGAGGTGGTCGCGCGCCACCGTCCCCGGGTCGGGAATCCGGCTGCGGACTGGAACCTGGTACTCGACGTGGTCCGCAATGTTCATCAGATAGATCTGGAGGCATTGCTCGCCTCACCCGACTGGCGCAGCTACATCTGTTTGACGGCCACCTTCTCGGGTTTGCCGGACGGCGATCTGCGCCGCGCCATCGGCGACCAACTGAGCCAAACCGAGGCTGCCTTCCACTCGTCTCGCGCCGCCCTGATCGAGCGCCTGGCCGGTTTGATCGGACTGCGCCTGTCCGGCGACGCCCGCGACGGCGGCTGGCTGGAGCTGACCTTCGCCACCGGTGCGGTGGCCACCGGGGTCGCCGTCAAGGCGATCGTCAACCCCGAGCTGACCAGGCCGCGGCCGCGGGCCGCGTTCGGCGGTGAGACCGCCGCGTGGTCCCCCGGCGCGCTCGCGGTGGCCGAGGTGTTCCTGAGCCGCGTGGAGGTCGTCCCCGGCTTCGCGTGGACACCGGACCGACTCGACGCGCTACTCGTCGGCGCGGACGTTCTGCTCGCGGAGCAGGCGGCCGGCGCGCTTCGGCCAAGCGCCGATGCTCGGCCCGCGCGCAGGTGAGCAATCGGCCACTCGAGCGCGATCTGCCGGCGCCGGTACGGCGAAAATGGTCTTGGACGCGGCCCGCGACGAGGCGGGCGCTCGCGCGGAGGCGGGCCCGAGCGTCCCCAAGTTAAGGAGAACCCATGAGCGGCGTCGAGATCCGCCTGCGGCACCTGTTCGATCCAGAGACCGGACGTTCCCTGATCACCGCCTACGACCACGGCCAGAGCATGCCCATGCCGGTTGAGCCCGGCCGCCGTCCGCTCGAGCTGCTGAAGAAGGTGGTCGACGGCGGACCGGACGGCGTCCTGGTGAACCCGGGCATCCTGCGCAACGGCGGCGAACTGTTCGCGCCGCGCAACGCGCCCGTTGCCGTCCTGCGGGCCGACTGGACCTACCTGGACGCCCGGTGGAAGGCCGAACTGGGCGAGCACTACCGCGTCCTCACGACCCCGGCCGAGGCACTCGCCCTTGGGGCCGGGGCGATCTGCATGTACCTGATCGGGCGTCCGATGGACGGCGGCATCATGGCCGACAACGTGGCCGCCGTGGCCAAGGCCGCGCACGAGGCGCATCGGGTCGGGATCCCCCTGATCGTTGAGGGCACTTTGTGGGGGCTCCGCAATACCGACCAGAAGGACCCGGAGTACCTGCAGATGGTCTGCCGGCTCGCCGTCGAGTGTGGCGCGGACGCCATCAAGACCGAGTACCTGGGCAGCGAGGAGGCGATGACGGGCCTGATCGCTGCCTGCGGCGAGGTGCCCGTGCTCACCCTGGGCGGCGCGAAGGGGGACGCTCACGCGGTCAAGAGCGCGGCCGACGGGGCGATCAAGGCGGGGGCGAAGGGGCTGATCTTCGGCCGCAACATCTGGAATACCGACGATCCGGTGGCCACCACCAAGAGCTTGCGCGGGATCGTCCACGGTAAGGCCGCCTGATGCTTGCCGCCATCTTCAAGGGCCCGGGTCAGATGGCGCTGGAAGAGATTCCGACGCCGCACGCCGGACCGGGCGAGCTGTTGCTCAAGGTCGGAGCCAACACCGTCTGCGGCACCGACGTCCGCATTCTGCGGGGCGAGAAGTCGGCTGGGATCGACCGGGGCGTCGTCCTTGGGCACGAGATCGCCGGACGCATCGCCGAGGTGGGTGAGGGGGTCAAGGGCTATTCCGAGGGCGACCTGTGCGCGGTCAGCCCGGAAGTCACTTGCGGCATCTGCCACTACTGCCTTCACGGCCAAGAGCACCTGTGCCTGGACCAGTCCATCGTGGGTTACCGGATCAACGGCGGTTTGGCCGAGTACATGCTCGTCCCCGAGCAGGCGGTGGCTCGCCGCAACGTGATCGTGGCCAAGAAGCAAGTGCCGGCCGAGTACCTGGCCCTTGCCGAACCGCTGTCGTGCGTCCTCAACGGATTGGCGCAGTACAAGGTGTTCGTGGGCGACACCGTGCTCATCCTGGGCGCGGGTCCGATCGGGCTGCTGCACCAAAGCGTGGTCCAGTTGGCGGGTGCGTCGCAGGTGATCGTCTCGGACGTCTCCGCCGGACGCCGCGCGACGGCCGCCGCGCTGGGCGCGACCACGGTGGTCGACCCGCTGTCGGAGGATCTCGGCGAGATCGTGAAACAGGCCACGGACGGACGCGGCGCCGATGTCGTGGTGATCTGCATCGGCCGCCTGGAGTTGTTCGCCGACTCACTGAAACTGGTGCGCAAGGGTGGACGTGTCAGCGCCTTTGCCGGCTTCCCCGCCGGGGGGAGTGTCCCGATCGACCCCAACCTGGTGCACTACGGCGAGATCACCCTCACCGGGGCTTCCAACTCGCGCCGCGAGAACGTGGTGGACGCGATGCGCCTGATCGAGAGCGGACGGATCCCGGCCGAGCAGATCGTGACGCACAAGTTTCCGTTGACGGACGTGATCGCCGGCATCGAGTTCTCTGCCGGCGGAGAAGGCATCAAGGTCGCCATCGTCCCGTAGCGACCAATGACCACAAGGTGTTGATTCGGCCCGGATAAGCGGCCCGAATCAACACCTTGTTCAGATCAGACGCCCGGCCGATCAGCCAAGCGCGGCGTTGACGACCTCGCGGGCCTCCTCCTGCACCTGCTTGAGGTGGTCGGGGCCCTTCAGGCTCTCGGCATAGATCTTGTAGACGTTCTCGGTGCCCGAGGGCCGAGCGGCGAACCACGAGGACTCGGTGACGACCTTCAGCCCGCCGATCGGAGCCCCGTTGCCGGGAGCGTTCGTGAGCCGCTGCAAGATCGGCTCGCCGGCCAACTCGGTCGCCTTGACATCCTCGGGAGCGAGCTTGGCGAGCTTCGCCTTCTGCTCGCGCGATGCCGGGGCATCGACGCGCGCATAGCTGGACACGCCGTACTTGTCCTCCAGATCCTTGTAGTGCTCGCTGGGCGAACGGCCGGTGACGGCCTTGATCTCGCTTGCCAGCAGGGCGAGCAGGATGCCGTCCTTGTCGGTCGTCCAGGTCGACCCGTCGAGCGCCAGGAAGGACGCCCCTGCGGACTCCTCGCCGCCGAAGCCGATGTCACCGGTCATCAGACCCGGGACAAACCACTTGAAGCCGACCGGCACCTCGACCAGCTTGCGGCCCAGTTCGGCGGCGACCTTGTCGATCATGGACGAGCTGACCAGCGTCTTGCCGATGCCGGCGTCCTGGCGCCAACCGGGACGGTTTGCGTACAGGTACTGGATCGCGACGGCGAGGAAGTGGTTGGGGTTCATCAGCCCGTAGTCGGGCGTGACGATGCCGTGCCGGTCGGAGTCGGCATCGTTTCCGGTCGAGATGTCGTAGTTCGCCTTGTTGGCGATCAGGCTGGCCATCGCATACGGCGACGAGCAGTCCATCCGAATCTTGCCGTCCCAGTCCAGCGTCATGAACGGCCAGGCCGGGTCGACCACCGGGTTCAGCACCGTCAAATCGATGCCGAGGTTCTCCGAGATCCACTCCCAGTACTGCACCGAGGCGCCGCCCAGCGGATCCGCACCGATGTGGACGCCCGCGTCGGCGATCGCGGCGATGTTCAGGGCGTTGCGCAGATCCTCGCAGTAGGCGGTCCGGTAGTCGTGCCGGGTGACGTCGGCCGAGGCCTTCTCATAGGGGGTCCGCGCGATCTTGGCGCCGGACTTGAGCAACTCGTTCGCGCGGGCAGCGATCACCTTGGTCGCGTCGGTGTCGGCCGGGCCGCCGTGCGGCGGGTTGTACTTGAAGCCGCCGTCGCGGGGCGGGTTGTGCGACGGTGTGACGACGATGCCGTCGGCCTTGTGGTCACCGGCCGTCTTGTTGTGGACGATGATCGCGCGGGACACCGCGGGCGTGGGCGTGTAGTCCTCATCCCGCTCGGCGCGGATGGCGACGCCGTTGGCGTGCAACACCTCGATCGCGGTCTTCCACGCCGGGTAGGACAGCCCGTGGGTGTCCTTGCCGATGAACAGCGGACCGGTGATCCCCTGGGACGCGCGGTACTCGACGATCGCCTGCGTGGTGGCGGCGATGTGAGCATCGTTGAAGGCGGCGTCGAGGCTGGCCCCACGGTGTCCGGACGTGCCGAAAACGACCTGCTGGTCGGGGTTGTCGGGGTCGGGGGTGAGGTCGTAGTAGGCGCCGATCACGGCGTCAATGTCGATGAGATCTTGGGGCTGCGCCAGCTGCCCTGCGCGTTCGTGAACCATGGTGCCATCATGCCTGTTGGTCTTCGCCGGCGGGCAGGCTCGAGCGAATCGGGCGGGCTGACAGAATGTCCCACATGACCCATGCGAGCTTCAATCGTTCCGGCATCGTCGATTTGTCCACCCTGGCGCCGAAGGCGGCGCCGCCGGCTGGGACGTCCTATGTCGTCGACGTGGACGAGGGCAACTTCGAATCCGTGATGCGCAAGTCGGTGCAGCACCCGATCGTCGTCGAGTTGTATTCGCCGCGCGCCCAGGGGGCCGACCAACTGTCCGCGGACCTGATCGAGCTCGCGAACGCCGCCGGCGGCCAGTATCTGCTCGCCCGCGTGAACGTGGACGTCGCCCAACAGATCCCGCAGGTTTTCGGCATCCAGGCCGTCCCGACCGTGGTCGGCGTGCTCGGCGGGCAACTCGCCCCGCTGTTCCAGGGCACCAAGCCCAAGGCCGAGGTCGCGGCCCTGATCTCCCAACTCGTTCAGGCCGCGGTGGCCAACGGTGTCACCGGACGCGCCGAGCCGGTCGCCAAGCAGGCGGGAGCCGAGGGCACGGACGAGGTCGCGCCGGACCCCAAGTACGCCGCCGCGGACGAGGCGCTGCAGACCGGCGACTACGCCCTCGCGGTCGCCGAGTTCGACAAGATCTTGGCCCAGTCGCCGGGCGACGCGGAGGCCAAACTGGGGCGAGCCCAGGCCGCCCTGCTCGACCGGCTGGGCGACGTCGACCCGAAGGTCGCCCTGGAGTACGCGACGGATCACCCGGACGACATCGATGCCCAACTCACCGCCGCCGACCTGGAGTTGGTCGCCAACTTGTTGCCCCAGGCGTTCGGACGCCTGATCCGCGTCGTCCGCGAGACGTCGGGTGCTGAGCGCGACCGCGTGCGGCTGCGCCTGCTGGAGTTGTTCGAGCTGATCGGCAACGCCGACCCAGACGTCCTGAAAGCCCGGCGTGAGTTGATGAGCGCGCTGTTCTGAGGGCTTGCGGCTGGTTCAGACCGGGCGGCCGCGCTCCAGGTATACGGTCTCGCCGCTCAACGCGGCCACGGCCGCACCGAGTCGCCCGCGGGCGAAGGGCGCCAGGTAGGGCAGGGCCTCGGCGAGGTCGAGCCAGTGCACTCCCCGCACCTCGAACGCGTCCGGCACGACGGCCGCCACCTGCTCGCGGCTGAGGACGCCGGCGTCGAAGATCAGCTCGAGAGCGTCCTCCCAGCCGAGGTAAGGCCCCAGCCAATCGACGACCAGCAGTCGGCCAACGCTCAGCTCCAGGCCCAGTTCCTCGGTGATCTCGCGCTCGCAGCCCTGCCGGGGCGACTCGTTGGTTTCCACGATTCCGCCGGGCAATTCCCAGTCGGACTTGAAGGTGGTCTCAAGTACGCACACCCGCCCGGCGACGTCCCGCACGAGTGCGTGGGCGATGCAGCGCTTGCGGGGGAGCACGGAGTTCATCACGCCCGAGAACCCGTGCGGCCCGCCGACGCTGTCATCGGCCAAGCGCGCGTAGACCGCGGCGTCGGCATAACCGTCGTCGGCAACCAACGCGGCCCGGCGGATTCCCTCCAGGCGGAAGCCGGCCCGGTGCAGCGCTCGCCGCCCAACCCGATCGTCGGTGTCGATGACGACCTCGACCCGGCGCAGCTCCGGCCTGGCCAGCAACTCCGCGCTGGTAAGGCCGACGGCCTCGCTGAGTGCGTCCAGCGAGGCCGTCGGACCCCAACTCAGGATCCCGACGCCATCGGCGACGAGGATCTCGATCGAGAAATCGCTCAACTCATCCGGCGAGGTCGGCGTCGGCGTCCGCGGAGGCGGCCGGCTGCGCGGCCGGCTCCAACTCAGCTTCCGGCGCGTCGTAGCGGAACCAAACCGCGCCCAGCGGCGGGATGCAGATGTGCGCACTGGCGGGCTGGCCGTCGTAGGGCTCCTCGACGGCCTCGACCTGGCCGAGATTGCCGTAGCTGCCCGAGCCGTCGTACACGGCGGCGTCGGAGTTCAAGATCTCCTTCCAGGTGCCGGCGTTCGGCAGCCCGAGGCGGTAGTTGGTCCAGGGCTCGGAGGAGAAGTTGATCGCGCAAGCGACCTTTTGCTCCCCGTCGGTGCGGATGAACGAGTACACGTTCGATCCGGCGTCGTTGGCGTTGATCCAGGCGAAGCCGGCGGGGTCGGTGTCGAGCTTCCACAAGGCGGGGTGCGCTTTGTAGACCTCGTTCAGGTCCTTGAGGAGACGCTGCAGGCCGCCGTGACCCCAAAGGTCGGAGACCCACCACTCCAGCGAGGTCGACTCGTCGAATTCGCGGCGCTGCCCGAACTCGCAGCCCATGAAGAGCAGTTGCTTGCCGGGGAAGCTCCACATGAACGAGTAGAACGCGCGCAGGGTCGCGAACTTGCGCCAGTCGTCCTGGGGCACCTTGTTCATCATCGAGCCCTTGCCGTGGACGACCTCGTCATGGCTGATCGGCAAGATGAAGTTCTCGGTGTACGCGTAGACCATTGCGAACGTCATGTCGTGGTGGTGGTACTGCCGGTAGATCGGCTCCAGCGCCAGGTAGCGCAACGAGTCGTTCATCCAGCCCATGTTCCACTTGAAGCCGAAGCCCAGGCCGCCGTTGTGCACCGGCTTGGTGACTCCGTCGAAGGAGGTCGATTCCTCGGCGATCATGACCACGCCCGGGACGCGCTCATACAGGTGCCGGTTGACGTAGCGCAGGAAGTCGATGGCCTCCAGGTTGTGGTTGCCGCCGTGGACGTTCGGCACCCATTCGCCCGGCTCGCGCGAGTAGTCCAGGTAGAGCATGGACGCCACGGCGTCCACCCGCAGGGCGTCGATGTGGAAGTCGGTCACCCAGTACAGCGCGTTGGAGACGAGGAACGACTTCACCTCGTTGCGGCCGTAGTTGAAGATGTAGGTGCCCCAGTCCTTGTGCTCGCCCTGGCGCGGATCCGCATGCTCGTAAAGCGCGGTGCCGTCGTAGCGGCCCATCGCCCACTCGTCCTTCGGGAAGTGTCCCGGAACCCAGTCGAGGATGACG
This sequence comes from Propionicicella sp., assembly GCA_039811865.1. GTDB lineage: Bacteria > Actinomycetota > Actinomycetes > Propionibacteriales > Propionibacteriaceae > JBDHZK01. The sequence goes on along the minus strand of JBDHZK010000012.1, from coordinate 22,564 downwards.
CCGACGCCGGCCTGGTGCAGCCGGTCGACCAGGTAGCGGAACTCGTCCGGACGACCCAGCCGACTCATCGGGGCGAAGTAGTTGGTGACCTGGTAACCCCACGACGGCTCGAACGGATGCTCGGTGACCGGCAGGAACTCGACGTGGGTGTAGCCCTGCCAGGTGACGTACTCCACGAGCTCCTCGGCGAGTTCGAGGTAGGTCTTGCCCCGGCGCCACGAGCCCAGATGCACCTCGTAGATGCTCATCGGCTCGCGGTGCGGCTGGGATGCCGAGCGCTTGGTCATCCAGTCGCCGTCGGCCCAGACGTACTTGCTCTCGTAAACGATGCTGGCGTTGGACGGTGCCCGCTCGGCGAAGCGCGCCATCGGGTCGATCTTTTCGCGCCAAACCCCGTCGGAGCACTCGATGTTGTACTTGTACAGCGCGCCCTCGTCGACGCCCTCGACGAACAGGCCCCACACGCCCGAACCGGGGATGAGTTCCATCTGGTCGCCGGTCCAGTAGTTGAAATCGGCGTTCAGTCGAACGGACCGGGCATTGGGTGCCCAGACCGCGAAGCGCGTGCCCGAGATCTCGCCGCGTTCGTCGTCGTGGACCGTGACCACGTGGGCGCCGAGCCGCTTCCACAGTTCGGTGTCGCCGCCGTTATGAAAGCCCTCGAGATCCCACCCCGTCAGACCGCCGAACTTATCGTGTGCCATCACTGCTCCTGTCTGGTTCCTCCCGGCCCGGCCGGGGTGCTGGTCAAATCATGGACTGCTCCGGCGGGGATGTGGACCCAATCGGGGCGATTTCGTACCTCGTAGACGACCTCGTAAATCGCCTTGTCAAGCTCATAGGCGGCCAGCTCGGACGCGGGTGCGTCCGGGTCGGCACCATAGCCCTGCAAGAAGGCGCGCCGGGCCTGTTTGGCCCAGCCCAGTGCCGCTGCCCCCCCAGGCTGGGCGTGGCCGCTGCGGGCGTAGTCGAACGACCGGAGCATCCCGGCGACGTCCCGCCAAACGGAGTCGAATTCACGCCGCTGCGCCATCGATTTCATGGGTTCGCCTTCGAAATCGATGATCTTCCACCCGTCGGCGGTGGACAGCGTTTGTCCGAGGTGGAAGTCCCCGTGGACGCGCTGCCCGCGCAGCTCCCGGCCCCGCACCGGCGCGAAGGCGCCCTCGACGTCGACCCCGTCCAGCACGGACGCCTGCTCCCGCGCAGCCTCGAAGCGCCGGGTCATCGTGTCGGCCACCGCGTCGCCCAGCAAGGTCTGCGTGCCGAAGGCGGCCGCCAACTGCGAGTGCACCTGCGCCAAGGCCGCGCCGAGCGCCCGCGCTTCCGCGGCGAAAGAGCGCTCGGCCGCGCAGGCGGCGAGCGCCAGCTCCCAGCCGTCACGAGCCTCGGGCAGCTTGGCCACGACCATGCCGAGGTCGGCCTCCCAGGGCGTCTTGGTGCTCGTCGTCCAACTGCCCGACTGCCAGCCGAACAGATGAGCCGCGGCCCTCGAGCCGGCCTGCGCCAAAGCCGCGTGCACCTCGACGTCGAGGCTTCGGCCCGGCTCCAGCCGACGAAACAGTTTGGCCATGGCGACGTCGCCGAACATGATCGAGGTGTTCGACTGCTCGCCCGAAAAGACGCGCGCCGGCAGGCGGGGCGACAACCCGGCGGTGTCGACCCAGACGACGTCCACGCCGTTGCCGGACGTCGGCGCCGCCAGCCAGGCGCCGAGCAGATGGCCGAGCAGGTCGGGATCCCGGGCGGCGTCGTGCAACGCCACCTCGCCCAGACCGGCCACCTCGACCAGGCCCAACTCCGACGATGATCCGTCCCCGGGCCGCTGGTAGCCGGCCAGCAACTGGTACAGCTCGATCGAACCGTCCGGATAGGTCACCTCGGCGATCTCCGGGCGAATGGCCGGCAGTTCTCCGACTGGGGTGTACCAGGCGAGGGGGACGACCGCGGTGAGCCGACCGTCGCGTCCCTTACCGGCGAACCAGCGGGCCGACGACATGACCGCCCACCACGGATTGCTCATGTCGGGTCCTGCCGGCTCAACAACCAGACGAAGCCGTAGGGGCCCAACTTCACCTGGTCGCCCGAGATCAACGCGCGCCCGTGAATCACCTGCCCGCTCAACTCGGGAATCTGGGTGACCTGCTCGCTGGCCGACAAGTTGTTGATCGCAACGATGCGCATCTGGTCGTCCAAGCGAGCGAAGCTGAACACCGCGTCGTTGTCGCCGGAGAGGTCGCTGAACTCACCGAGATCGAGCACCGCCAGGGAGCGACGAAGCTGCAGGACGGCCCGCACCCAGTTGAGCAGCGACTGCGGATCGTTGGTCTGATCCGCCACGTTCACCTCCGCCGGGGTGTAGCCGGCCAGCGTGACCAGCGGCAGGTAGAAGTCGGCCGGATCGGCGGTGGAGAAGCCGGCGCTGGGGGAGCCGTCCCACTGCATCGGGGTGCGGACGCCGTCGCGGTCGTTTAGCCAGATGTCGTCGCCCATGCCGATCTCGTCCCCGTAGTACAGGACGGGGGAGCCGGGCAGGGCGAACAGCAGCGAGTGCAGCAGCCGGATGCGGCGCTGGTCGCCGTCGACCAGCGGGGCCAGGCGGCGACGGATGCCCAGGTTGCACTTCATCCTGGGGTCCGGGGCGTAGTGGCCCCACATGAAGTCCCGCTCCTGCGGTGTGACCATCTCGAGGGTCAGCTCGTCGTGGTTGCGCAGGAACGTGCCCCACTGGCAGCCGGGTGGGATCGCCGGCGTCGCCGCCAGGATCTCCGAGATGGGGACGCGCGACTCCTTCGCGATGCCCATGTAGAGCCGCGGCATCACCGGGAAGTGGAACGCCATCTGGCACTCGTCGTCCTCGCCGAAGTACTCGATCACGTCGGCCGGCCACTGGTTGGCCTCGCAGAGCAAGGCCCGGCCCGGGTACTCCGCGTCGATCATCCGGCGGACTTCCTTCAGGACGGCGTGCGTGCCCGGCAGGTTCTCGCAGTTGGTGCCGTCGACCTCGATCAGGTAGGGCACGGCGTCCAGGCGGAAGCCGTCGATGCCCTTGTCGAGCCAGAACCGCATGGCGTCGAGCAGCTCCTCGAGCACCTTGGGGTTCTCGAAGTTCAGGTCGGGCTGATGGTCGTAGAACCGGTGCCAGTAGTACTGGCCGCGGACCTCGTCGAAACTCCAGTTGGAGTCGTGGGTGTCGAGGAAGATGACCCGCGCGTCGGAGTAGGCGTCCGGCTGATCGCGCCAGACGTAGTAATCGCCGTAGGGGCCCGACCGGTCGGAGCGGGACGCGACGAACCACGGGTGCGCCGAGGAGGTGTGGTTCATCACGAAGTCGGTGATGACCCGCATGCCCCGGGCATGCAGGCCGGCCACCAACTCCTCGAAGTCGGCCACCGTGCCCAGCTCGGGGAGCACGGTGGTGTAGTCCGAAACGTCGTACCCGCCGTCGGCCAGCGGCGAGGTGAAGAAGGGTGGCAACCAAAGGCAGTCGACCCCCAGGGTCTGCAGGTAATCGAGCTTGCCGATCAGACCCTGGAAGTCGCCGATGCCGTCACCGTTGGAGTCCGCGAAGGACCGGACCATCACCTCGTAGAAGGTGGCGGTCTTGAACCACTCGGGATCGCTCAACTCAGCCCTCGATCACGGCCAGGATGTGCGCCGGGTTTGCCGGTGGGAGCCGGACGAAGTTGTTCGCGCCCCAAGTGAACGTGGCGCCGGTCAGTTCGTCGCGCAGCCGCAGGTTGTCGGTCGAACGGCCGAGCTTGCCGCCGTCGAGATAGACGTTCGACTCCACGGTGTTGTGCTGGTCGAGGCTGCAGATGACGATCACGCGGTCGTCCCCGTCGTGCTTGGAGAAGGCGATGACGTTGGGGTTGCCAGCCTCGTGGAACTCGATCTGACGCAGTTGCTGCAGCGCGGGATGCGCCCGCCGGATCTCGTTGAGGCGGCCCATCAGCACGTTGAGGTTCGGCTCGGCGTTGTAGTTGCGCGGCCGGTACTCGTACTTCTCGCTGTCCAGGTACTCTTCGCCGCCCGGCTTCAGCGGCCTGCCCTCGAACAACTCATACCCGGAGTAGACGCCCCACGACGGCGACAGCGTCGCGGCCAGGACGGCCCGGATCGCGAAGGCCGCCGGGTTTTGCGTCTGCAGGTAGGTGGGGTTGATGTCCGGGGTGTTGACGAAGAAGTTCGGCCGATAGAACGAGTCGGTGTCGCGGGAGAGCTCGTGCATGTAGGTCTCGAGTTCCCACTTGGAGTTGCGCCACGTGTAGTAGGTGTACGACTGGTGATAGCCGACCGTGCCGAGGGCGGCCATCATCTCGGGCTTGGTGAACGCCTCGGCCAGGAACAGGACGTCCGGGTCGGTTTCGCGGATCTGCTTCATGATCCAGCCCCAGAACTCCACCGGCTTGGTGTGCGGGTTGTCCACGCGGAAGATCCGGACCCCGTGGGACATCCACAGACGCAGGCAGCGCAGGGCCTCGTTGTAGATGCCGTCGGGGTCGTTGTCGAAGTTGATCGGGTAGATGTCCTGATACTTCTTCGGCGGGTTCTCGGCGTAGGCGATGGTGCCGTCCAGTCGGGTGGTGAACCACTCCGGGTGCGACTTCACCCAGGGGTGATCGGGGGACGCCTGCAGGGCGAAGTCGAGCGCGACCTCCATGCCCAGCTCGTTGGTCTTGGCCACGAATCGGTCGAAGGCGTCCCAGTCACCGAGGTCGGGATGGATCGCGTCGTGGCCGCCGTCGCCGCTGCCGATGGCCCAAGGCGAACCCGGGTCCTTGTCGGTGGCGTTCAGGGTGTTGTTCTTGCCCTTCTTGAACGCGTTGCCGATTGGGTGGATCGGCGGCAGGTAGATGACGTCGAAGCCCATGGCCGCGGCCGCCTCGAGACGCTCGTGGGAGCTGTCGAAGTTGCCGGACGTCCAGGTGTCGGTGTCTGCGTCGTAGGTAGCGCCCTGCGAACGGGGGAAGAACTCATACCAGGAGCTGAACAGCGCCTTCTTGCGGTCGGCGAAGATCGGGAAGTCGGCGCTCGGGGAGATCAGCTCGCGCGGCCCGTACTTGACCATTGCCTTCTTCACGCCACTTTGCGTGGCGACCTCGAGCAGTTCGTCGCCCGGGCGTTGTGGGATCAGCATGATCGCGGACGCCCGCAGGATCGACCCGGTCACCGGGTCGCCGGCCTCCTCGGCCAGGGTGGCCGTCTTCTCGAACAGCGCCTTGCCCTCCATGCAGACCAAGTCGACGTCGATCTCGGCGGGCAGCTTGATCTCGGCGGTGTGGAGCCAGGTTCCCCAGGGGTCGGACCAGCCTTCGACGCGGAAGGTCCACAGGCCCATCTCATCGAGGCGGACCCAGGCCTCCCATGGGTCCAGGCCCTTCGGCTCAAGCGCGGTCATGTCGACGCGATGGGTGACGCCAGAGGGGCTGGTCAGGATGACCGAGGCGTTCACCGAGTCGTGGCCTTCGCGGAAGACCTTGGCGCGGATGGGGATGAGTTCGCCGACGACGGCCTTGGCGGGGTAGGCGCCGCCCTCGAGGACGGGCTCCACCTTGGTTACCGGGATTCGACCGATCCCGCGCGGGAGGGTCGTCGTGGGGGTCAGATCAACTGCGATTCCACCGGCGGCTGGGGCGGCGGAGTCCGGGCTGCTGGGCATTGGCTGCGCTGTCACGAGGCCAACCTAATCCCTGACGCTCGCCCTTGTGAGGGATCGGAAGAAGGTGCTCGATCAAGCGGCCAAGGACAAGACCCGAGGAGCTGACGAGCCTGCCGGCCACCCCGACCACTGGACTGCCATGCCGTGCAGGCCGCCGAATCTTGGGCTTGCGCTGGCTGCGGCGATCGTCCTGTTGGGTAGGGCACTGATCTTGAGGGGGCTATTCCGGCGCGATCGACCACCCAGATGGCGAGTCCGGACCGGCTTCATCGGGGCCTCACAGGTGGTCAGCGTGGTCGTCCCCCTCCCGGGCCTCGCCTGGGGGTTCGTCCAGTACAGCTAGCGGCGGTCGAACCGAAGCAGGGGAGGGCCGAAGCCTTCCCCTGCTCGATCGATCAGGGATCAGCCGGCAGCCTTCGGTAACGCCCCCCGGGCCGCCCGGCGGACGACGGTCGCGCGCAGCACAACGGTCGTCCGGGCCGGAATCGTGAGGGTCCCACCGGAGATCAGCCCGTGCTTGGGCAGTTCGCTGCTCAGACCGGTGTGCGCCGATACGACGTAACCGCTGGACCACGGCTCCCCAGGCAGCTTGAAATCGATCGGCTCGTAACCGGAGTGGAAGATCACCAAGAACGCCTCGTCCACGTCGGAGACGTACATGGACAGGGTCCGGCGGTTCGGGTCGTGCCAGTCCTCGACGGTCATCTCGTTGCCGTGCTCGCTGAACCACGCCAACTCCATGCGCCCGAGGCCGACGCCGCGAGCGTCGGTTACCTCGGTGCGTCCCCGGTAGCCGTCCGGACGAAGGACCGGGTGCTTGGCCCGCAGGCGCAGCAGCGTCCGGGTCAAGGCGGCCTGGTCGGACCAGGTCTCGCGGGTGTTCCAGTCGACCCAGGACAACGGTGAGTCCTGGCAGTAGGCGTTGTTGTTGCCCTGCTGGGTGCGGCCCATCTCGTCGCCGGCGGTGATCATCGGGACGCCCGCCGAGAGCAGCAGCGTGGCCATCATGTTGCGGACGGTCCGGTGCCGGGCGGCATTGGTCTTCTCGTCGGTGGTCTCGCCCTCATAGCCGTGGTTCCAGGAGCGGTTGTCGTCGGTGCCGTCCCGGTTGCGTTCGCCGTTGGCCTCGTTGTGCTTGAGGTCGTAGGTGACCAGGTCGCGCATGGTGAAGCCGTCGTGGGCGGTGATGAAGTTGACCGAGGCCGATGGTGGCCGGCGGCTATGACCGAAGATGTCGATCGACCCGGACAACCGGGTGGCCAACTCCTGGACACCGTGGATCGCCCCGCGCCAGTAGTCGCGGGCGAAGCCGCGGAAGCGGTCGTTCCACTCCGACCAGCCCTGGCCCCAGGCGCCGACCTGATAGCCGTAGGGGCCGAGATCCCAGGGCTCGGCGATCATGATCGCCTTCGACAGCACCGGATCGGCGTCGATGGCCTTCTTGAGCGGATGCTCCTGGTTGACGTGGTGGAACTCGTCGCGGATCAGGGTGGTAGCCAGGTCGAACCGGAAGCCGTCCACGCCCATCTCGGTCACCCAATAGCGCAGCGAGTCGAGGATCATGCGCAGGACGCCCGGAGTGGAACTGTCGACGGCGTTGCCGCACCCGGTCACGTCGTAGTCGTTGCGCCGGTCGTCGGTCAGCCGGTAGTACCCGGCGTGGTCGATGCCGCGGAACGCCAGCGTCGGGCCCTCGTGGCCGCCCTCGCCCGTGTGGTTGTAGACCACGTCGAGCAGGACGGCGATGCCGGCCTCGTGCAGGGCGCTGACCATGTTCTTGAAGTCGGTGACCTGACCGCCGAGCGTCCCGGTCGAGGAATAGGGGCCGTGTGGGGCGAAGAAGCCGAGGGTGTTGTATCCCCAGAAGTTCGTCAGGCCGCGGCCCACGATGAAGGGCTCGGAGACGAAGTGGTGGACGGGCAGGAACTGCACGGCGTTGATGCCGGTGTCCACGAGCTGCTCGATAACCGCGGGGTAGGCCATGCCGGCGTAGGTGCCGCGCAGGTGCTCCGGGACGGCCGGGTGCAGCCGGGTGTATCCGCGGACATGGGTCTCGTAGATCACCAGGTCGTTGATGTCGGGACGCTTGGCCAACGGCTTGGGCGGCGGCGAGTCGTCCACCACGACGCTCAGCGGAACCGACCGCGAGGAGTCGGTGGTGTCCTGATGGTAGTTGGAGTCGGCCGTGTGATCGAGGATCGGGCCGGAGTAGTCCACGCCACCGGTGATGGCGCGAGCGTAAGGGTCGAGTAGCAGCCGGGCGGGGTTGAAGCGCGCGCCGGCATCGGGCGCCCAGCGCCCGTGCACACGAAAGCCATAGCGCTGGCCGGAGCGAATCCCGGGGACGAAGGCACTCCAGGTGCCCTCGTGGCTCTGGGTCATCTCCCAGTTCTGCTGGGAAAGGTCATCGGCCACCAAAGCGAGCTCGACGCGCGTCGCGCGGGGAGCCCACAGGCCGAAGTTGGTGCCCTCGGGGGTGACTCGAGCACCAAGGACCGACGAGTCGCCCGGGGCGGGCAACGTCGGACGAGACATTGAAGACCTCCATTTGGGTCTGACTTGGGACTGCCGCGCGGGATCGCACAGCGAGGGCTGTCGTGCAGACTAATACTGCTACATCGCGAGGCCCCTCAAGGATGCAGCAACAAACCCACCCGAGCAAACTGGCGCCGGAGCGTGAAACCCCATGCCAACAAGGTCTTATCTGGATCACGCAGCGACTTCCGCGCTGCACCCGGCCGCGCTGGCCGCGATGACCCGGGCGTTGGAACAGTTGGGAAACCCCGGTTCGCTGCACGGTTCGGGGCGCGCGGCCAAGCGACTTCTGGAGGACGCCCGCGAGGAATTGGCGGCGGCGTTGGGCGTCGCAGCCGGCGACGTGTTGTTCACGTCGGGGGGGACGGAGGCGGATTCGCTTGCCGTCCTGGGCACGGCCAAGGCTCGTCCCGGACGCCCCCGGGCGCTCCTGGGCGCCACCGAGCACCCGGCCGTGCGCGACGCCGCGATGTTCGGGCAGGCCGATCTCGTGGGCGTGGACGCCGACGGTGTGGTCCGCCTGGAGGAGTTGGGCGGGCTCCTGGCCCCGGACGTCGGGATCGTCAGTCTGCAGTGGGTCAACAACGAGACCGGAACCATCCAGCCGGTGGCTCAGGCAGCCGAGTTGGCTCGGGCGGCGGGTGCCTGGATGCACAGCGATGCGGTGCAGGCGTTCGGGCACGTTGCCGTGGACGCCACAGCGGTCGACCTGCTGTCGGTGTCGGCGCACAAGCTGGGCGGACCGGTCGGCATCGGCGCCCTAGTGGCTCGGCGCGAGACCCGACCGGTCGCGCTGGGACCCGGCGGGGGCCAGGAAGCCGGCATCCGCTCGGGGACGCCCAGCGTGGCGCTGGCCGCCGGGTTCGCGGCGGCGGCGACGCTCGCCCTGGCGTCCCTGGACGAAGAGGCCGAGCGGCTCACGGTGCTTCGTGAGCGGTTGGTGGCCGCGGTCGCCGCCATCCCACGGACGCGCGTCAACGGCGGCGTCGCCAGCCCAGCAATCTCCAACGTGACGTTCGAGGGCTGCCGCGCCGACGACCTGCTGCTACTGCTGGACGCCGCGGGCATCGACTGCTCGGTCGGTTCGGCGTGCCGAGCCGGCGTCCACGAGCCCAGCCAGGTGCTCCTCGCGATGGGACGAACGCCGGCGCAGGCCGCGTCCAGCCTGCGGTTCTCCTTCGGTTGGTCGACCACCGACGCAGACCTCGACCGCTTGTTGAGCGTCCTGGCGGACGCCGTCGAGCGCGCCCGGTTGGCCGCCACCTCGTAGACTCACCTTCCGTGCGAGTACTGGCGGCGATGTCCGGGGGAGTCGACTCCGCGGTTGCCGCTGCCCGCATGGTCGCGGCGGGTCACGACGTCACGGGCGTCCACCTGGCCTTGTCGCGCAACCCGCAGTCGTACCGCAGCGGGGCCCGGGGGTGCTGCTCGGTTGAGGACAGCTTCGACGCCCGCCGGGCCGCCGACGTCTTGGGGATCCCGTTCTACGTGTGGGACCTGTCCGAGCGCTTCGCCGCCGACGTCGTGGACGACTTCGTCGCCGAGTATGCAGCGGGACGAACCCCGAATCCGTGCCTACGCTGCAACGAGAAGATCAAGTTCGCCGCCGTACTGAACCGGGGTCTGGCGCTCGGGTTCGATGCCATCGCGACCGGTCACTACGCGCGGTTGCAGCGCGGCGGCGACGGCCGGGTGGGACTGTTTCGGGCCGCCGACCCGGCCAAGGATCAGTCGTACGTGCTCGGCATGCTCGACGCCACCCAGTTGGCCCATTCGCTGTTTCCGCTCGGCGACACGATCAAGGCGGACGTCCGTGCCGAGGCGGCCGAACTCGGGTTGAGCGTGGCCGCCAAGCCGGACAGCCACGACATCTGCTTCATTGCCGACGGCGACACGGCCGGCTTCTTGGAGCGCCAGCTCGGCAGTCGGTCCGGCGACATCGTGGACACCGCCGGCGTCCGGATCGGCACGCATTCGGGCACCCACTCCTACACCGTCGGGCAGCGCAAGGGCCTGCGGCTCGGCGTCCCCGCATCGGACGGGCGACCGCGATACGTCCTCGACATCGCGCCGGTGAGCAACACGCTCACCGTCGGCCCGCGTGCGGCGCTGTCGGTGATCGGCATCGAGGCGATCCGGCCGACCTGGACCGCGTCCGCACGCCAGGGTCCTTGGCGCGGGTTCGCGCAGGTGCGTGCTCACGGCGAGGCCCTGCCAGCCACCTTCAGCGCCACCGAGACGGTCCTGTCCGTCGAACTGGACGCGCCGGTGCTCGGTGTCGCGCCCGGGCAGTGCGTCGTCGCCTACGACGGTGACCAGGTGATCGGCAGCGCGACCATCGACCGGACGAGGCGGGAGCTGTGAGCGGCGTCCGGATCAGCGGGGTCGGGTCGATGCCGGGCACCGACTTCGGCGGTGCGGCCAGGCTGATCCTGGACGAGGTGCCCGACCTGCCCTTCGTGCCCGAGCTACCCGCCCGCGGACCGGGCGCCGGTCTGGTGGGCCGCGGGGTGGGGTTGCTGGCCGGGTTGGCCGGCGAGCTGACGTCCTCGGGGTGGCGGTTGGCGGACGCCGCCGGCGTCGATCAGCGGCGAGCCCGAGCGATGCTGCGCGACGACCTGGATCGTTTCGCCGAGGCCGCCGACGGCTACGTCGGACCGCTCAAGCTGGCCGTGCCGGGCCCGTGGACGCTGTCGGCGGCCCTGGAGGCGCCCCGGGGTGGGCGCGTCCTGGCCGATCCGGGCGCCCGGCATGACCTGGCCGCGTCCCTGGCCCAGGGCAGTGCCGACTGCCTCGGCGAACTGGGCCGGCTCGTGCCCGGTGCGCGGCCCTTTTTGCAGGTCGACGAACCGGCGCTGCCGGCCGTCCTGGGGGGCGGAATCCCAACCGTCGGTGGCTATTTCCGCCTGCGGGCGATCGACCTTCCGGAGGTGGCCGACGGGCTGGCAGCCCTGGTGCGCGTGGCCCCCGGACCGGTCCTGCACTGCTGCGCCGGCCGAGGCGTCCTGGCCGAGCTGCCGCTGACCGAATTCGTGCGCCGCGTCGGGTTTGGCGCCCTCTCGCTGGATGCCGCCGCCCTGGACGCCGCGTCGCTGGACGAACTCGCCGAATGCGTCGAGGCGGGCGCGTCGCTGTACCTCGGCATCCTTCCGGCGCAGACGATCGATGTCGTCCCCCGGCCGGACGACCTGGCCAAGCGGGCACTGGCGACGCTGCGCCCCCTGGAGTTGGGGCCCAGGTTGGCCGACGCGCTCGTCCTGACGCCGTCGTGCGGTCTGGCCGGCTGGGCCCCAGGGCACGCGCGTCGCGTTTGGCCCGCATTGCGCGAGGCGGCCGGACTGGTCGGCGAGGGTCTGTCGTCCTGACGGGTTCGGGATGCGAAAGGTTGTCGGAGGCGACCAATAGGGTGCCGTGCATGACCGAAGAGGCGATCCCGGACGACGCGGCCGAGCTGCCACCCGCCCCCGAGCCCGACGAGGCGACGCTGGAGCGCCACGCCGAACTTGCCGCGGAGATCACCGACCATCGCTGGCGCTACTACGTGCTGGACGCCCCCACGATCGCCGACGGCGCCTTCGACGCGCTGATGCGCGAACTCGAGGACATCGAGGAGCGGTTCCCGCAGCTACGCACGCCCGATTCCCCAACCCAGCAGGTGGGCGGCGCGCCTTCGGCGACGTTCTCGGCCGTGACGCACCCCACCCCGATGATGAGCCTTGACAACGCCTTCAGTCACGAGGAGTTCCTGCGCTGGGGTGCGCGCGCGCTCGGCGGCCAGGACGCCCGGACGCAACTGCTGTGCGAGCTCAAGATCGACGGGCTGGCCCTCGATCTGGTCTACGAGGGTGGCCGATTGGTCAGAGCCGCGACCCGCGGTGACGGCCGGGTCGGCGAGGACGTCACCAACAACGTCCGCACCATTGCCAGCGTGCCTCAGCGCCTGGTCGGGGCGAACGTGCCGGCGTTCTTGGAGGTGCGGGGCGAGGTGTTCTTGCCAATCGAGGCATTCGTCGAACTCAACGCCGCGCTGGTCGAGGCTGGCCGCGCGCCCTTTGCCAACCCGCGCAACTCGGCCGCCGGTTCGCTGCGTCAAAAGGACCCCCGGGTGACCGCCACGCGCCCGCTGGCCTTCTTGTGCCACGGGGTCGGGCGAGTGGACGGCGTGGCGATCGAGCGGCAGTCGGACGCCTATGAGCTGCTCCGCGAGTGGGGGCTGCCGGTCAGCGCCCATTACCGGGTCGTGCCGGACCTGGCCGCGGCCTGGGACTTCATCGAAGGGTTCGCCGACCGGCGGCACAGCGTCGAGCACGAGATCGACGGCGTCGTGGTCAAGGTGGACGACCGGGCCGAGCAGACCCGGCTGGGCTCCACCTCCCGAGCGCCGCGCTGGGCGATCGCGTTCAAGTACCCGCCGCAAGAGGTGACGACCAAGTTGCTGGACATCCGCGTAAACGTCGGGCGGACGGGTCGAGTCACGCCCTATGCGGTGATGACCCCGGTAAAGGTCGCCGGCTCGACGGTCGAGATGGCCACGCTGCACAACGCCAGCGAAGTGGCTCGCAAGGGCGTCCTGATCGGAGACACGGTGGTCTTGCGCAAGGCGGGGGACGTAATCCCCGAGGTTCTCGGACCGGTGGTCGACCTACGCGACGGCACGCAGCGTCCGTTCGTGATGCCCACGCACTGCCCAAACTGTGGCTCGCAACTGCGGCCGGAGAAGGAGGGCGACGCCGATATCCGCTGCCCCAACCAGCGCTCCTGCCCCGCGCAACTGCGCGAACGGCTGTTCCACCTCGCCTCGAGGCAAGCCCTCGACATCGAGGTGTTGGGCTGGCAGGCGGCTGACGCGCTGCTCAGCGCCCGCCTCTTGACCGACGAGGGCGACCTGTTCGGCCTGGACGCCGACCAGCTGGCCACGGCGCCGTTCTTCGTCACCAAAGCCGGGGCGCTGTCGGCCAACGGTAAGAAGCTGCTGGCCAACCTGGAGGCGGCCAAGACGCGTCCGTTCGCCAAGTTCTTGGTGGCGCTGTCGATCCGGCACGTCGGCAAGGGGGTGGCACCCGACATCGCGGCCGCATTCCCCAGCATCGACGCGCTCGCGGCCGCCTCGATCGAGCAATTGTCGGCGGTCGAGGGCATCGGTCCGACCTTGGCGGCCGCGATCATCGAGTGGTTCGCCGAGCCTTGGCGGCGCGAGATCGTCGCCAAGTGGCGGGCCGCGGGTTGCGTCATGGCCGACGTGCCGGCGTCCGGTGGGGGCGAGGCGGTGCCCCAAACCTGCGCCGGCTTGTCGATCGTCGTGACCGGCTCATTGCTCGGCTACACCCGCGACGGCGCCGCGGAGGCGATCGTCGCGGCCGGCGGCAAGGCGGCGGGGTCGGTGTCGGCCCGCACGAGTTTCGTGGTCGTCGGCGACTCGCCCGGCTCCAAGTACGACAAGGCGGTGGCGCTGCGCGTCCCGATTCTGGACGCGGCGGGATTCGAAGTGCTCCTAGCGCGGGGCCCGGACGCGGCCCGGGCCGTTGCCCGGATCGGCGAGTAGGCTGAGCCCACCATGAAGCTCGGCGGACTGATCTCGAATCTGAACCTGAACGCGGGCGCCCCGCCGCGCGTCCAGCCCGGGCTGGGGGAGTGGGGCCCGCACAAGGTTCCCACCACGCGCGCCAAGAAGTGGCTGCGGTTGTGGGTCAGCTTGGCCTTCCTGGGGGCGGTCACCGCGCTGTTCATCGTGGGCTGGCTCGTCTTCGGAGCCTTGAACCCGCCGCGCTAGCGGGGCGTCACTGGATGAACGCGGCGAGGTGCCGCAGGCGTCCCAACTCAGAGCGTAGGAACTCGGGCCCGCCGGTCCGCCCGATCACGACCGCACGCGCGCCGCGACAAGGAGCGACGGCGATCTCGGTCTCCGACCAGGCCGGCAGCCAGGCCTTGGGCAGGCTCCCGACCCGCGGCTCGTGCAGGGGGCCGAGCGCGGCGATCACGTCGCCGGATTCGGAGTCCGGGGCGAGTTCGGTGCGGTCGGCCAGCGAGCGGTGGGACAAATCGACCAGGATCGCCCACTGCACGTGGAAGACGGCGGGCGCGCCTTGCACCAGAGCCTGCGCCGACGCCTTCGGGTCGGCGAGCATCTTGTCCAGCATCTCGATGTCCGAGAGCAAACCCCAGTTTTCCGGGGTGTGGGAGATCCACAGGACGTCGACATCGTCGATCGCCTTGCAGGCGGTCACCACGGAGTCCGGCGGGGTGCTCGGCGGGAGGGAGAGCATGAAGTCGTCGATGGCGTAGCCGTCGCTCTTCTCCACGATCTCGACCGCGTGGATGTCTGCGGCCACGGTGCCCATGGCGCTCGCGACCGCCCCCAGGGAACCTGGACGATCGGGCAGGGCCACTCGCAACATGAACACGCCTCGATTCTCCCTGTTGGCGTGCCCTGGACGCGTCCCGACCACATGCGGAGATCGGCGCCTGTCACACTGGGGCCCATGGTTAGCGCACCCAAATCGCAACGAAGCTTCGGGACCTCCGGGGGACTACCGGCGGGTTCGGCGCTCATCGACACCTGGGTGGTTAGCGCCCTGCGCAGCCCGGTGGGCCCATGGCTGGGTAGCCCGTTCGTGGGCTACTTCTGCATCCTGAACACGATCGGACGCAGTGGACGGCTGCGGGCTACCCCGATGCCGTACGCAATCGTGGATGGCAAGGCCTACGTCCCGGCCGGGCTGGGCGGACGTCCTCGTTGGCTGGACAACATCAAACGTCGTCCGCATGTGCTCCTGGAACTGCCCGGGCGCGAGATCGAAGGCACGGCCACCCTCGTCACCGATCCCGACGAGCAGGTCCGCGCCGCGGTGGCGATCTGGCGGGGCGCTGGGCTGGCACTGCTCAACGAAGGCCTGAACCCGGCCGCTCCCACAAGCCAACTGCGGGCCGCGCTCGGCGACAAACCGGTGGTTCGGGTTAGCGCCGGTGACGGTAGCGACATTCGCGCCGGCGTCCACGACCCGGGCGGCGTGGGCTGGACGGCGCTGCACCTGGGCGTACCCGCGCTCACCGTCGGGCTGGCGATCCTCGCCGGACACCGGCGGCACCCGGGCGTGGACGTGTCCTCCGAGGTCGCCGCCTGATCAGACGTGCTTGGGGTCGTTGAGGATCAGCGACTCGGGCTTGGCGGGCAACACCACGACCTGGGAGTGGCTGAACGTAACCGACTTCGGATCCACGGTCGCCAAAATGGCGTCCACCTTGCTCACCTCGACGGTCCCGGCGGAGGTTTGGGCTGTGGCGGTGACCGTGACGCCCGGGACGGACGCCAGGACGTAGTTGCTTCGCCCCGACATCGCCTGGCTGAGGAAATCGGCGATCAACTGGGCCGCCTCCCCCCGCTGGACGGCCTTGGGCAGCAACGCCGCTGGGGCGCAAGCGGGGGTCTGCAAGGGATGGACCAGGCCAAGCGTGTGCGATCCGCCGCCGAACATCATGCCGATGTGGGTGGCGTGCGGAATCTTCGCGTAAAGCACCACCGCTTCGGTGTTCTTGGCGAGGTCGGCGACCCCGGAGTCGACATCGTCGACGGGGATCTGCTCATCGCACTCCCCGGCGACGACCAGCGTGGGGGGCAGCTTGGTTCGTGCCCTGTCCAGCGGCCCGAAGGCTGGCTCCAAGGCGACGACGCCAAACAGATTCGGGATGAGGCCTCGGGCCGCGGCCTGGACGACGTAGCCGCCGCCGCTGCTGTGCCCGACGAGCCCGACTCTGCTCGGGTCGACCTTGCCGGACAACTCACCGGCCCACGGCAGTCCAAACGATTCGCCTGCGGAAATGCGGCGGACCAGATCGAGGTGCAACTTCACCAGGTTGGTCTCCAAGACTTGCGAGTCCGGCTCACCGCCCCAGTCCAGGCGCTCCTTGGTGTTGTCGTCCGGGATCACGGCGACCATGCCCCGCTCGGCCAGGCTCCGCGCAAGGTACGCCAGGCTGGCAGGCGTCCTCAGATAGTCCGGGCCACGGGTGAGGCCATCGTTGTCCGCGCGCGAGGTTCCGCAGCCTTGGGGCCAGGAAACGGTTTGGACCTCCTTGGTGAAGAGCTTGTCCTTGGGCAGGTCCAGGCAGGACGGATAGGAGCCGTGCACGACGACCACGACCGGGTGCGGGCCGGGAGCGCTCGGGATGGCGACCACCGCGTTGACTCGGGTGTAGAGCTTGCCGCCGCCACTGGCCCCTTCGATCATGCCGCCCGGGAACTCGTAGGCGCGGATCGCGACGGCCTGAGCCGGGTTGCTCGGCGTAGTCGGTTTGCCCGGGGTCTGCGGGGCTACCGGTGAACAGGCGGTGACCAGCAGGGCGGCCAGGCATCCGACGACGGCACCAGGAGCGGTGGAGAGTTTGCGCATGAGGACAGTATTTCGGACCGGTCGATCCGTGCACATGTGACTGGGGGCCCAAGGCTGGTCGCACTCGGGCGGGATATATCCGATCTGGGTATGCCAAATAGACTCTCGCTGCCGATCGGGTCGGACGCTGGTCGCGGGCTCTTCTTGGGCCGCGGGCGGCGGTCGGAGGATGGGGCAGCGGCGTCCAACCCGTAGACTGAGGCGGCCGTTTCGAAGGATTTGGAGAATCGCCTTGGCACTGAGCCCATCGGACGTCTCTCGGCTGGCCGAGTTGGCGCGAATCTCGCTGACCCAAGACGAGTTGGAGCACCTCGCTCCCCAACTGGACGTGATCCTTCAAGCCGTCGAAAGCGTCTCCCAAGTCGCCGGCGACGACATTGCGCCCACATCTCATCCGATTCCGCTGACCAACGTGTTCCGCGCGGACGAGGTGCGCGCGTCCCTGCCCGTGGGCGCGGTGTTGGCCGCCGCCCCGGCCGCGCAGGACGACCGCTTTCGGGTGCCGCGCATCCTCGGGGAGCAGGCGTGAGCGCCGCCGAGCGCGCGCAAGTGCTGCGGGCGAGCGCCGCCGAGTTGGGTGCGGCCATCGCCGCTGGTCATCTGACCGCCGCGGAGGTAACCGGCGCTTGCCTGGACCAGATCGACCAGGTGGACGGTGAGGTCAAGGCGTTCCTGCACACCGACGCCGACCGCGCACTGGCCGACGCCCGGTCGGTGGATGCGCGCCTAGCCGCGGGGGAGCGCCTGAGCCCCCTGGCCGGAGTCCCGGTCGCGGTCAAGGACATCTTCTGCGTGGCCGGTGTCCCGACCACCTGCGGGTCGCGCATCCTGCAGGGCTGGTTGCCGCCGTACAGCTCGACGGTGACCCAACGCCTGGTCAACGCCGGGCTCGTGATCTTGGGCAAGACGAATCTGGACGAGTTCGCCATGGGGTCCTCCACGGAGAACTCCGGTTACCAGACGACGCACAATCCATGGGACCTGTCGCGCATCCCCGGCGGATCGGGCGGGGGCTCAGCCGCGGCCCTGGCCGCCTTCGAGGCGCCGCTGGCCATCGGAACCGACACCGGCGGCTCGATCCGGCAGCCGGCGTCGGTGACGGGGACGGTCGGGGTCAAACCCACCTACGGCGGCACGTCCCGCTACGGGGTCGTCGCGATGGCGTCCAGCCTGGACCAGCCCGGTCCGTGCGGGCGCAACGTGCTCGACACCGCACTGCTGCACGCTGTCATCGCCGGGCACGACCCGCTCGACTCGACCTCGATCGAGGCGCCCGTTCCCGACGTGGTGGCGGCCGCCCGGTCCGGGGATGTGGCCGGTCTGCGCATCGGTGTCGTCCACGAACTGGGTGGGGAGGGCTACCAGCCTGGCGTGGAGCGTCGCTTCCACGAGGCCCTGGAAATGCTGCTGCGCGCCGGGGCCGAGCTTGTCGAAGTCTCTTGCCCGCACTTCGCCTACGCGCTGGGGGCGTACTACCTGATCATGCCGAGCGAGGTCAGCAGCAACCTGGCCCGCTTCGATGCCATGCGCTACGGCTTGCGCGTCGGCGACGACGGCGAGCGCAGTGCCGAAGAGGTGATGAACCTCACCCGCGGCGCCGGTTTCGGCGCTGAGGTGAAACGCCGAATCATCATCGGGACTTACGCACTGTCGTCGGGCTACTACGACGCCTACTACGGCTCGGCGCAGAAGGTGCGCACGTTGATCACCCGAGACTTCGACAACGCCTTCGAGCAGGTGGACGTGCTCGTCTCGCCGACCACGCCGACCACGGCATTCAGGATCGGCGAACGCGCGGACGACCCGCTGGCGATGTACAAGGCCGACTTGTGCACCATCCCGTCGAACATGGCCGGGAACGCGGCCGCGTCCTTCCCGTGCGGGCTGTCCCCGGACGACGGACTGCCGGTCGGCTTCCAGGTAATGGCCCCTCCGTTGCGCGACGACCTTTGCTACCGCGTGGGCGCGGCGCTGGAGCGCGAGTTGAACGCAACGCTCGGTGGGCAGTTGCTGGACCGGCTCGCCGACTCGGTGGCGGGGGCGTATCTGGGGGTCGGGGACGTTCCCGCGGGAACGTCCAGGGTCGACGAGCGCGCCGGAGAGGTAGTCCGATGAGTGAGCCGATCTGGGAGTTCGACGAGGCCTTGGCCGCGTTTGACCCGGTGCTGGGCCTGGAGGTCCACGTCGAGCTGAACACGGCGTCCAAGATGTTCTGCGGCTGTTCCACTGCGTTCGGCGCGCCGCCGAACTCGCAGACCTGCCCGGTATGCCTGGGGCTGCCGGGGTCTCTGCCCGTTGTCAACGCCCGCGCGATCGAGTCGGCCATCCGGATCGGACTCGCGCTGGGTTGCTCGATCGCCCCGCACAGTCGCTTCGCCCGCAAGAACTACTTCTACCCAGACATGCCCAAGGATTTTCAGATCAGCCAGTATGACGAGCCGATCGCGTTCGAGGGTTTCGTGGACGTCGAGGCGGATGGCACGTCCTACCGCATCGAGATCGAGCGCGCACACATGGAGGAGGACACCGGTAAGTCCCTGCATGTGGGCGGCGCGACCGGGCGCATCCACGGCGCGGACTACTCCCTGCTGGACTACAACCGCTCCGGTGTGCCCCTGATCGAGATCGTCACCAAGCCCATCACCGGGACGGGGCCGGCCGCCCCGGCGCTCGCGCGTGCCTACGTCACGTTCTTGCGTGACCTGCTGCGCTCGCTGGGGGTGTCGGACGTCCGCATGGAGCAGGGCTCGTTGCGCTGCGACGCCAACGTGTCGCTGATGCCGAAGGGGACGACCCAGTTCGGCACCCGCACCGAAACCAAGAACGTCAACTCTCTGCGCAGCATCGAGCGGGCGCTTCGCTACGAGATCTGCCGGCAGGCGGCCGTCCTGGGCGCGGGCGGGAAGGTCAAGCAGGAGACCCGCCATTGGCACGAGGACGGCGGCTTCACCAGCCCCGGTCGTTCGAAGGAAACCGCTGAGGACTACCGCTACTTTCCCGAACCCGACCTCGTTCCTGTGGCGCCATCGGCCGAATGGGTCGAGCGGCTGCGGGCGTCCCTGCCCGAGCCGCCGGCCGTGCGCCGCAACCGGCTCCAGACCGCCTGGGGGTTCAGCGATCTGGAACTACGCGATGTGGTGAACGCCGGCGCGCTCGACCTGGTCGAGGCGACCGTCGCGGCTGGCGCCCCAGCCCACGCCGCGCGAAAGTGGTGGACGACCGAGCTTCCCCGCCGGGCCAACGAGGCCGGGGTCGAACTCGACTCGGTCGGCATCAGTCCCGAGCAAGTTGCGCAACTGCAGGCGCTTGTGGATGCGGGGACCGTGAACGACAAGCTCGCCCGCCAGGTGATCGACGGCGTGATCGCCGGCGAAGGTGCGCCCGGCGAGGTCGTGGTCTCGCGGGGACTTGCAGTGGTGTCTGATGACTCCGCCCTGGCCGCCGCAGTGGACCGCGCGATCTCCGCCAACCCGGACGTCGCCGACCGCATCCGAAGCGGCAAGATCGCTGCAGCGGGTGCCCTAATCGGAGCGGTGATGAAGGAGCTGCGCGGCAAAGCCGACGCGGGCAAGGTTCGCGAAATGGTGCTGGCCAAGCTGGCCGAATGACGGCGCGACGGCTACAGATTCTCGGCGTATGCCTGGCGCTCATTCTCCAGATCGCACAGTCGTTCAATTTGTATGCCAGCCCCGCCCAGAAATCGTATTGGTTGATCAGCTATCGACACGGATTCGTCCGCCGAGGTCTCGCCGGGGAGATCATCCGCGCCATTCCCGTTTCATCCACCTCCTGGCTGCTGCACGCCGCGGCGTTGACAGTGGCGCTGGCCCCTGCGGCGCTCCTCGGTGTGCTCGTCGTCAGGCTCTTGCGTCGCGGGGATTCGCGCTCCCTGGCGATGGCGCTCTTGTTGGCCGCCAGCCCGTTTACGTTTGAGTCGCTGCTGCACTACAAACGGCCCGATCAGTTGGGCTTGGTTTGCCTGTTGCTGGTCGGATTTGTGATTACGTCCGCCCGATTCTCGGCGCGGTCCTATTGGACCATCGGGCTGCTCGGTGCGATATTGGCGATAATTGTATTGATTCATGAGGGCGCCGCCCTCATCTACGGTGCTTTCATCGTTCCGCTGATCGTATGCATTCCAAGCCGGATACCGCTCAGTAAGAGGTGGGCCGCGGCGGCGGCCTTCTTTGCAGCCCCAACGATCAGTCTGCTGGCCGTGCTTTTGTGGGGACGCATCTCACCCAGCGTCCTGGCCGAGATTCTGCATGATCCTCAGTTGACCGGCGTCCTCCCAGACGCTGCCGACGTGCGCCGTTCGGTGATCCCGTTCTTGGCGGACTCGATCGGAGATGGCTTTTCGCGCGTCGTCCAACTTGGGCCAGTGGTGTTGACCTGCATGGCCTGCTTCGGGCTTGCCCTGGTTGCCGTGCAGGTGTGGGCGCTGCGTCTTGCTGGCGTGCTCACGGTGCCGGCCCGGCGAAGCTGGCCCAAGCCAGCCGCGTGGCTGTGGGCGTGGCTGGTTCCCGCCGGCGGCGTCGTCGCTACCTTTCTCACCGGAATCGATTGGATCCGGTGGTTCGCAGAGGTTGGTTGCTCCCTGCTGGTCTTGTGGACGTTCGCCCTGCTTTCGCGACCGGCGCCGAGCGAAGCCGCCGTGAGCCGCCTGGCGATCATTGCCTTCTGGGTTGTTTCGATCTATCTGGTGGCGCTTCGCCCACTTGGACCATTGGGGTTCGAATACGACGTGGCGGCCTGGTTCTCCTGGCTGATCGGGCTCTAGGCGCCGAAGTCCTCAGGCGGCCGTCTCGGCGAACTCTCCTAACTGAATGCCGAACAGGACGCGGACGCACTCGTTGAGGTCGAACCCGGCCCCTGCGTAGCGGGGGAAAACGCTGGCGTCCGGAACCAAGACCTCCTCGGAGTCGATGACAAGTTCCGGTGCCCGAGTGTGGACGCTTCGGCCGTCCGGGCGCGTGAAGCGCCAGCGCAGATGCGGGCTGGGTAGCCGAGCGATGCTCATTCCGCCTTCATGAACGCAGGTGTGGTGGCGTTGGCAAAGCAGGATCAGGTTGTCGAGATCCGTCGGTCCGCCTGCGAGCCAGGACACGACGTGGTGCGCCTGCAGCCAACGCGTCTGCTGGCAGCCGGGGTATTGGCACTGGTTGTGGTCGCGGAATCGTAGAGCCCGGCGCTGGGCTCGGGTAGCAAGGCGTCGGCTTCGCCCCAGCGCGAGGACGTCCCCGTTCGCGTCCGTGATAGCGCCGATCACCTTGCCAGTGCAGGCGAGCCGGATGGCCGTTTCTGGCTCGATCGGCCCCGCGCCCTCAATCACGCAGCGGCCGTCGGCGAGCCGGGACGTTCCCGCGGGAACGCCTTCGGGTGTCGAGACGGCTGGAACCAGGGACTCGGCTGCCACTTGGACGACGACGAGGTGGTGGTCGCCCTCCCCGGCGTTGCGGTGGGTGCCGTCGAGGTAGGTCTGCGCCACCTCGATCAGGCCATCGAGCTGCGGGCGGGCGGGATTGATCGGCAGAGCCCCGTCCGGGGTGCGGTCGGTTTGACCGGCGACGGCCGAGTCGATCGCGGCCCGAATCAGGGCGGCTTGTTCGGTCGGCAACGTGATCGACAACCGGACGACCCCATCGCCGGTTTCATGCCAACTGAACTTGGCTCGCTGCTCGGCGGTGAGCCTGGAGCCGGCGCAGGTGCGAAACGCGCGCACGGTGCGGGCGAGCTGGGACGCCGTCATCAACTCGGCGAGGTCGCAAAGCTCGCTTTCGTCGACCTGGTCGACGAGCCGGGTCAGTTCGCGGACCTTCGAGTAGGTCAGTTTGGCCTGGGCGAACAACCCGTCGGTTCTGGGCATGCGGCGCAGGGCGCGAGCGACCCGGACATGTTCTCGGGCGGTTCCAGGGCTCATCGAGCAGGCCCAGGACAGCCAATGCGCGGGCGTCTTGATGCCGTCGTACCAGCCCATGCC
>JBDHZK010000011.1:0-31185 GCA_039811865.1 Propionicicella sp. | reverse complement strand
GTGCGGTGCTGGGTGCGGTTCTCGCGCTGCCTCAGTTGATCAAGTTGTTCAAGACGCGGGACACCGCGGGTGTGTCGCTGCTGAACTGGCAACTGGTGGTGGGTTCGGGGCTGGCCTGGACGTGGCACGGCATCGACGTGGGTCAGCCGCCGGTTTGGGTGCCCAACCTGTTGATGGGTCTCAGCGGCTTGGCCATCGTCTGGATGATCTGCACCCACCGCAGGATCTCGCTTCCAAAGACCCTGATCATGCCCGCGGGTGTGCTGGTGGTCAGCCTGCTGATCGACAACTTCTACAGGTTCTTAGGTGCCGCGCCGGATTCCGCGCAGGCCACGTTGGCCCACAGCGTGTTCGGGTTCGTGGTCAACATTCCGCAGATGATCGGCGTCCTGGCACAGATGCGCAGCATCATCCGGGAGCCGGATCTCAAGGGCTTCTCCATCGCGTACATGGGCATGCTCTGCTCGGTTCAATACCTGTGGTTGATCTGGTCGCTGTTCAGCGGCGAGTCGGCGATCCGGGTGGGCGCCGGCGCGATGGCGGCCTTGACCACGGTGGCGATCATCGTCTACGTCCTGCGCCAGATCGGCGTGATCAAGCCCAAGCAGGACACCGAAGCCCCGGCGGCCCAGGACGGTCCGCTGGTGCCCTGACCCGGTCGCGCCCGCCTGCCGTTCAAGGATGCGGTCGCCCGCAGGTGTCGCCCAGCTGGCGTCGATGTTGTCCGTGCCGGGCAGGCAGCCGGGCCCGGGCGGCACTCACTTCTAAACTGACGACGTGATGGAGTACTGGTTCTGGATCATCGTCGCGGGCATCCTGATTGCCATCGGCGTGGCCACCTACGTCGTCGTCTCGGCTCGCGGGCGCGAGTTGCCTCCGGTGGACCGGCGCGAGCTGCCGGGGGTCGGCGAGGAAGAGGAGACGGAGCCGGGGGTCGAGACCCCAGAGCCGCCCGGAGCCCGGATCGCCCGCCTGCGCCGTCGCCTGGCCGGCAGCAACAACGCGATCGCCCGCGGCGTGGCATACCTGCTGTCGCGCGACCGGATCGACGAGGACACCTGGGACGACTTCGAGACCACGCTGATCGGCTCGGACATCGGGGTCGGACCGACCAGCGAGATCATCGAGGCGCTCCGCCGCGAGCTGGCCATCGACGGGGTGACCGATCCGGTCAAGGCCCGCCAGATCCTCCGCGCCGAGTTGCTGCGGCTGGTCCAACCGGACATGGATCGAACCTTGCATCTGACCAATCCGGACGGGCCTGGGGTGGTCCTGGTCGTCGGCGTCAACGGCACGGGAAAGACCACCACCATCGGCAAGCTCGCCCGCATGCTGGTCGCCGAGGGCAAGACCGTCGTCCTCGGCGCCGCCGATACCTTCCGCGCGGCCGCTGCCGACCAGTTGGAGACCTGGGGTTCTCGGGTCGGCGTCGAAACGGTTCGCGGCCCAGAAGGCGGTGATCCGGCAAGCGTGGCGTTCGACGCGGTCAACAAGGGCGTGGCCGACGGTGTCGACGTCGTTGTCGTCGACACGGCCGGACGACTGCACACCAAGGTCGGCCTGATGGACGAGTTGGGCAAGGTCAAGCGCGTGATCGAGAAGAAGGCCCCGGTCGATGAGGTGCTCCTGGTCATCGACGCCACGACCGGTCAGAACGGGCTCGTCCAGGCCCGGGTGTTCGCCGAGGTGGTCGACGTGACCGGCATCGTGTTGTCGAAGCTGGACGGCTCGGCCAAAGGTGGCATCGTCGTCCAGGTGCAGCGCGAGCTGAAGGTGCCTGTGAAGCTGGTCGGCCTGGGGGAGGGGCCAGACGACCTCGCCCCCTTCGATCCAGTGGCCTTCGTGGACGCCCTGCTGGCCGACGACTGAACCCGGTTGCGGTCATCCCGGTAGGCTTGGGCGACGCCGCTTCGGCAAAACCCCGTTAGGAACCCCCTTGTTCGACACACTCTCCGACCGGATCGCCGGAGTCTTCCGCAACCTGCGCGGTAAGGCTCGGCTGACCGACGCAGACATCGACGCCACCGCGCGCGAGATCCGCATCGCGCTGCTCGAGGCCGACGTCAACCTGGCCGTCGTCCGTGAGTTCGTCGCGGCGGTCAAGGAGCGCGCCCGCGGGGCCGAGGTCAGCCAGGCGCTCAACCCGGCGCAGCAGATCGTCAAGATCGTCAACGAGGAACTGATCGCGATCCTGGGCGGGGAGGCCCGCCCGCTCCGATTCGCCAAGCGGCCGCCCACCGTGATCATGCTCGCCGGCCTGCAGGGCTCCGGCAAGACGACGCTGGCGGGCAAGCTTGGCAAGTGGCTCAAGGGCCAGGGGCATTCGCCGCTGCTCGTCGCCGCCGACTTGCAGCGGCCCAACGCGGTCAACCAGCTTCAGGTCGTCGGCCAGCGCGCCGGCGTCCAGGTGTACGCACCCGAACCCGGCAATGGGGTCGGCGACCCGGTCGAGGTCGCCCACACTTCGATCCTGCACGCCATGTCGAAGCTGTACGACGTCGTCGTCATCGACACCGCCGGCCGGCTGGGCATCGACGCCCAGTTGATGCAGCAGGCGGTAGACATTCGCGAAGCCGTCCACCCGAACGAGATCCTCTTCGTCGTCGACGCCATGATCGGCCAGGACGCGGTGAACACCGCCAAGGCATTCGCCGAGGGCGTCGGTTTCGACGGCGTCGTCTTGTCCAAGTTGGACGGTGACGCCCGCGGCGGCGCGGCACTGTCCATCGCCCGGGTCACCGGGAAGCCGATCATGTTCGCCTCCAACGGCGAGAAGCTCGAGGATTTCGACCTGTTCCATCCCGACCGGATGGCCAGTCGCATTCTCGGCATGGGCGACATGCTCACCCTGATCGAGCAGGCCGAGAAGACCTTCGATGCCGAGGAGTCGGCGAAGGCCGCGGCCAAGCTGATGGGCCAGGGTCAAGGCGAGTTCGGTCTGGCCGACTTCTTGTCCCAGATGCAGGCCGTTCGCCGGATGGGTCCGCTTTCCAAGGTGTTCGGGATGCTGCCCGGCATGGGTCAGATGCGCGACCAGATCGACAACATCGACGAGAAAGAGGTCGACCGGATCGAGGCGATCATCTACTCGATGACGCCGGGCGAGCGCGACAACCCCAAGATCCTGGACGGCTCGCGGCGAGCCCGCATCGCCGCCGGCTCGGGCACCACCGTCAACGACGTGAACAACCTGGTCAACCGCTTCTACGAGGCGCGCAAGATGATGCAGCAACTCGCCGGCGGGATGATGCCGGGCATGCCGGGGATGGGCGGCCGGGCCCGCCCAGGACGTCCCCCCGCCAGGCGCAAGGGCGCACGTGGGGTGTCCGGCAATCCGGCCAAGCGGAACCTGGCGCAGCCCCCCGCAGGCTCGGGCGTACCAGGTGCCGACGCGTTCGGGATCGGCGGCCAGATGCCGTCCGAGGCCGAGCTGAAGAAGGCGATGGAGGGGTTCCAGTTGCCCCCGCACATCGCCCAGCAGCTCAACCAGCCCAACCGCGGGCCTCGCGAGAGCAATTAGACCGACTGCGTCGGCCACGCCGAACGGCCAGTTCGTGGCCGGGGCCGCGCCTGGGCCAACCCGTGCTGACAATTGCGCGTGTCCCATTCACCCGCGCCTGGACTGGCCCACACGCACCGCGCCCCGCAACCCGACGCACTGCCCACCGACCCGCCTCGACTGCACCTGCGCGGTGTCCTGCTGCCCGAGGGGGAGCGGGCGGACCTTTGGGTGTGCGACGGCGTCCTGCGCCTCGAGCCGGTCGCGGACGCGGTCACCGTCTGCACCGAAGGCTGGATTCTGCCCGGCCTGGTTGACGCACATTGTCACGTCGGGCTCGCGGCCAAGGGGGCGGTGGACGCCGCGACCGCAACGGCCCAGGCGCTCACCGACCGGGACGCGGGCACGCTGCTGATCCGTGACGCCGGGTCGCCGGCCGACACTCGCTGGATGGACGATCGCGACGATCTGCCCAGGATCATCCGAGCCGGACGGCATCTCGCTCGCCCCAAGCGCTACATCCGCAACTTCGCCGAGGAGATCGAGCCGGACGAGTTGATCGCCGGCGTCGAGCGTCAGGCGCGCCGCGGGGACGGCTGGGTCAAGCTGGTGGGCGACTGGATCGACCGTGATACCGGCGACCTGGCGCCGCTGTGGCCACAAGACATCGCCGCCGCGGCTATTTCCCGCGCCCACGAACTGGGCGTCCGGGTGACCGCGCACTGCTTCGACGAACTCAGCGTGGCGCAACTCGTCCGAGCCGGCATCGATGGGATCGAGCACGGCACGGGGCTGGACGCGGCGACGATCGAGCTGATGGCCGAGCGCGGCGTGGCGCTCGTCCCGACCCTGATCAACATGGCCAACTTCCCCGACTTCGCAGACCAGGGCGAGGCCAAGTTTCCGCGGTACGCCGCCCACATTCGCGCCCTGCATGCCCGCCTGGACGACACGATCGGCGCCGCGATCGACGCCGGGGTGCCCGTGTATGCCGGAACCGACGCGGGCGGGCTGATGGGTCACGGCCTGCTCGCCCGCGAGATCGTCGCGCTGGGACGCCTGGGCGGGGCCGAGTTCGCGCTCGGCGCGGCCAGTTGGCGCGCCCGGGAGTGGCTGCGTGCGGAGTCGCTCACCGACGGCGCGTCGGCGGATCTGGTCGTCTATGACGCCGATCCGCGCGACGATCTGGGCGTCGTCGTCCACCCGCGGCTGATCCTGCTCCGCGGGCGGGTCGTCGGTTAGCCGGGTTCCGGTTCGGCGCCGGCCGGTCGGCCCGCCGGGGGGCGGGCGCGGTCACCGCGGTGGCAGCTGCCGTTCCGACCTGCTCGGATGCTGCGGTGGCTCCGCCCCAGCCGCGCGCAGGCGATCGGCCCACCCCGCCGGAATCAAGGTGAAGCCCGCGTATTGGGGGGTGGCCGGGGGTGCCGAACCCAGCACCACATGGTGAACACCAGCTCGGCCCAGTCGCTGAGGATCAGCCACTGAACCAGCCCGTTTTGGGAGTTACCGGTGATCATGACCTGGCCGGGGCCCATCAGCAGCGCGTCCGGATCGAATCCCCATCCCAGGGGAAGAGACCTCCCGGAGGCCTGGCGAGGTCATCGCGATGCCCGAGCCGGGGAACGGACGCGCGTGGCCTTCGGCGAGCCCGGGTCTAGGCTTGCCAGATGTGACCAAGAGCCTCTACGTGAGTGCCGATCTGCCCCCCGGGCGTGCCTACCAACTGCTCACCACCACGGTCGTTCCACGGCCGATCGCCTGGGTCTCCTCGATGTCGGCCGATGGCGTTGTCAACTTGGCTCCGCACTCGTTCTTCACCGTCGTCTCGACTACCCCGCCGATGGTTTCGATCACCTCCGTCGGAGCGAAGGACACGCTTCGCAACGTCCGTGAGACCGGGGCCTTCACGGTGAGCGTGACGACCCGGGAGCTGACCGAACTGGTCAACGCGACCTCGGGCAACTACCCGCCTCAGGCGGGAGAGTACGAGGCGCTCGGGATCGAGGCCGAGGCTGGCGCCCTCGTGCCGATCCCCGCTGTGCAGGCGTCCCCGGTACGTCTGGAATGCCGCCTGGTGGAGACACGCGATTACGGAAACTGCCATCTGATCATCGGTGAGGTCGAGGCGTGGGCCATCGACGACGAGATCCTCGACTCCCAGGGCCTGCCGGATCCAGCGCGGCTCGATCCAGTCGGCAAGCTCGGCCGTGACGATTGGGTCCACGGCGGCCAAGTGACCTCGCGCCCCCGACCGGCCTTCTAGTCCTGAGGGGAGGACTCAGGCCAAGCCGACGGTCCAGCCGACGACGATCAGGTTCAAGGACACGATCGCGGCGACGACCGCCCAGTTGACGACGCGCAACCAAACCGGATCCACATAATCGCCCATCAACGCCCGGTGGCCGGTCGACAGCGTGAGCGGGACCGTGGCGAAACCGATCCCGAAGCTGAGCACGACCTGGCTCCAAACCAGGACGGTGCTGGGCTGCAAACCGATCAGGAGCACCGCGATCGCCGGCCCAAGGGTCACTGCTCGACGCACGTTCGGCCGCCATCGCCATGGGAAGAGATCGGCCATTATCTGGGCACCCGAATGGGTTCCCACGATGGCCGACCCGAGCCCGGACGCCAGCAGCCCTAGCCCGAACACGGCGCCCGCAATCGGGCCGAAGGCCGTAGCCAGCGCGTTGTGTGCGACCCGGATCGGGTCGTCGGAGTGCGCCAGAGCCGGCGGTAATGCCGCCGCCAACAGCAGCATCGCGATGTTCACCGAACCAGCCAAGACCAGCGCGGCGAAGACGTCGACCTTCTGCACCCTGAGCAGTCCGCGCAGGGGCCGGTGGTGCTGGCCGTCGGTGAGGAAGCGGTCGCGGGCCAGGGCCGAGTGGAGGTAGATGGCGTGCGGCATCACGGTGGCGCCGAGCATGGCAGCGATCAGCGGCCAGGCGTCGTTGTCGGGGATGCTGGGGGCCAGCCCACCAAGAACGCCCGCCGGCTGCGGCGGTGCCCACAAGAGCGTCCCGAGAAAGCCGATCGCGATCACCAGCAAGAAGACGCTCACCCCGATCTCCAGCGTCCGTTCGCCGCGGTTGCGCAAGAGCGATAGCAGGACGATCGACGCGATCCCCACGATCAGCCCGCCCAGCCACATCGGGATCCCGAAGAGCAGGTTGAGCCCGAAGGCACCGCCGACGAC
Organism: Propionicicella sp.; assembly: GCA_039811865.1. Lineage (GTDB taxonomy): Bacteria > Actinomycetota > Actinomycetes > Propionibacteriales > Propionibacteriaceae > JBDHZK01. The sequence goes on along the minus strand of JBDHZK010000011.1, from coordinate 24,490 downwards.
CTCGGCCACATCGGTTGCCATGGCCACGCCGATCGCCTGCACCGCATACACCGCGCGCAGTGGCCCGGAGAAGCGGTGGGTCCGCATTCGTTCGCTCACCAGGGCGGGCAGGCTCTTGCCGGTGACCAAGCCGAGTTTGGCCGACTGGTACTGGATCAACATCGCCATCGCGTTGGCCACCACCAGGACCCAGACCAGCGCGTAGGAGTATCGGGCGCCCGCGGTCAGGTTGGCGGCGACGTTACCGGGGTCGACGTAGGCCACCGAGGCCACGAACGCCGGGCCGAGCAGAGCCGCGCGGGCCAGCCAACCGCTGCGTCGCAAGATCGCGTAGATGGGGCCTCCTGGGCTCGTCTGCTCTGCGGACGGTGGGTCGAGCCGGCCGCCGGGTTCGCTCGGCGTCGGCCGATCTGGCACAATACTGGGCGCGTCCGTTTGCCGTTGAGTGCCCTCTCAAACCTTGGCGGCCGGGCTCATCGAGCGCGAGCGTCGGGTCCCCACCTGCAGACGACGGGCTCACCCGCCCAGCCCGGAGCGTTCCGGGCGAGTTCCAACAGGAGAACCCACACCCGTGGCTGTAAAGATTCGACTCAAGCGGCTCGGCAAGATCCGCTCCCCGCATTACCGCATCGTCGTCATGGACTCGCGCACCAAGCGCGACGGCAGGGCGATCGAGGAGATCGGGCTGTACCACCCCAAGAACGACCCTTCGGTCATCGAGGTGAACTCCGACCGGGCCCAGTACTGGCTGTCGGTTGGTGCCCAGCCGACCGAGGCGGTTGTCGGGTTGCTGAAGCGCTCCGGCGACTGGCAAAAGTTCACCGGTGAGAAGTCACCGGAGGGCGTCGAGCCGCAGAAGGCCAAGCGGGACAAGATTGCGCTGTTCAACGCCGCGCTAGCCGATTCGAGCGACGAGCCCGCCTCCGGCGCCATCTCGAAGGCGGCGAAGAAGGCCGCCCCGGTCGAGGCCGAGGAGGCCGAGACCCAGGCCGAGGCCTGACGTGCTCGCCGATGCGCTCGAGCATCTCGTCAAGGGGATCGTTTCCAACCCGGACGAGGTGCGCGTTTCGGATCTGGACCGCCGGCACACCCGCACACTGGAGGTGCGCGTCGATCCGGAGGATGTCGGCAAGGTGATCGGACGGCAGGGCCGCACCGCCGGTGCACTGCGAACAGTCATCGCCGCACTGGCCGGACGCGAGCAGGTCCGGGTCGACTTCGTCGACGTCGACCGGCGTCCGCAGCGGCGCGGACGGCGCTGATCCGCTGACCGCACCGACGCCCCGCGAGGCCCGCCTGCGGGGCGTCGGCGTTTGGTTGGCCGGAGCTTCTTGAGGGGAGCCACTGGATGGACTTCGTCGAGGTCATCGTCGCCACCGTCGGACGCCCGCACGGGCTTCGGGGTGAGGTCGCCGTCCAACTGCGGACGGATTCGCCGCAGCAGCGTTTCGCCACCGGCGCCACCGTGCGGGTCGAAGGAGCGTCCGAGACCTTGGAGGTGGCCGCCTGCAGGTGGCAGCACGGCGGTTTGCTGGTTCGATTCGCAGGCATCAACGACAGGTCGGCCGCGGAGAGCCTGCGCGGCCGGGTGCTCGTGGCGGACGTCCCCGGCGACGAGTCCGCGGGCGAGGGCGAGTACTTCGACCGCCAACTGATCGGCCTCGCCGTCCACACCGCCACCGGCGAGGAGGTGGGCCGAGTCAGCAGCGTCCAACATCTGCCCGCGCAGGACCTGCTCGTGGTCGACACGGCGGGCGGCGAACGGCTCGTCCCCTTCGTCTGCGAACTCGTGCCCGAGGTCGACGTGGACGCCGGCCGGCTCGTCGTCGTCGACCTACCCGGGCTGCTTCGCGACCAGGAGTGACGTGCGCATAGACATCGTCACGATCTTCCCCGACTACTTCGCGCCGCTGCGCCTGTCGCTGGTCGGCAAGGCGATCCAGGCCGGGCGGCTGGACGTCCGGGTGCTCGACCTGCGCGACTTCACCCATGACCGGCATCGCACGGTGGACGACACCCCCTACGGCGGCGGTGCGGGCATGGTGATGCGCCCCGAACCCTGGGGCGAGGCGTTGGACGCCGTGCTGAGCGACTCGCCGCTCCCGTCCCGGGTGATCGTGCCCACCCCATCGGGAAGGCGCTTCGATCAGGCGCTGGCCTACGAACTCGCGGCCGAGCCGGCTTTGGTGTTCGCCTGCGGGCGTTACGAGGGGATCGACGCCCGGGTCGCGGAGCACTACCGCGAGCGAGTTCACCTGGACGAGGTCTCGATCGGCGACTACGTGCTCAACGGTGGGGAAGTGGCCACGCTGGCGATGATCGAGGCGGTCGTCCGGCTGGTGCCCGGGGTCATCGGAAACCCCGAGTCGTTGGCCGAGGAGTCGCACGCGCCGGGCCACGACGGCCTGCTCGAATACCCCGGATACACCAAGCCCCCGACTTGGCGCGGCCTGGCCGTTCCGGAGATACTACTTTCAGGTAATCACGCCGCGATCGCGGGCTGGCGACGCGAGCAGGCGCTGTTGCGGACCCTTGCGGTGCGGCCGGACTTGGCGCCGCCGACATGAATAGATCCTGAACCTGGGTGTGGCGATGCAACCTCGTGAGCCACGCCGACGTTGAATGGGTTATCCCCGATGTGTTTCCCGGCGGGGTTGAAAGGTAGGAGTACGAATGTCGCATGGGCGACGCAAGCTAGCTGCCGCGGCTGTCGCGGCCCTCACGATGGCAGGTTGCGGTCAGGTTCCTGGCCAGAACAACACCCCGGGCACGGGCAACGGCCCCAGCCAATCCCCGGCCCCCTCCGCGGCGGCCTTCGCCCAGCTGAACACAACGCTGGTGAAGGGCGTCAAGTCGGTCAAGCTGAGCTCACCGAAGCAGCACGTGAGCGCTGAACTGCCGGACGTCCCCGCGTCCACCGCGTACAACCTGGGTCTGCAGATCGTGCGGAACCGGTTGCTTCGTGACTTCAACAAGGCCACCGGGAAGAACTTCCAGATGTCGTGGGCGCTGACCGCGGCGTCCGATTCCGTGCTGGGTGTCGTGCTGACCGCCAACCTCACCGACTCCTCCGGAAAGACGACCAGCGTGCCGACGACGGTCTGGTACGACCGGGCGAGCCGGCACGTCTATACCGCGCCGGCACTCGTCGAGCCGACCAGTTGGGATGCCTTCACCGCCGAGGTGGGCAAGGCCGTGACCGCGGCCGGCGGCGACCAGGCCAAGGCCGCAGCGGCGCTCGCGGAGTCCCCGGCGCCCTTGGGCGATGGGCCTGCGATCGGCTTCAACCAGCAAGGGGACCTCGTGGTCGCCTTCCGCAGCGGCCAGGTGGGCGACTCGGTGGTCACCGTCAAGGTGCCGGTCGACGTGGCCGAGCCGATGCTGTCAGTCGTTGGTCGCAAGGCCAAGGGCGCCTCCACGCACCCGAGCACCTACGACCCGTCCTCGGCGATCGCCGCCACGACCGGGGCCAGCGCCAAGGCAGTGGCGACTCGGCCGAGCGCGGACGTCGTCCCCGACTGCAAGAAGCTCAAGTGCGTCTCGCTAACCTTCGACGATGGACCTGGTCCGCGCACCAAGGAGGTCGTGGACGCCCTGATCAAGAAGGGGGCGGGCGCCACCTTCTTCCAGTTGGGCGACAGCATCCAGGCCGATCCCGACGGCGTTCGCTACGCGGCGGGGTCGGGTAACGAGGTCGGGAGTCACACCTGGCGGCACGACTCTCTGACCGGCAAGAGCGATGAAGGCGATGCCTACCAGTTGTCGCGCAACATCCAGGCGCTGCAAGCCATCACCGGAGACCGTCCGATCATGATGCGCCCGCCGTACGGCAATCACAGCGCCCGCGTCGACCGCGTGATCGGTCGCTATGGCCAGGTCATCTGCATCTGGGATGTCGACACGCTCGACTGGAAGACCAAGAGCACGCCCGCGACGGTTGCCTCGGCCACCTCGGCCAAGCCTGGATCGGTCGTCCTCATGCACGACATCCACGATTCGACCGTGGACGCCGTGCCGCAGATCATTGCGGACCTCCAGTCGGCCGGGTTCACGATCCTGCCGATGTCGGAGTTGGCCTCGCCCAGCGACTGGGGCGTAGGGAAGTACTACTGCGCGGCGCCTTCGCTCAAGGTGGAATGTGGGGTTTGGGGATGAAGCAGTGGAAGCTTGCCGCGGCCTGCCTGGCCGCTGTAGGGCTTGCGGCCTGCAGCGTGGCCGACGCCCAACCGGCCGCGAATCCGGCACCGGCGTCCAGCAAGCCGGCGACTCAGGTCGCTTCGCCCCCCGCGACCACCAGCAAGCCGCCGACCAAGGCGCCTAGCTCGACCAAGGCGTCGGCCTCGAAGTCGCCGAGTAAGAAGCCCCCGGCACCGCGGCAGCCGGTCGTTCAGCCACCACTGGGCACGCAGGTGGACTGCAAGGCCGTGGCCTGCGTTGCTCTGACCTTCGACGATGGTCCAGGCGCCAAGACACCGGTTCTGCTCAAGACGCTCACCGCCGCCAACGCGCCGGCAACGTTCTTCATGATGGGCAACTCCGTTTCGATCCATCAGGACACGGTGCGGGCCATCGCGGCCACCCCGGGCATGGAGATCGCCAATCACACGGTCTCGCACCCGCTGCTGCCGGGAATGTCACGCTCGCGGATCGACTGGCAGATCGGGACGAACGAGTCCCGGCTGGAGGCGTTGGCGGGACGTCCGATCACGCTCTTCCGGCCTCCGTACGGCGGCCAGAACGCGTCGGTTCGCTCATCGGCCGCTGCGCACGGCGAGGCGATCATCTTGTGGAGCGTCGACACCTTGGACTGGAAGTACCGCAACACTTCCCGGGTGGCGAATGTTGCCGTGGGGCAGGCGCGTCCGGGCGCCATCATCTTGATGCACGACATCCACGCCACCACGGTCGCCGCTGTGCCCGACATCATCAAGCGGCTTAACGCCAAGGGTTACACCTTGGTCACGGTGACGACCCTCCTAGGCTCCACCGTGCCGGGCAAGGTCTACACGGGGCGGTAGGCGACAAGGCAGGTTACGTTTTCGTGCCCCGAAGAGGGCCGGGAAGGCCCGTGACCTAAGGTGTTGCCGTGGCGACTACGACTCTCACGAAACAACAAAGAGCGGTCCGGTCAACCGTCGCGTTGAAGGCCTTGATGGCCGTCACCGGACTGATCATGATCGCGTTCCTGCTCATGCACATGTACGGCAACCTCAAGATGTTCCTGGGTGCTGAGTCCTTCAACCACTACGCGGAATGGTTGAAGGGCGAGATCCTCTACCCGCTGGTGCCCAAGGGCTGGTTCATCTGGATCTTCCGGGCGTTCATGGTGGTCAGCATCCTGCTGCACATGTACGCCGCCGGATCCTTGTGGGCTCGGGCCAACCGCGCCCGCGGCACCAAGTACGTCAAGACCAAGCGGCTGCAGGAGACCTACGCGGCGCGCACGATGCGCGTGGGCGGCGTGATCTTGGTGCTGTTCCTGGTCTTCCACCTGCTGCAGTTCACGACACAGACCGTGACGATCGGATACTCAGGTCATCCACTCGATCCGTACAGCGCGGTCGTGGCGAGCTTCTCGGTGTGGTGGGTGGTCCTCGCCTACCTGCTGTGGGTCGGTGTCGTCTGCCTGCACGTGCGGCACGGCTTTTGGAGCGCCTTCGCCACGCTGGGCGCGAACGTTTCGCCCGGGGCGCGCCACGTCCTCAACGTGTGCGCGTGGGTGGTGGCGGGCCTCATCTTCGCAGGATTCATGATCATGCCCATCAGCGTTTTGGCAGGGGTGCTCAAGTGACCACGACGACGCAACCGGACCCGACGGTCCCCGAGCCCACGCGGCCCGCGCCCACCAGCGCGCTACCGGCGGCTGTCGCCTACTACCTGGAGGGTGACCAGGTTCGCGACACCAAGGCCCCGCCGGGGCCGATCGAGCAGAAGTGGTCGAAGCGCAAGTTCGAGGCGAAGCTGGTCAACCCGGCCAACCGGCGCAAGCTGTCGGTGATCATCGTCGGCACCGGGCTGGCCGGTGGCGCGGCGGCGGCGTCCCTGGGCGAGGCGGGCTACAACGTCCTCAACTTCTGTTACCAGGACAGCCCGCGGCGCGCGCATTCGATCGCGGCCCAAGGTGGCATCAACGCGGCCAAGAACTACCGCAACGACAACGACTCGACCTATCGGCTGTTCTACGACACGGTCAAGGGCGGCGACTACCGGGCTCGCGAGTCCAACGTCTACCGGCTCGCCGAGGTCAGCGCGAACATCATCGACCAGTGCGTGGCTCAGGGCGTCCCGTTCGCTCGCGAGTACGGCGGCCTCCTGGACAACCGCTCCTTCGGGGGCGTCCAGGTGCAGCGGACCTTCTACGCGCGCGGGCAGACCGGCCAGCAGTTGCTGATCGGCGTCTACCAGGCGCTGGAGCGTCAGATCGCCGCCGGCACCGTAAAGATGTACAACAGGCACGAGATGCTCGAACTGATCGTCGTTGACGGCCGGGCGCGCGGGATCATCACGCGCAACATGGTCACCGGCGAGATCGAGTCCTGGTTCGCCGACGCCGTCGTCCTCGCCACGGGCGGCTACGGCAACGTGTTTTTCCTGTCCACCAACGCGATGGGCTGCAACGTGACCGCCAACTGGCGGGCACATCGCAAGGGTGCCTACTTCGGCAACCCGTGCTTCACGCAGATCCACCCGACGTGCATCCCCGTGCACGGAGACACGCAGAGCAAGCTCACCTTGATGAGCGAGTCGCTGCGCAACGACGGCCGGATCTGGGTGCCCAAGCGCGCGGAAGACTGCGACAAGGACCCGCGCCAGATTCCCGAGGAGGACCGCGACTACTACTTGGAGCGGATCTACCCGGCGTTCGGCAACCTGGTGCCCCGCGACATCGCGTCGCGCCAGGCGAAGAACATGTGCGACGAGGGCCGCGGGGTCGGGCCCAAGGTCGGGGACGCCCGGCGCGGTGTCTACCTGGACTTCGCCGAGGCTATTGGACGCCTCGGTCGCCATGCAGTCGAGGCCCGCTACGGCAACCTGTTCGACATGTACCAGCAGATCACCGGGGAGAACCCGTACGAGGTGCCGATGCGGATCTACCCAGCCGTGCACTACACGATGGGTGGCTTGTGGGTCGACTACGACCTCATGTCGACGATCCCCGGTCTGTACGTGACGGGCGAGGCGAACTTCTCCGATCACGGCGCGAACCGCCTGGGCGCATCGGCGCTCATGCAGGGGCTGGCCGATGGCTACTTCGTGATCCCGAACACCATCAACGACTACCTCGCCGGTGGCGCGATGCCGAAGATCGACGCGTCGACCCCGGAGGTGGCCGAGGCGATGACGGAGGTCACCGACCGGATCAACCGGCTCTTGGCGGTCAACGGCACCCGCACCGTGGACTCCTTCCACAAGGAACTGGGCAACATCATGTGGGAGTACTGCGGCATGGAGCGGACCGAGGCGGGCCTCAAGCATGCGATCGAGTTGATCCGCAAGCTGCGCGAGGAGTTCTGGCGCGACGTGAAGGTCACTGGGGTGAACGACGACTTCAACCAGACCTTGGAGCGAGCCGGACGGGTCGCCGACTTCCTGGAGTTGGGCGAGTTGATGTGCATCGACGCCCTGCACCGCCGCGAGTCCTGCGGTGGGCACTTCCGGGCCGAGAGCCAGACCGCCGACGGCGAGGCGCTTCGTCACGACGACGAGTTCCTCTACGTGGGTGCCTGGGAATGGACCGGTCCCGGCGGAAAGCCGGTACTCCACAAGGAACCGCTTGAATACGAGTTCGTCGAGCTGAAGCAACGGAGTTACAAGTGAACATCACGCTGCGCGTTTGGCGCCAGGAGAACGCGAATAAGCCCGGCTCGATGGTCACCTACCAGATGACCGACGTCTCGCCGGACATGTCGTTCCTCGAGGTCCTCGACCTACTCAACGAGACCCTGACCCTGAAGGGCGAGGAGCCCATCGCCTTCGACCATGACTGCCGCGAGGGGATCTGCGGCATGTGTGGCGTGGTGATCAACGGGGTCGCGCACGGGCCGTCCCCGACAACAACCTGTCAGTTGCACATGCGCGCCTTCGCCGACGGCGCGACGATCGACGTGGAGCCGTGGCGGGCCGGCGCCTTCCCGGTGATCAAGGACCTGGTCGTGGATCGGACCGCTCTAGACCGGATCATCCAGGCGGGCGGCTTCATCAGCGTCAACACCGGATCGGCCCCGGAGGCGAACGCCGCTCCCGTGCCGAAGCTGAAGGCGGACCGCTCGTTCGACGCGGCCACCTGCATCGGTTGCGGCGCCTGCGTCGCCGCGTGTCCGAACGGCTCGGCGATGCTGTTTACGGCCGCGAAGATCACCCATCTGGCGATGCTTCCCCAAGGTCAGCCCGAGCGATACCTGCGGATCAAGGGCATGGTGGGCCAGCACGACGCCGAGGGCTTCGGTGGCTGCACCAACATCGGCGAGTGCTCGGCGGTGTGCCCCAAGCAGATTCCGTTGGACGTCATCAGCCAGTTGAACCGCGACCTCATCAAGTCGCTGTTCAAGGCTGACGGAAAGGCCTGATTTCTTCACCCCCGTCCCCCTGTGGCAAACTTGGGAGCCGTTGTGCCAAGCGCGGCTCCTGCCACAGGGGGACGGTGCGTTCGGCCTCGGAAACCCAACGATCGAAGTGACCTGTGGCACTGGCGAGGACTGACATGAGCAAGCTGATCGCAGAGTTGGACGCCGCGTCCCTGCGGACCGATATCCCCGCCTTCCGCCCGGGCGACACCGTGCGCGTGCACGTGCGAGTGGTGGAGGGTAACCGTTCCCGGATCCAGGTCTTCGCGGGCGTCGTGATCTCGCGCACCGGCGCGGGCGTCCAGGAGGCATTCACGGTTCGCAAGGTCAGCTTCGGCACCGGCGTCGAGCGGACGTTCCCGCTGCACAGCCCGATCATCGAGAAGATCGAGGTCGAGCGTCGCGGTGACGTCCGGCGAGCCAAGCTGTACTACCTGCGTGCGCTGCGCGGCAAGGCCGCCAAGATCAAGGAGAAGCGCGACCGCTGAGCGGCCGCCGGACATGAGCGACGCCGAGCACGAGGGCGAGCGTCCGCAACCGGCGCCAGCGAAGCCGCGCCGCGCCGCTGCGCCGACCCTGCGGGGTTGGCTCAAGGAGTTGGCCATCGTCCTGGTCGGCGCGCTCATCGTCTCAACGCTGACCCGAGCCTTCGTCGCCCAGATGTTCGTGATCCCCTCCGGCTCGATGGAGAACACCTTGGCGGTGGGGGACCGCGTCATCGTGCAGAAGATGTTCGAGTTCAAGCGGGGCGACATCGTGGTGTTTCGTGATCCCGCCGGTTGGCTCGACATCCCGCCGCCCGCCCAGGGGCCGCTCGACGACGTGCTCGTCTTCATCGGACTCAAGCCGGACGAGAGCACGAACTACCTGATCAAGCGCGTGATCGGCCTTCCGGGCGACCGCGTGGCGTGCTGCGACAAGCAGGGCCGGCTGACCGTTAACGCCAGCGCGATCGATGAGAGTTCCTACCTCTACTCCGACGAGTTCGGCAACGCGCTTCCCTCGGACTTCGCCTTCGACGTGACCGTCCCGACGGATCGGGTCTTCGTGATGGGTGACCATCGCAACGCCAGCCGGGATTCGCGGTGTCACCTCTCCGACGTGACCCCGGGACAACCCGTCGGCAGCGCCGCGTTCGTCCCTCGAACGGCGGTGCTGGGGACGGCTGTTGCCGTGGTCTTTCCTTTCTCGCATTGGCACACGTTCGCGACACCAGAAGCGTTCGCCCACGTCCCGCAGGGCGACCCGGCACCCGCGCAGGCTGTGATCTCCCCGGCCGGCATCAACTGCTGAGCAAGCCATGGGCTACGTGATCCGGCGCGGGCTGTTCGGATACGAGCGTGCGCTGCGCCGGGCCGGGTTCGAGCACGTCGCGGGCGCGGACGAGGCCGGTCGCGGAGCCTGCGCCGGGCCCCTGGTCGCCGCAGCCGTCATCTTGAGTTCTTCCCCCAGACGACAGATCGAGGGACTGCGAGACTCGAAGTTGTTGACCCCGGCCGCGCGGGACCGCCTCTTCGACGACATCCAGGCCAAGGCGGTGGCGGTCGCCTGTGTCAGCGTGGAGTCCGACGAGTGCGATTTGCTCGGGATGCATGTGGCGAACCTGGCCGCGTTGCGCCGGGCCGTGAAGCGGCTGGACGTGGAGCCTGCGTTCGTGCTGACCGACGGCTTCGGGGTGGACGGGCTGGGCGCGCCTGGACTGGCGATCTGGAAGGGGGACCGGGTCGCGGCCTGTGTGGCCGCGGCGTCCATCGTGGCGAAGGTGACCCGGGATCGGGTGATGGCCGCCTACCACGACCGGTGGCCGGACTACGATTTCGGTGTTCACAAGGGGTATTGCACGCCGCTACATCAAGAGCGCCTAGACGCGTTGGGTCCTTGCCCGATCCACCGGCGCAGGTTCGAAAACGTCGCCCGGACGCAGATGCCGGGCTTTGGTGTCCGGCCTACTAGAGTGGCATCGCTATGAGCGCTGAAGACCTGGAGCAGTACGAGAGTGAACTCGAGCTGCAGCTATACCGGGAGTACAAGGACGTCGTCGGGATCTTCACCTACGCGGTGGAGACAGAACGCCGTTTCTATCTGTGCAACGCGGTGGATCTGAAAGTGCGGACCGAGGGCGGCGACGTCTACTACGAGGTGTCCATGGGCGACGCCTGGGTGTGGGACATGTACCGACCAGCGAGGTTCGTCAAGAGCGCGAAGGTGCTGACCTTCCGGGACGTCTCCATCGAGGAGATCGTCCACAGCGACCTGCAGGTGCCCCAGAACCGCTAGGGGTCTCGGGGGGAGCGTTGCGTCCCCTTATTTATCCACAGATCTGGCGTCGGGTGACGCTTTGCGGCCCGACGTGCCGATGGTCTGGGCATGGCGAAATCGGAAGTCGGCCGCATCGGCGAGAGCATCGCGGCCGCATACCTTGAGAAGTCGGGCTTCGAGATCCTGGACCGCAACTGGCGATGCCGTGCCGGGGAACTCGACCTCGTCGTCCGCGGGCCGGACGAGACGGTCGTCTTCTGCGAGGTCAAGTGCCGGACGGGTACGGGCTACGGGCAGCCCCTTGAGGCCATCACCTATGCCAAAGTACGCAAACTGCGGGAACTGGCGAGTCACTGGCTGAGCGAGCAAGCCGGGCCGGTGGGTGGCGTCCGCTTCGATGGCATCGGAGTCGTGCTGGCTCGCGGGTTCGCCCCAGTGATCACCCACATTCGGGGAATCCAGCCGTGACCGCCCGGGCCTGGTCGGTCGCTCTGGTGGGGATGAACGGCACCCCGGTGGAGGTGGAGGCCGCGATCGGAGGCGGGTTACCGAAGGTCGTCCTGGTGGGCCTGCCCGATGCGTCCCTCGGCGAGGCCAGGGACCGGTGCAAGGCGGCGGTTACCTCGTCGAAGCTGCCCTGGCCGTCGCAGCTCGTCACGATCAACCTGTCGCCGGCGATGCTGCCGAAGGCCGGCAGCCACTACGACCTGGCGATCGTCGCCGCCGTCTTGGCGGCCGCGGAGACGGTTCGCTCGGCAGTCTTGGATCGGATGGTCTTCTGGGGTGAACTCAGCTTGGACGGCCGAGTCCGGGCGGTGCGGGGGATCCTGCCCGGTCTGTTGGCGGCCAGGCGGGTCGGGCTCACCACGGCCGTAGTACCCGCCGCCCAACTGGCGGAGGCTCAGCTGGTGGAGGGGCTGACCATCTGGCCGGTCGCGACGCTTATCGACGTGATCGAGGTGCTGCACGGGCGGCCGAGCCTGGCCGTCGTCCCCGAGGCAGAACCCAAGGTCGAACGCCGACCTGAGCAGGCGCTCGACCTTGCCGATGTGGCCGGCCAACCCGATGGACGGTGGGCGCTGGAGGTCGCCGCCGCCGGCCGGCACCACCTCTATTTCCACGGGCCACCCGGGGTCGGCAAGACATTGCTGGCGGCCCGATTGCCGACGATTCTGCCGGAGCTGCAAACCTGCGAGTCGGTCGAGGTCTCGGCTGTTCATTCGCTTTGTGGCTTGTCCTTACGGGACGGACTGATTCGTCGTCCGCCGCTGGCGGCGCCGCACCACTCGGCGTCGGTCGCGGCGCTGGTGGGCGGCGGTCCGCGGATCGCGATGCCGGGCTCGGTCTCGCTGGCTCACCGGGGCGTCCTATTTCTGGACGAGGCCCCCGAGTTCGACCGCAGGGCGCTGGAGGCGCTGCGGCTGCCGCTGGAGGAAGGCGAGGTGAGGATTGCCCGATCGGTGGCGAGCATCACCTATCCGGCGCGCTTCCAGCTTGTGCTCGCGGCTAACCCGTGCCCATGTGGCAACGCCGGCACGCCCGGGGCGGAGTGCCGGTGCAGTCCGCACTCGATCCGCCGCTACGGCGAACGATTGTCTGGACCGATCCTGGACCGGGTCGATCTGCATCAACAGCTGCGCCCGCTGCGCCGGGCCTTCCTCGCCGACGCGTTGCGCGCCGCTGAGCCCAGCGCCGCGGTAGCCGATCGCGTCCAGGCCGCCCGGGAGCGCCAGGCCAGGCGTCTGGAAGGGACGCCGTGGGCTACCAACGGGGAGGTGCCGGGTGGGTACCTGCGGCGTGAACTGAGCAGCCCCGAGGCCGACAAGGTGCTGTCCGACGCCACTGCTCGCGGCCTGTCGGCCAGGGGTGTGGACAAGGTCCTACGGCTGGCGTGGACGCTCGCCGATCTCGGGGCTCGGCAGCGGCCACAGGGGCAGGACTTCCGAGTCGCCTTGGCCATGCGACGCGGCGAAACGCTAATGGCGGCGTCGTGAGCGCGGTGGGAGAGCGGCTGGCCAGACTCGGGCTCAGCTGCGTCACCGAGGCGGGGTCGCCGCGGCTGGCCGGGCTCGTGGCCGAGCACGGTGCGGAGGCGGTCTGGGAAACGCTGCGGCGCGGCCGCGGCGACGAGGGCTGGGCAGCGCGGGCGCGGGGAGTCGATCCCAGCACCGTCGAGGCGGCGGCCAAGCAGGCCGGGGCGCGCTTCGTCGTCCCCGGCGACGCGGAGTGGGCACCCAGTCTGAACGACTTGACCGTCACGGACCCGGGGCATGGCCTGGGCGGCGTGCCGACCGGGCTCTGGCTAAAGGGCCCGGGCCGGTTGGACGAGTTGAGCGCCAGGTGCGTTGCCGTCGTCGGATCGAGGGCGGCAACCGGTTATGGGGAGGCGGTGGCCTCGGAGTTGGCCTTGGAACTGTCCGAGGCCGGAGTGACCGTGATCTCGGGGGGAGCCTACGGTGTCGATGCGGCAGCGCACCTGGGCGCGCTGTCCGGAGGCGGCGCGACCGCGGCGGTGCTGGCCAGCGGCGTGGATCGGCCCTACCCGCCACGAAACGGTTCGCTGCTGAGTCGGATCGGGCGCGATCACCTGCTGGTCTCCGAACTCGCGCCCGGCCAGCATCCGACCCGGGTGCGCTTCCTGGCTCGCAACCGGATCATCGCCGCGCTCGCTCAGGGGACGATCCTGGTGGAGGCCGCGGCGCGCAGCGGCGCGAAGAACACCGCGACGTGGAGCGGCCTGCTGGGGCGTCAGGTGATGGCCGTCCCGGGGCCGATCACTTCCGGAAACTCAGTTACCCCCCATCGGCTGATTCGCGACCACGAGGCGACCCTGGTGACCTGCGCCAAGGACGTCCTGGCCGAGCTTGCCCCGCTGGGACAGGCCCAGTTGCCGATCACCATGGGGCCGGCGCGGCCCCTGGACTCCTTGGACGCCCAAGAGCTGGCCGTTTTCGAAGCGTTGCCAGCCCGTGCGGGCAGAACTGCCGGCGAGCTCTCCTTGGCAGCGGGACTCTCCCTGCCGGAGTGCCTCGGTGTCTTGGAAGGGCTCGCCGAGCTCGGGCTGGTGGATGAGGGTCCAGCCGGCTGGGCTTTGACCAAGTCGGCGATCAGGGCGACGGGCGCGGGCTGAGCTGGGGCTGGGTGGGTTCGGCGGGTCGCGGGGGGTGGAGTTGGCGCCGGCGACAAGGATTGTCGCTGGCGAGGGAGTGGAGGAGTCATGGGGATCTACGCACGACCGTCCTGGCGGCTGGTTCGACAAGTCGGATCGGACATCTTTGCCGTGCTGTGGGGCCTCGCGTGGTGGGGCGCCGCCGGCTTGGTCGGCGGCGCGGTTCGAGCTCTCGCGGAGCCGGCCAGGCAAACCGCGGGGGCGGCGCGGCAGATGTCGGAGGGATTCCTGGGAGCCGCGCAGCAGGCGGGACAGATCCCCGGCATCGGTGGCGAGTTGCGCAAGCCATTCGATGCGGCGGCGGCGGCGCTCGGCGACGTCGTTCGCGCCGCCAGCGGCCAGGTCAGCTCGATCGAGCAGTTGGCCACGATCGTGGGCTGGCTGGTGTTCCTGCTCCCGGTGGCGCTCTACTGCGTGTTCTGGCTGCCGGCCAGGATCCGCTTCTACCTGAACTCGCGGGCCGCCCAGGGATTCATCGATTCGGCCGCCGATCTGGACCTGTTCGCGTTACGGGCGATGTCCAGGCAGCCGATGCACCTGCTCGCGCGCATCAGCGATGATCCTGTCAAGGCGTGGCGCGACGGCGACCGGGCCGTGATCGGTCGGCTCGCCGAACTGGAGCTGGCCGGTTCGGGGCTACGGCTACCGGCGCAATTGAGTCAGCGTCCAGCCCGTGCGTCGACCGTGGCGGCTTCCGACTCGACGGGCGAGCAGGTGAGCGACTAACTCGGGTCGGCCGGAGGCCGGCCGAAAGTCCCGCACAGGACGCCGAGCCCGACCGCCGAGTTCAGTTGCGCGGTTTCGATCAGGCCATCGACGACGAACCGCTCGCCCAGCCCGGCGACCATCGCCGCCACCCAGCCTTGGGCGTCGGCGATGGTCGGCGTCGGCGAACAGGACCAGCGGCGTCCGTGCCGCCCGGGCGCCGGTGTTGCGCGCGTGCGAGACCTCGGGCCGCTCGGAGCTGTCGACGGCCCGGGGCAGCGCGTAGGGGGTGGCGCCGCAAGTGCTCGCGTGGTAGGGGGTCGCCCCTTTGGGGGACTGCGAAAGCTTGGTGGTGGCGCCTAGGCTTTGCGAAAGCTTGCTGCAGGTTTCTTGCGGGTGTGCGGCCTTCGGGGCGGCCACTCCTGGGGGGATCGCAAGAGCCCGCGCGGTACGCCACCCCCTGGGGATCATGGTGTCGGTAGCTGAGCGGTTGGGCCCCGACCTCGATATCGGTCGGGGCCCAACTGCGTTTCGGAGTGATTCGCGGGTTTCTCGGACGTCCCTGGGTCGGCGCGGCCTGAGTTCGGAGTTACTGACACCGAGCTGAGGCTCAGCACACCGGGCCTCGGAGGATAGCGCGACGCGTCAGCGATGCCGGCTCGTCATCACCGCACAGTGATCGTCTGCAGGTCCTTGCTGACCTCGTACATGGCCTTTTGGCCGTTCTTGGTGCCGAGGACGTCGTAGGAGCCGTCCGCGTCCCTACGCACGGACTCGACCGTGAAGGCGGAGTCCTTGGCCTTGACCGCGGCGGTCACCTTGGCGGCCTCGTCACCGGTCACGGCCGTGTCCTGCGAAGCGCCACCGCCGTCCTTGCCACCGGGAGCACCGGTGTGTTCGGTGATCGTCTGCAGGTCCTTGCTGACCTCGTACATGGCCTTTTGGCCGTTCTTGGTGCCCAGGACGTCGTAGGAGCCGTCCGGGTCCTTCATCACCGATTCCACCGTGAAGGCAGCATCCTTCGCCTTCACTGCGGCGGTGACCTTGGCGGCCTCGTCCCCGGTCACGGTGGTGTGCTGGTGGCCGGCCCCGCCTGGGCCGCCGTTGCGGCCACCCGGGCCGCCGTTGGGGTCGCCCGGGTATCCGGTGGTCGACTGGGCGGTCGGATTCGCGGTCGGATCGGCTCCCGCGATGCCCGACGCCACCGCCGCGATGCCACCGACCGCGGCGACCGCTGTGGCGATCCCGGCGGCGAGAGCGACCTTCTTCTTGCTGACCATTAGTTAACTCCTGCGTTGGGGGCCCGGCCCGATGCCGGAATGCCTCGACTACGAGAAAACCGGCCGAGGCTGTCTCGACCCTGTGCGCGGGGTCGAGGGGGCCTATGAGTCGCGGACGATCGCTGGTGGGCCGGGTGCGGTTGGCACGCCGGCGGGGGATAGCTTGGCACGGTGAGACACGCCCCCCGCGACTACAGCCAGACACCGCTCAACATCTACTGGGAGGTTACGCAGGCTTGTGCCTTGGCCTGCCGGCACTGCCGGGCCTCGGCCATCCCCAGCGCTCACCCCGACGAGCTGGACACGGCGCAGGGGATGGCGCTGATCCGACAGATCCCCGACTTCGGCGATCCGGCCCCCACGCTGATCCTGACCGGCGGCGATCCATTGGCGCGGGCCGACCTCTACGAACTGATCGACGAGGCCCGGAGACTGAGCATCGACGTCTCGATCACCCCAGCCGCGACGCCGGCCCTGACCCGCGATGTCCTGGCCCGCCTGGCCGAGCACGGCGTCAGCGGCCTGGGCCTTAGCCTCGACGGATCGACCGCCGACGCGCACGACGCCATTCGGGGCGTCCCCGGCACCTTTCAGCAAACCCTGGACGCCATCGCATGGGCGGGCGAACTCGGCCTGTCGTTGCAGGTGAACACCCTGGTCACCGCAGACACCGCGCCCGATCTGAGCGCGGTTTACGAGTTGCTCAGGTCACGTCGCCTAGCGCGGTGGAGCCTGTTCTTCCTGATCAGCGTCGGCCGCGGCGAACTGCTCGAGCCGCTCTCCCCCGAGCGAGGTGAGCAACTCATGCGCTGGGTGTATCGCACCGCGCAGGAGGCGCCGTTCGTGGTCGCGACGACCGAAGCGCCGTCCTATCGGCGGGTCGCGACGCAGGTGATGCGCGCCGACGGGCTCAGCGCCGAGCAGGTGCGCCGAAGCGTCACCGCCCGCAGCTTCGGGATCCGTGATGGGCACGGAATCATGTTCGTCTCCCATACCGGCGACATCTGTCCGGCCGGCTTCCTGCCGATCGGCGCCGGGAACGTCCGCACCGACCGCCTCGTGGACGTCTACCGGGACGCGCCCCTATTCGTCGCGCTGCACGACCCCCGGACGTTCGGGGGCCGATGCCAGGTGTGCGCCTACCAGCTGCAGTGCGGCGGCTCACGCGCCCGCGCGTTCGCGGCGCACGGCGATCCGCTGGCCGAGGACCCGTTTTGCCCCTACCTGCCGCCCGCATCGCGGCGGGCGCCGCAGACAGTGGGAGCAACCGGATGAGAGTCGTGGTCGTCGGCGCAGGGATCGCAGGGATCAGCGCCGCGCTCGACCTGCTGGAGGCGGGCGCCCAGGTGACTCTGGTGGACGCGGCGACTCGGCTAGGCGGCAAGATCGTCACCGAACACGCCGAAGGCTTCACCATCGAGCACGGCCCGGACTCGTTCGTCGCCTATCGGCCGGCCGCCCTCGAACTGGCCACCCAGCTGGGGCTGGCCGGACGGCTGATCGGCGTGCAGGAGCCGCGGAGCGTCGATCTGCACCTGTCCGACGACTTCGTCCCGCTGCCAGATGGCATGGGCCTGGTGCTGCCCACCCGGCTCGGGCCGTTCGCTCGCACGCGGCTGTTCACGCTCGGGCAGAAGCTGCGAGCGGCTGCCGATCTGGTGATGCCACCAACGCTCGGCACCCCGGACGTCGCGATCGGTGCGTTCCTGCGCCGGCGCCTCGGTGACGGCGTCGTCGAGCGGCTGGCAGACCCCCTGCTCGGCGGCATCTACGGCACCTCGATCGACGAACTGAGCCTCGACAGCGTCCTGCCGCAGTTGCGGACTTACTCCCAGCAGTCACGCAGCCTGTTGGTGGCGAGCTGGCGCGCCGGCAAGGCGGCCCGCCGACGCGGCCCGGGGCAGCCGTTTCGGAGCCTGTCGGGCGGCTTGGGCGAACTGGTCGACGCCGCCGCCGACCGGTTACGGGCCCATCCCGACTACGCCGAACGGCTGGGTGGGAGCGTCCTGGCGCTGCACCAGGATTCGGCCGTGACCAACGTCCAACTCCCCGGCGACAAGCTGATCGCCGACGCGCTCGTCATCGCCACACCGGCGCCCGCGACGGCCGCTCTGTTAGAGGCGGACGTTCCGGGCGCGGCGCAGGTGCTGCGCGAGATCCCGCACGGCTCGACCGCCGTGGTGACGCTCGGCTTCGCCCCCGGTTCGTTCGAGCGTCCGCTGGCCGGCCACGGGTTCCTCGAGGCGGGCGCGAACCGATCGCGCACCAGTTTCAGCGGCTGCACCTTCAGCTCGGGCAAGTGGCCCGGGCGCGCGCCCGCTGGCCACGACCTGATCCGGGCCTTCCTACCGCACCGATCGCGTTGGTTGAGCGACCGCTCCGATTCCGACGTCTTCGCTGCGGTCGAGCGCGATCTGGCGGGGGCGCTGGGGCGTTTCCGGACGCCCGTCATTCGCCGAATCACGCGCTGGCCAGCGGTGATGCCCAGGTACACGGTGGGCCACGCGGCGCGCCTGGAACGCATCGACCAGGCGATGGCGGCTCGGCCGGCGTGGCGGCTGGCCGGCGCCAGCTATCGCGGCGTTGGGCTCCCCGACTGCATCGCGTCGGGTCGGAGCGCCGCGGCTGGACTCATTCAGGCATTCGGGTAGCCGGCGCGTCCTTCTCGCTCAACTGCGCGAGGGCGGTCAAGACCCCGGCGGCGGAAGGTGTCGGCGCGACGATCGGGTGCCAGCCCTGTCGGCGAACCGCGTCCGCCGAAGGCTGACCGAGGGCGATCCAGCGGACGTCCCGCGGGGCGCCCAACGCGACCCAGGCGTCCACCTGGGACGCGGCGGCTGCGAGCAGCGCAGCGCAACCGGCGGCTTCGCCCAGGGCCGCTGCTGACGGCCGGGCCAAGACGGTCTCGTACACGGTGAGCCGACGCACGTCCCACCCGGCACCCGCCAGTGCCTGTGTCAGCGCCGGGCGAGCCCCGGCGGCACCGGCGAGCAGGGCCCGTCGCGGCCCGCCGCGGCTGCGCTGAGCCGCGAGCAGGAGGTCGGCCAGTCGCTCCGCGGCGGCGTCCCCGATCACCTGGGCGTGCATGCCCGCAGCGCGCGCCGCCCGCGCAGTGGCGGCGCCCACACAGGCGCAGCGCACGCTCGCGAGGGAAGCCACCGGCGTTCCGGTCGCCAGCAGCGGCGGCGTCCGGGCCGACGAGAGCACGAGCCAGCCTTCGCCCAGCCAAGCCAACTCCTCGGCCAGTCCGTCCAGCGGTCGCGGCTCGATCCGGACGACTGGGCAGTGCACCACCTGCTGGCCGGCCTGAATGAGCTCTGCGCCGAGGCGTCCGGGCTCGGGGCGAAGCAGCGCGATGCTGGTCAATCCAAGGACCTCGGCAGGCGAGTGGCGAGGTTCAAGCCCTGCGTGCGCGCCTGCCGCGCGGTCGCGGCCGGGCCAAGTTCGCTGCCCGTGGCGACCCGAGCGCCGTCGGTGCTCAACACGATCGCCCGCACGGCCAGGATGCCGTCGCGATAGTCGGCCCGCACGCCGATCGGTGCCGAACAGCCGGCGCCCAACCCCTCCAGAACCGCGCGCTCGGCGGTCACCTCCAGCCGCGCCGCCGAGTCGTCGAAAGCGCTCAACGCGTCCGCGAGCGGTCCGTCGGCGGCCGTCGACGGACGGCACTCCACCGCCAAGGCGCCCTGGCCGGCCGACGGCAGCAACTCGTCCGCGCCGAAGACCTGCGAGATTTCGTCGACCAGCCCCAGGCGCGCCAGCCCCGCCCGGGCGAGGACGACGGCGTCGAGGTCACCCTGCGCGACTCGCCGCAGGCGGGTCGGCACGTTGCCGCGGACGCCGACGACCTCCAGGTCGGGGCGGAGGCGTCGCAGTTGGGCGGCCCGCCGGGGCGACCCGGTGCCAACCTTCGCCCCGACGGGCAGCGTCACCAAAGTGAGGCCGTCACGGGCGCAAAGGACGTCGGCCGGGTCTTGCCTGGCCGGGATCGCACCGAACGCCAGGCCCGGCGCGCAGGCGCTGGGCAGGTCCTTCATCGAGTGGACGGCGAGGTCGCAATGCCCTGCCAGCAAGGCCTCGCGCACCGCCGTCACGAAGACACCCTGTCCGCCGAGGGACGCCAGCGGCTCATCGCGGACGTCCCCCTCGGTCGTGATGCGCACGAGCTCGAAGTCGTCCCCGGTCAGCGCGGCCAGTCTCTGACCGACGAATCCGGCCTGCGTGAGCGCCAGGGCCGAGGCGCGCGTCCCGATCCGGATCACAGCGAATGCACCAACTCGACCAGCGCGGTCAGGACGCCGGGGTCGGTCTGGGGCGGGACGCCGTGGCCGAGGTTGACCACGTGCGCCGGGGCGCGCCGGCCCCGCTCGATCACGTCGCGGACGTGGCGTTCGAGCGCCGGCCAGGGCGCCGCCAAGAAGGCGGGGTCGATGTTGCCCTGTACTGGCGTCGTGTCGCCCAGCCGCCGCGATGCTTCGTCCAAGCCGATGCGGTGGTCGACGCCGACGACGTCCGCGCCGGCGGCACGCAGTTGCGGCAGGAACTCCGACGTGCCGGTGCCGAATGCGACGACCGGTACGCGTCCGGCCACCCAGGAGATGGCCCGCGCGCTGTACGGGGCGGCGAAGCGGGTGTAGTCGGCCACCGACAGCGAGCCCGCCCACGAGTCGAACAGTTGGACGGCCCGGGCCCCGCCGTCGACCTGCGCGGCCAAGAAGGCGCCGGATTGGTCGGCCATCCAGGTCATCAGCCGGTCCCACAGTGCGGGTTCGGAATGCATCAGGGTGCGGGCCGCGAGGTGATCCCTGGTGGAGCGTCCCTCCACCGCGTAGGCGGCCAAAGTGAACGGCGCCCCGGCGAACCCGATCAGCGGAACGTCCAGCTCGTCGGCGGCCAGCCGGGCGGCCCGGGTGATCACGTCCAGACCGCCGGGGGCGTGGGCGACCAGACGCTCCAGCGCGGCGGTGTCGCGCACCGGATCGGCGAATACCGGACCGATGCCGGCCGCGATCTCCACTTCGACGCCGCTGCAGTACAGCGGCGTGACGATGTCGGAGAAGAAGATGCCGGCGTCGACACCGTGGCGGCGGACCGGTTGGGCGGTGATCTCGGCCACCAGCTCCGGGGTGCAGCACGCGCTCAGCATGTCCGTGCCGGCGCGGGCGGCGCGGTATTCGGGCAGCGATCTGCCGGCCTGCCGCATGAACCAAACCGGCAGACGCTCCGGTCTTTCGCCCGCGTAGGCGAGCAGTAGGCCGGGATTCGACCCGGCGGGGCGGGGCTGGGCCGGCAGAGCGACACTCACCGAGCGATTATCGCCACTGCGGCCGGAAAGGGGATAATCGGGCGCATTGTGTCCCTGATCTTGCTGTCGGCCTCACACCACCAGGTCGAGCTGAACCAGCTCGGCGACCTGGTCGGTGCGCAGCGCATCGGCCCCACGTTGACCGCGCACCCAGACGTTCGTGGCGCGTTCGTCCTGGGCACCTGCAACCGGTTCGAGGTCTACCTGGACGTCGAGGCGGAGCCGGCCGAGGCCGTGGAGCACGCGGTCGCAACGATGGCGGCGGCGGCCGGCCGGCCGCACGAGGCGTTGCGGCCCCTGCTGGCCGTTCACAGCGGCGAGCAGGCGGTCCGCCACCTGTTTCGGGTCGCTTGCGGGTTGTCCGCGGCGGTCGTGGGGGAGCAGGAGGTCCGCGCTCAGGTGCGTCGGGCGTTGGCCCGGGCCCGGACCGACGCCACGCTGAGCCCGGAGCTGGAACGGCTCGGCGCGGCCGCCCTGGAGACCGCCCGGGACGTGGGCCTGCGCACCGATCTGAACGCCGCCGGACGCTCCGCGGTTTCGGTCGCGCTCGACCTGGCGGCGCAGGCCGGAATCGATTGGGGCAAGGCGACGGCCGTCCTGGCCGGCACCGGGTCGTACGCCGGGACGTCCCTGGCCCAGTTGCGGGAGCGCGGCTGCGCCCGGATCGTCGTCCATTCGGCGTCGGGGCGGGCGGGGGAGTTCGCTGCTCGGCACGATGTCGAGGCGCTCGGCCATGAGGAGATGGCCGCCGCCCTGGTGGCCGCGGATGTGATCGTCGCCTGCCGGGGTGCCGGCGTGCCGTCGGTGTGCGCGGACTCGCTGGAGCCGGTGTTGCAACTGCGCGCCGGCCGCCCACTGGTCGTCTTCGACCTGGCGTTGAACCGAGACGTCGAGGACGCCGTCGGCGACCTGCCGGGCGTCTTGCTGCTCACCCTGGCCGATGTGGTCAGCGCCGCGCCGCAAACGTCTGGGGAGCAGGTGGTCGCCGCCGAACGCATCGTCGCCGACCACCTGGCCCGCTATCGCGAGCAACGATCGTCCCGGGCTCTGAGTGGGGAGGTCGTCGCGCTGCGGCGCGGCGTGGACGAGCTGGTCGAGCGGGAACTCTCGCGCCTGCCAGCGGGCGGGACGGTGAGCGCCGCCGAGGCCGGACGCGCGCTGCGGCGACTGGCGGCCGCGCTCGTTCACGAGCCGACCACCCGGGCTCGCGCCGCCGGCGCGCAGGGACGCGAGGAGCAATTCCGAGATGCGCTGCGCGAGGTGTTGGGTATCGAGGTTCTGGGTGGCGAAGCCGGATGACCTACGACGCGATTCTGCTCGCCGGCTTCGGCGGCCCCAGGCGGCCCGAGGACGTCGTCCCGTTCCTGCGCAACGTGACCGCGGGGAAGAACATCCCAGATGCGCGGCTGGCCCAAGTCGGCGAGCATTACAGCCTGTTCGGCGGCCGCTCGCCGATCAACGACAAGACTCAGGAACTGCGCGACGCCCTGCAGGCGGCGCTCCACGAACGCGGCATCGCCCTGCCGGTGGTGATCGGTAACCGCAACTGGGATCCCTACACCGTCGACGCCCTGCGGCAGATCGCGGACGCCGGCGGGCGCCGCGTCCTCGCGCTGATCACCGCCGCCTACTCGTCGTACTCGGGTTGCCGGCAGTACCGCGAGGACATCGCCGCCCAGGCCGCCGCGGTTGGCGGACTGCGGATCGACCAGGTACGCGCCTACTTCAACACGCCGGGCTTCGTCCAGGCCAACGTGGACGCCGCACTAGCCGCTGTGCGCGACCTGATCGAGGGTGGCTACGCCGCGGGAGACATCGAACTGGTCTTCGTCACCCACTCGATCCCGTTGGCGATGGAGGCGGCCTCCGGCGTCGCCCGGCCGGCGTCCTACCTGGGTCAGCACGAGGAGGTTGCGCGCCTGGTGCGGGACCAGGTGGCGCGGGCGAGCGGCGTCCAACTGCCGTCGCGCCTGGTCTACTGCTCTCGGTCTGGGCCACCGCAGGTGCCCTGGCTCGAGCCGGACATCAACGACGCGCTGGCCGACATCGCGCGGCGCGGGCGCAAGGCCGTCGTGGTGGCCCCGATCGGGTTCATCGCCGACCACATGGAGGTCGTCTACGACCTGGACACCGAGGCGGCGCGCACGGCCCATGATCTTGGACTTGGCTTCATCAGGGCAGCGACGGTCGGGACGCATCCGGCTTTCGTGGCTTCGCTGGTTGAGGCCGTCCGCGAACGGTTGGACGGCCGGCCCGCGGCCGTCGTCGGCGCACTGCCCGCCTGGGAGCCGCGCTGCGCCGACCACTGCTGCGCAGCGGGACGGCCACCGGGCGCTGGCCAGCACGGGTTGCCGGAAGCGAAGAAGGAGGCTCGGTGAGCCAGGAGCCGGTCGACATCGACGCGATCAACGCTGGCACGGCGTACGTGCTGTACGCCGTCTTCGAGCGGGTCGGATCGCTGCCCGGGAACGCCGCCGAGCGGGCCGACGTGGTACACACGGGCGTCACCGCGCTGAGCGGGGTGAGCGTCCGCGGCTGGTACGACCTGGCTGCGTTTCGCGCCGGCGCCGACCTCCTGCTTTGGTGCCACGCCGAGTCGGTGGAGGCGCTGCAGGAGGCCTACCATCGGCTGCTGGCGTGCCCGTTCGGGGAGCACCTGCGCCCCACCTGGTCGGCGATCGGCGTGCACCGGCCCGCGGAGTTCAACCGCGCGCACGTGCCGGCATTCCTCGCGGGGGAGGCGCCGGGAGCCTACATCTGCCTGTACCCCTTCGTGCGGTCCTACGACTGGTTCTTGCTGCCCCCGCAGGATCGCTCCCGCATGTTGCGCGAGCACGGCCTGGCCGCACGCGATTACGCGGACGTCCGAGCCAACACGGTTGCCTCGTTCGGGTTGGGTGACTACGAGTTCTTGTTGGCCTTCGAGGCCCCGGCGATGCACCGCATCGTGGACCTCATGCGTGACCTGCGGGCCGTCGAGGCGCGCCGGCACGTGCGCGAGGAGATCCCCTTCCACGCAGGCGTCCGGGTAAGCCTGGCCGAATGGGCGGATCGGCAGCCCCGGCTGAGTCCTCGGTGAGGGCTTCGGTTAGCCTTCGAGGGCTTTCGTTCAAGGGAGGCCCTCGGCCGGTTGGAGGAGTCCTCGGTGAGGGCTTCCGTTAGCGCCGACCCCCGGGGAGCCCGAACGAGCGCGAGTCCAAACGAAGTC
>JBDHZK010000010.1:0-33938 GCA_039811865.1 Propionicicella sp. | reverse complement strand
CGAGCCGACTGGCTGATCGACCTGGGGCCCGGGCCTGGACGCCACGGGGGCCGCATCCTCTACGCCGGCGTTGTCGCCGGCATCACCGGCACCGCGACCGCGCAGGCGCTGCACGACGAGCGTTCCTAGCCAGCCGTGTTCGCACAGATGGCGGCGTAGGCGGACGCCAGCTCGTCCTCGTCCGGGGCGACCAGCACCGAGGCGTCCGCCAAAGCGTCCAGGACGACCAGGCGCAGGTCGGCGCCCCTGGTCTTCTTGTCGAGGTTCATCGCCGCACGCAACTCCGCCCAGGCGTCCGGCTCGTAGGACGTCGGCAGTCCGACGCTGCGCAGGATGTCACCGTGACGCGCGGCGGTCGGCTCGTCCAGGCGCCCCAGCCGCCGCGACAGCTCGGCGACGAACGCCATGCCGACGCTGATCGCCTCGCCGTGGCGCCACTGGTAGTCCTCGACCCGCTCGATGGCGTGCCCGAGCGTATGCCCGTAGTTCAGCAGTTCGCGCCCGACCACCTTGCCCACCGACGTCCGCTCCCGAAGGTCGCCCGAGACGACGCTCGCCTTTACCTCGATGGCCCGCCGGATCAGTTCCTCCTGAACGGCTGCGGCGGGATCTCGGGCGGCGTCCGGATCGGCCTCGACGAGCGTCAAGATCTCCGGGTCCGCGATGAAGCCCGCCTTGATCACCTCGGCCAGCCCGGCGCGCACCTCGGCCTGGGGCAACGTCGCGAGCAGGTCCAGGTCGCAAAAGACACCCCGAGGCTCGTAGAAGGCCCCGACGAGGTTCTTACCCTCGGGCAGGTTGATCCCGGTCTTGCCGCCGACGGCCGCGTCCACCATGGCGAGCAGTGTCGTGGGCACAGCCACGTAGTCGACCCCCCGAAGCCAGGTCGCCGCCACGAAGCCGGCCAGGTCGGTGGTGGCGCCGCCTCCGAAGCCGATCACCAGGTCGGATCTGGTGAAGCCGTGGTCGGCCAATGCCCGCCAGCTTGCCTCCAGCGACGCCGGTGTCTTGGCGTCCTCGGCGTCGGCGACGCCGATCAGCTTCACCTCTTCGGCGACGGTGGCCGCCAGCGCGATCGCCTCCGCCTCGCGCGCGGCGGGGTGGATCAGCGCGATTCGCTCGCGTCCGCGGGTGAGCTCGGCCAGCCCGGCCAGCACCCCGTGGCCGATCAGGACATCGTAGGGACGCTCGGCGCTAACCCTGATCGCCTGGCTCATCGGCTTCTCCCATCCGGCGCAAAATCTCGTCGACGACAGCCCTGGGGCTGAGCTTGTCGGTGTCCACCAAGAGTGTGGCGACCCCGGCGTAGAGGGGTTCGCGCTCGGTCAGCAGGGCGCTCAGCCGCTCTCGGACGTCCCCCAACAGCAGCGGGCGCAGCCCGGTCATGCCCACCCGCCGGGTCGCCTGGACGACCGAGACTCGCAACCAGATGACGTCGTGACCGGCCAGCGCCGCCCGGATCTCAGGGCTGGTCACCGCTCCCCCGCCCAGGGCGACGACTCCTCCCCCCTCCAGCGCTGCCAGCGTGTGCTCGCGTTCCAGGGCCCGGAAGTGTGCCTCGCCGTGGTCGGCGAAGATCTCGCGAATCGGCTTTGCCGAGACGTCCTCGATCAACTCGTCCACGTCCACGAAGTCCACTCCGAGGCGCTGCGCCAGCAGCCGGCCATGGGTCGTCTTGCCGGCACCGGGGGCACCGACCAGGACGATCGTCACCACAACCCGCGATCGGCGAGCCTCGCCAGGTAGGCCGCATGGTTGGCGGCGGTCTCGGCGACCGAGTCGCCGCCGAACTTCTCCAAGAACACCTCGGCCAATACCAGCGCGACCATCGCCTCAGCCACGACGCCAGCGGCGGGGACGGCGCAAACGTCCGAGCGCTGATGGTGCGCGCTGGCCGCGATGCCGGTGGCGGTGTCGACCGTGCGCAGGGCACGCGGCACAGTGGAGATCGGCTTCATGGCCGCTCGCACCCGCAGCGGCGAACCGTTACTCATCCCGCCCTCGGTGCCGCCTGCGCGGTTCGATACGCGATCGATCCGGCCGTCGCCTGGGACTAGTTCGTCGTGGGCGAGGCTGCCGCGCGTGGCCGCCAACTCGAACCCGTCCCCGACCTCGACGCCCTTGATGGCCTGGATGCCCATCAGTGCAGCGGCGAGGCGCGCGTCCAGCCGGCGGTCCCATTGGATGTGCGAGCCGAGGCCCGGAGGCAGCCCATAGGCGAGCACCTCGACCACGCCGCCCAAGGTGTCGCCGTCGCGGTGGGCGGCATCGACCTCGGCGATCATGGCTGCGCCGGCCTCGGCGTCGAAGCACCTGGCCGGGTGAGCGTCCACCGCCGCCAGGTCGTCCATAGTGGGCAGAGCCGGGGAGTCGTTACGAGCCGCGCCCAGCCCCACGACGTGGCTCAAGACGGTCACTCCGTACGCCTGCTCCAGGAAGTTTGCCGCCACCCGGCCGATCGCGACCCGTGCCGCCGTTTCGCGCGCGGAGGCCCGCTCCAGGATGGGCCTGGCGTCGTCAACGTCGTACTTCGCCATTCCGGCGAGGTCGGCGTGGCCCGGCCGGGGGCGGGTCAACGGCGCGTTGCGGGCCTGAGCGGCGAGCACTTCGGGCTCGACGGGGTCGGCGGCCATCACTGTCTGCCACTTCGGCCACTCGGAGTTGCCGACCTGAACGGCCACCGGCGAGCCGAGCGTCCGGCCGTGGCGCACTCCGCCCAGGATGGTCACCTGGTCGGCCTCGAACTTCATGCGGGCACCCCTGCCGACACCAAGCCGACGGCGCGCCAACGACGCCGCGATCTCGCCGGAGGTGACGGCCACGTGCGCCGGAATCCCCTCGAGAATCGCGACCAGAGCGGGACCGTGCGATTCTCCGGCGGTCAGGTAGCGAAACATGGCCGACAGTCTCTCAGACGCCCGCGCGGCGCCCCAGTTCCGCCCGGACGGCAGACAGCAGCGGCTCGGCGGGGACGTCCTGCCCAGTCATCAAGCGCAACTGGTGTCTGGCCTGGTGCACCAGAAGGTCGGCGCCCGAGACGGTGGTCAACCCAGCCGCCCGGGCGAGCGCGGCCAGCGGGGTCGGCCAGGGATCGTAGATCGCGTCGAACACGGCCCGGACGCCAGTACCGGGTAGTTCGGCCAACTGCCCCGCCAGACCCGCGGACGGGACCGTCGAGGCGAACAACTCGGCATCTTGGGGCGCCTTCCCCCACTCGCCGAGGGTGCCTTGTAGCCCCTGGCCCTCCGCGAAGGCGACGACCGCCCGACCGCGTTCGGGGGTGCGAGCCAAGATCTCGACCCGCTTGCAGCCGCGCAGCGACAAAGCCATGACCACCGAGCGCGCCGTGGCGCCGCTGCCCAGTACGGCAGCCGACTCGTAGGCGGGGATTTCGGCCGCGTCCAGGGCGTCGAGGAGCCCGGGCACGTCGGTGTTGTAGGCCCGGGTGCCGTCGGCTTCGAAGACCAGGGTGTTCGCGGCCCCGGTCGCGGCTGCGACCGGATCGGGTTCCCCGATGACGGCGGCGGCCTCCTTCAACGGCATCGTGATGCTGAGGCCTCGCCACTCCTGCCCGAGTTCGCCGACGAAGGCGGCCAAGTCTTCCGGCGTCACGTTGAACGACAGGTAGTGCCAGTGCTTCAGGCCCAGCCACGCATAGCCCGTCCGGTGAATCAGTGGGGAAAGCGAGTGGCTGACCGGCTTGCCCAAAACCGCGCAGCGCGTCCCGGCCACGTCAGCACTTCCCCGGGTGGGCCTGGCACCAGGCCTGGAACTTGGCGACGTTTTGCAGATGCTCGGCGTAGGTGTTGGCGAACAGGGTCTCGCCGGTGTCGAGGTTGACCGCGACGAAGTAGAGCCAGGCGCCGGCCTCGGGGTTCACCGCGGCTTCCAGAGCGGCGCGTCCGGGCGAGTTGATCGGGCCGGGTGGCAAACCCGTGTGCACGTAGGTGTTGTACGGCGACGGGTTGGCGCGCTGCTCGTTCGTGGTGGTCGGGTGGCCCTCGATGTTGTTCGCGTAGAGGACTGTGGTGTCCAACTGAAGCGGCATGCCCTTGTCGAGGCGGTTGTAGAGGACTCGGGCGACCTTGGCGCGGTACTCCGGTTTGTTCACCTCGGCCTCGATGATGCTGGCCACGATCAGCGCATCGTAAGGGGTGCGCTTGATGTCCTTGGCCCGGCCCTCGAAGTTGATGTCGTCGGTCACCCGGCTGAACTGGGTGGTCGTCAGGTTGATTACCGCAGCCGCCGTGGGCTTGGTGGGGAGCTCGTAGGTGTCGGGGAAGAAGAATCCCTCCGCCCTACCCTTCGCCCAGGCCGGCAGCCCCAGGTTGCCAGGAGTCTTGAGGGCGGTGGTCAGCGCAGTGTCCTTGATGCCGGCGGCCTTGGCCATCACCTTCACCGCCGCGGTCAGGCGCAGCCCCTCCTTCAAGGTCATCCGGTTGCGAATGATGTTCTTGGGGTCCATCAGCATCTGGACGGCCAAAGCGGCTGGGACCTGCGTCTTCAGCCGGTAGCGGCCCGCCTGGATCCGCTCCGCCCCGTTGACCTTGGCGACGGCCCGGTCCCACGCCTTCGCGGTCTTGACGACGTCCGCCGTAACGAGCAAGTCACCGATTCCCGACAGGGACGTGCCCGGCGGGATGGTCACCTCGACCGGGTCGACGCCTTCGCCGATGTAGTCCTCGGTCGTCCGGTAGTCGGTCCAGGCCTTGTCGGCGAACTTGTAGACCAGGACACCGCCGGTGATCAGGACGGCAAGGGAAAGCAGGATCGCGAACGCACTCTTGCTGCGATGCAAGACCTCCTTGACGTTCCACTTCCGCGTTTGCGGGTCGTAGAGGTCGTCGTTCACTCGCGGTTCCTTTCGTCGTCGAGACCTTCGCCGACCCGGCTCCCAGGTGGCCGCCCGGTGCTCCGCTCGAGATCCAGGGCGTGGTCCAGGATCGCGACCGCAGCCGCCTGGTCGATGATGGCTCGTTGCTGCCGGGCTCGGCGCCCGGCCTGCTTCAGCCTACGTGTCGCCACCACGGTGCTCAGTCTTTCGTCGACCAGACACACAGGTGTCGGGGCGATCCGGCCGGCCAGTTCGACCGCCGACTGTGTGATCGCGGCTGCGGCGATGCCCTCGCTGCCGTCGAGCGAGCGCGGGTAACCCACCACCACCTCGATCGGCGCGTACTCGTGGACGAGCCGGATGAGTTCGGCCATCGCCGCCGGACCGGCGGGCACGGTGCCGACCGGGTGGGCGAGCATCCCATCGGGATCGCACGCCGCCACTCCGATGCGGGCCTTTCCCCAGTCGATGGCCAGGCGGACGCCCCGACGAAAACCTTCGCCGGGGACCGCCCGCACGCCGGTCAGGAGAGCGCCGCCAAGGCGCGTCCGACCGCCGCCAACGCCTCGTCGGCCTTGGAGCCGTCCGAGCCGCCGCCTTGGGCCACGTCGTCTCGGCCTCCGCCGCGACCGCCGAGTTCCACCGCGGCCACGGCGATCAGTGCCCCGGCCTTCGCGCCTGCGTCGCGGGCCGACTGGGTTGTGGCCACGATCGCCGCCGGCTTCTGCGGCGGGCCACCCACGAGCGCCACTACGGCCGGCCGCGCGGCGACGGCGTTTCGGACCTCGAGCGCCAGTGAGCGAAGCTCGGCCGCCCCGACCCCGGGCACAGCTCTGGCGATCAGCGAAACCGGCCCGGTGGGACGTCCCGACGCGGCCAGTTCGGCCACCCCGGAGAGCAGTTCCTTGGCTTTCATCTCGGCGATCGTCTTCTCGGCCGACTTCAACTGGGCCAGCAGCTTGGTCACCCGGTCGACAAGCTGATCGGGCTGGACCTTCAGTTGCTCGGTCAGGGTCTGGACGAGCGCTCGCTCCCCCGCCAGATGGGTGAACGCGTCGGTGCTGACCAGCGCCTCGACCCGGCGCACGCCCGAACCGACACTGGATTCGCCCAGGAGGGTCAGCAGGCCGATCTGTGCCGAGCTTTGAACGTGCGTCCCGGCACACAACTCACGCGACCAGGGCCCGCCCATCTCGACCATCCGGACGACCTCGCCATACTTCTCGCCGAACATCGCCATCGCGCCCATCGCCTTGGCCTGGGCCAACGGCATCTGTGTGGCGCTCACGCCGAGGTCGTCGCGGATCGCCTCGTTGGAGCGGCCTTCGAACTCCTCCTTCAGGCCGCCGTGAAGCGGCACGGTGGAAGAGAAGTCGAAGCGCAGGTAGCCGGGCTTGTTGTACGAGCCAGCCTGAACGGCGGTCGGGCCGAGCAACTCGCGCAGCACCGCGTGGACAATGTGGGTCGCCGAATGGGCCTGACACGAGCCGAACCGCGCCTGCGCGTCCACCTCGGCCTCGACCTGCTGACCGGCCACCAACTGCCCGTCCTCGACGCGCACCTTGTGCACGATCAGGCCCTGCAGAGGACGCTGGACGTCCAGCACTTCAAGGCTCAGCCCGTCGGCGGTGATCTTGCCGGAGTCGGCGTCCTGGCCGCCCGATTCGGCGTAGAAGGGAGTCTCGTCCAAGACGACCTCCACCACATCGCCGGGCGCGGCGGCCACCACCGGTTGACCGTCGCGGACGATGCCGCGCACCTTCGTGGACGCCGCCAGGTCGGTGTAGCCCAAGAACTGCGTCTCCCCGGACGAACGCAGAATGCGGTAGGCCTCGGACGCGACCGTGCCGCCCTTCTTGGCGCGGGCATCGGCCTTGGCCCGGTTCTTCTGCTCGGCCATCAGCCGCTTGAACTCCTGCGCGTCCACGCTCAGGCCCTGCTCGGCGGCCATCTCCAGCGTCAGGTCGATGGGAAAGCCGTACGTGTCGTGCAACTGGAACGCCCGCTCACCCGCCAACGCGGACTTACCCGCGGCCTTGGTGTCCGCGACCGCAACGTCGAAGATCTGGGTGCCGGTCGCGAGCGTGCGCCGGAATGCCTCCTCCTCGCCGTAGGCGTTCTGGCTGACTCGCGGCCACTGCGAGGCGACATCGGGGTAAGAGGCGGACATCAAGTCGCGGCTCACCGGCAGCAACTCCGGGAGCACCGGGCCGTCCACCCCGAGCAGGCGCATCGCGCGGATGCTGCGGCGCAACAGCCGGCGCAGCACATAGCCGCGCGCCTCGTTCCCGGGCGCGACCCCGTCGGTCATCAACATCAGCGAACTGCGCACGTGATCGCCGACCACGCGCATGCGGACGTCGTCGACGTGGTCGGCGCCGTAGCGTTTGCCCGCCAGCTCGGCCGCCTTGGCGATTACCGGGAAGACCTCGTCGATCTCGTACATGTTGTCGACGCCCTGCAGCAGGTAAGCGACCCGCTCCAGGCCCATGCCGGTGTCGATGTTCTTCTTGGGCAAGTCGGAGCGGATATCGAAGTCGTCCTTCGCCCGGACGGCCGCCAACTCATACTGCATGAAGACCAGATTCCAGATCTCCAGGAAGCGGTCCTCGTCCACGACGGGACCGCCGTCCGGCCCGAACTCGGGGCCGCGGTCGATGTAGATCTCGCTGCAGGGACCACCCGGGCCCGAGATGCCCATGTGCCAGAAGTTGTCCTTGAGCCCACGCCGCTGGATTCGGGAATCGGGGATGCCGACGCCGCGCCATAGGCGCGCCGCCTCATCGTCGTCGAGGTAGACCGTCACCCAGATCTTCTCCGGGTCGAAGCCGTAGCCGCCGGCGTCCTGCGGGTTGGTGATCAACTCCCAGGCGTAGTTGATCGCGCCCTCTTTGAAGTAGTCGCCGAAGGAGAAGTTGCCGTTCATCTGGAAGAACGTGCCATGGCGAGTGGTCTTGCCGACCTCGTCGATGTCGAGGGTGCGCACGCACTTTTGCACGCTCGTCGCGCGGGAGAAGGGCGGGTCCTCGGCGCCGACGAAGTACGGCTTGAAGGGCACCATCCCGGCGTTCACGAACAGCAGGGTCGGGTCGTTGTAGACCAACGGCGCCGACGGCACGACGGTGTGTCCGCGCGCGGCGAAGTGGTCTAGGAACCGCTGCCTGATTTCGGCGGTCTTCATCAACTGATCCTTAGTGGTCGGCACTCAGCGGGCTCGGCGAGGGGCAGGCTCGTCCATGCCCAGCGCATCTCGCAACTCGGCCTCGCGCTCGTTCATTCCACTGTTGATGTCTGCCACGAACTCCCGGACGCGCGTCACGATGCCTTGGCCTTGGGCCACGACCTCATCGGTGAATCCCTTGGGGGTCACCTTGGCCAGGTACTCGCGTCCCTTGACGACGACCAAGACGCTCAGCCCGACGCCGACCGCGATCCAGAACAGCTGCTTCATGCCCTCTTCCCCTTGCCCCCGCGAAGCGCCTTGCGCACCCCGTAGGTCAGTGCCGCGGTCTTTACCAACGGTCCGCCGAGCGTGGCCGAGAACAAGGTCGCGAGCTGCGCCGCGTTCTCGCTGACCACGGTGGCGTGGTTACTCACCTTCGACACGTCCTCGGTGACCACCGCGAGCTTGCCGAGCTCCTCGTTCGTGGCGCTGACCGTCCCGCGCAGTTCGGTCAGGATCGGAACCGAGTTGTGCCCGATATCGCGCACCGCAAGCCGCAACTCCTCCAGCACGCGGCCGAGCTTGAGGAGGGGGGCGGCCATGAACGCAACTAGCGCGACGGCGGCCAGGGCCGCGATCAGGCCGGCGATCTCACCAGCGGTGATGGTCATGACGATTCCTCACATGTTTCGGTGGTTTTCTGGAAGCCTAGTGCACCGCCGCGACGACATTTCGCGCTGGGACACGCCGTCAGTCGCGGCCCAACAGACCGTCCAAGGCCGTCAGCCGCTCAGCCAGAGCAGCCTCGTTTCCGTGGTCGCTGGGGCGGTAGTAGCGCGCTCCGGCCAACTCGTCGGGTAGATACTGCTGGGCCGCGACACCGTGCTCGTAGTCGTGCGCGTAGCGGTAGCCCTCCCCGTGGCCAAGGCGCTTGGCCCCCGCGTAGTGAGCGTCGCGAAGGTGCGGCGGGACGCGCCCGATCCGGCCGGCGCGAACGTCGGCCAGGGCTGCGTCCACTGCGACGATGACGGCGTTCGACTTCGGCGCCAGCGCACAGGCGATCACCGCTTGGCCAAGGTTGAGCCTTGCCTCGGGCATTCCGATCAGTTGCGCGGCCTGAGCCGCCGCCACGCAGGTCTGCAGCACCGACGGGGCGGCCATGCCGATGTCCTCGCTGGCGAGGATGATCAACCGACGCGCGATGAATCGGGGATCCTCACCTGCGGCCAGCATCCGCGCTAGGTAATGCAGCGCGGCCTGCACGTCGCTACCCCGGATCGATTTGATGAACGCGCTGATGACGTCGTAGTGCTCGTCGCCGTCGCGGTCGTAGCGCACGGTGGCGGCGTCCACCGCTGCCTCGACGTGGGCGGTCTCGATGGTGGTCGACCCGGTCGCCAGCGCGCCCGCCGCCGCCTCCTCCGCGAAAGTGAGGACGCGCCGGGCGTCCCCGCCGGCCAGTCGGATCAGGGAGGCGCGGGCGTCCGAGGCGATCTCGAACCTGGTTCCGGTGGACGTCCGCAGGCCCCGCTCGTCCTCGAGCGCACGGTCGAGCAGCTGCCCGATGTGCAGGTCGGTCAACGGCTTGAGCGTGAGCAGCAGCGAACGTGACAGCAGCGGCGAGATCACCGAGAACGACGGGTTCTCAGTCGTTGCCGCGATCAGTGTGACCAGGCGGTTCTCAACGGCGGGCAACAAAACGTCTTGCTGCGCCTTGGAGAAGCGGTGCACCTCGTCGATGAACAGCACCGTCCCGAGTCCCCGCGTCAACTCCCGGCGGGCGACGTCCAACTCTGCTCGGACCTCCTTCACCCCGGCCGTCACCGCCGACAACTCGACGAAGCGCCGGTTCGTCGAGCCCGAGACGACCGCGGCGATCGTGGTCTTGCCGACGCCCGGTGGCCCCCACAAGAACACCGACATCGCCGAGGCCCCCTCGGCGAGGCGCCGCAGCGGCGAACCGGGTGCGAGCAGGTGCTCCTGACCGACGATCTCGTCGATGGTGCGCGGTCGCAGGCGCACGGCGAGTGGGACGTCCGCGTGATCGGCACCCGAAAGCGTCCCCGCGCGCGCGGGCGCGGGCAGGTCGACATTGCCGAAGAGGTCCTCTGACATCGTGAGTGACGCTACACGCGGGCACCGACAGAGGCGGCGCACCGAAGCTGAGCACAGGCCGAATCAGTCCAGGCAGAACTCGTTGCCCTCGGGGTCGGCCAACACGATGAATCCCGCGCTGAGCGGCGGCGCCGGCTCGAATCGGCGCAGTCTGGCGGCCCCAAGCCCGACCAGGCGCTCCGCCTCGGCC
This sequence comes from Propionicicella sp., assembly GCA_039811865.1. GTDB lineage: Bacteria > Actinomycetota > Actinomycetes > Propionibacteriales > Propionibacteriaceae > JBDHZK01. The sequence goes on along the minus strand of JBDHZK010000010.1, from coordinate 23,636 downwards.
TCCAGCACCGCCATCCGTTCATCCCCCTCCAACCCCGGGGCGGCCCGCACGTCGAGATGCACGCGGTTCTTCACCTGCTTGCCCTCCGGCACGCGCTGGAAGAACAGCCGAGGCCCGACCCCATCGGGATCGATCACGGCGGAGGCGTCGTTCCACCTCTCCCGTGGCACATCGAATGCCGCCATGGCCTCGTCCCAGGTCGCGAATCCTGGCGGCGGTTCCTGGAGGCGGTAGCCGAGCACGGCTGCCCAAAAATGGGCCAGCGCACCCGGGTCGGCACAGTCGAAAGTCACTTGAATCTTCTTGGCCATTGGCCCTCCTCGGCTGACGCCTTGGCCCGGGATCCCCCGGACGCGGTTCCAGCTTCCCCCACCGCACCGACAGTTCCCGGTCAAAGACCCGCCGCTCTTGCGTAACGACCCGTCACGATATATCGTCGTGCTAACGCAAGAACATCTAGACAGGAGATCACCATGTATGACTTTGCGATGCAGCGCCCCGGGTGGGCGCAGATGAACCAAGACCGGCGAGAAGGACGCGGCGAGCGGCGCGAGGGCCGTCGCGGCGGACGCGGCTTCGAGGGCGGCCCCGGCCCGATGGGTCCCTTCGGACCCGGTGGTCCGTTTGGGGCCAACGGCCCGTTCGGCCCGCACGGCCCGTTCGGCCCCCGCGGCCCGATGGGCGGCGGCTGGGGAGGCCCCGGACGCGGGCCCCGCGCCCGTCGCGGGGACGTCCGGATCGCTATCTTGGCGTTGCTGGCCGAGGGGCCGCTGAACGGCTATCAGGTCATCCAAACCCTCGCCGAGCGCACAGACGGGCTGTGGAAGCCGAGCCCGGGAGCGGTGTACCCCGCCCTGGCCCAGCTCGAGGACGAGGGCCTGGTCGAGCAGTACGACAACGAAGGTCAACGCGCCTTCAGGCTGACCGACGCCGGCAAGCAGGCGGCGCAGGACGTCCCCACCAAGCCGTGGGACGCGGTCAAGGACGAGTTCGCGCCGCGCTTTTCCGATCAGGTCAAGGGCCTGTGGAGCGAGTTCACGAACCTCACCATGGCCGCGCAGGCCGTAACCCGCAGCGGTTCGCCGGACCTGCAGCGCCAGGCCGCCGAGATCCTCGCCGACGCCCGCCGCAAGCTGTACAGCCTGCTGGCCACCGACGGCGCCCCCTCCTCGGAGGACGACCTCCGCTGAAGCACGCGGCGAGCCGGCGGCCCGTCCTACCAGCAGGGCGGGCCGCTCGCGCTCGCTGGGAAGACAGACGTCCGGTCAGCGTCCGCCAGCGACGCGGATGACCGTCGCCGTGACATAGCTGGCGGCCTCGCTCATCGCCCAGGCCACCGCCTGGGCGATCTCTTCGGCGGACGCCCCACGCCCGAGCGGAATCGTGGGCGCGATCCGCTCGGCGCGACCGGGCTCACCGGCGGCGGCGTGAAAATCCGTGTCGACCAGTCCCGGGGCGATGGCGACCACGCGAACACCGTCACGGGCCAGTTCCAGCCCGAGACCTCGGGCCAGGGTGTCCACACCCGCCTTCGCCGCGGCGTATGCCACGAACTCGTTCGGGCTGCCGAGGGTCGCCGCACCCGAGCTGATCGGGACGATCACCCCGCCTCGCCCGCCGCGCGAAATGGCCAGTGCGCGAGCCGCCTCGCGGGCCACCAACAGCGCCGAGGTGAGGTTCAGCGCCACGGTGGCGGCGATGTCGGCTGGGCTCGCGTCGGCGAGCGGACCGATGCCGAAGGCACCCCCGGCGTTGATCACCACCCCCGTCAATCCCGCACCCGCTTGCGCGAACAGCCGGGCCACCTGCTGCGGATCGGTCACGTCTGCCTGGACGAGCGTGCATCGGGCTCCGAAGCCTCGGGCTGCGTCGGCCGTCCTTGCGGCAGCCTCGGCGTCCGCCCGGTAGCCGAGGACAATTTCGTGCCCTTGGCTTGCGAGCAAGCCGACGATGGCCGCCCCGATCCCCCGCGATCCGCCCGTGACCAGGGTGCGGCGACCAGTCATGGCCCGGGTGCCCTAGCCGCTAGCCGGAGTCTGCGCCGGGAACGGCCTGGCGTCGACGCCCGCTTCCTTGCGCTGCTTGGCGGAGATCGGCGCGGGCGCGCCGGTTAGGGGGTCGTAGCCGCCGCCGGTCTTGGGGAAGGCAATCACGTCTCGGATGGAGTCCATGCCCGCGAGCAGGGCGACGATCCGGTCCCAGCCGAACGCGATTCCGCCATGCGGCGGGGCGCCGTAGGAGAAGGCGTCCAGCAAGAAACCGAACTTCTCCTGCGCCTCGGCCGGCTCGATGCCCATCACGGCGAAGACCCGCTCCTGGATGTCGCGCCGGTGGATTCGGATCGAACCCCCGCCGATCTCGTTGCCGTTGCAGACCAGGTCGTAGGCATAGGCCAGTGCCGAGCCAGGGTCGTGGTCGAAGGTGTCGAGGCATTCGGGCTTGGGTGAGGTGAAGGCGTGGTGGACCGCAGTCCAGGCGCCGGCACCGACCGCGACGTCGCCGGCGGCGACCGCGTCCGAAGCGGGCTCGAACAAGGGGGCGTCCACCACCCAGACGAACGACCAGGTGCCGGGCGCGATCAGGCCCAGACGCCGTCCGATCTCCACCCGGGCCGCCCCCAACAACGCCTGGGACGGCTTGCGCGCGCCCGCCGCGAAGAAGACGCAGTCGCCCGGAGCGGCTCCGACCCGCTCGGCCAGGCCCGCACGCTCGGCCTCGCTCAGGTTCTTGGCTACCGGCCCACCCAGGACACCGTCTGCATCCAACGTCACGTAGGCCAAACCGCGGGCACCGCGTTGCTTGGCCCACTCCTGCCAGGCGTCGAACGTTCGGCGGGGTTGGTCGGCGCCGCCAGGCATGACGACCGCACCGACATAGGGCGCCTGGAAGACCCTGAATCCGGTGCCGTCGAAGTAGTCGGTGAGCTCGGTCAGCTCGCCGAGGTGCAGGCGAAGATCAGGCTTGTCGGTGCCGAACCGGTCCATTGCGTCTTTGTAGGTGATGCGCTCGATCGGAGTCTGGATGTCGAAGCCCTTGAGCGCCCAGATGCGTTTGACCAGCGCCTCCGACAGCTCGATCACGTCGTCCTGGTCGACGAAGCTCATCTCGATGTCCAGCTGGGTGAACTCAGGCTGCCGGTCGGCGCGGAAGTCCTCGTCGCGGTAACACCGAGCGATCTGGTAGTACCGCTCCATGCCCGCCACCATCAGCAGCTGCTTGAACAACTGCGGGCTCTGCGGAAGTGCGTACCAGCTGCCCGGGGCGAGCCGCGCGGGCACGACGAAGTCCCGCGCCCCCTCTGGCGTGGAACGCGTCAGGGTCGGCGTCTCGATCTCGACGAAATCTCGTTCGGCGAGCAAGTCCCGGGCGATGCGGTTGACCTCGCTGCGCAGCCTGATCGCGGCCCCTTGGGCGGGTCGCCGCAAATCGAGATACCGGTACTTGAGTCGGTGCTCCTCTCCCGCGGCCCCGCGATCATCGATCTGGAACGGCAGCGGGGCGGCCCGGTTGAGCACCTCCAGCGAGCTGATCGCAACTTCCACATCGCCGGTGGGCAGGTCGGGATTCGCGTTCCCATCGGGACGCGGTTCGACCACGCCGACGACCTTGATGCAGTACTCGTTGCGTAGGTCATGCGCGCCGGACGCCTCGATCACCTCGTCGCGAACGACCACCTGGACGACGCCCGAGGCATCGCGCAAGTCGATGAAGGCAACGCCGCCGTGGTCTCGGCGCCTTGCGACCCACCCGGCCAGCGTGACGGTGGTGCCGGCATCGGACGCGCGCAGTGTGCCGGCGCGATGTGTGCGAATCACGAAATCCCCTCTGCAAAGACAGCCCCTCGATCTTAGGGGCGGGCCTCGTCGAGCCCGAATCGGTTTCGTGGCTGGAAAAGTTGTCCCCAGATTTCGAACATAGTGACGATTCTACCGCATAGGTGCCTACGCTCGGAGCATGACGAGAACAGCCCCACCGGCCCTCCCCGCTTGCTGGACGTTCGTCGCCGGGCTCCCGGCGGTGGCCTGGCGGTGTTGTCGCCTAGCCGCGCAGCACCTGTGGGTGGAGATCAGCCGCAGGCGGGGTCCAAAGGTCGGCGTCGGCACCCACCTGATCGCCGGAGCGAATGTCTTTGACCTCACCGGCCGGGCCGCCGAACCAGACGAAAGGGATGCCCTTGCGTTCGGCAAAGCGGATCTGGCGTCCGTACCGGTCGGCCTTGTGTGCCACCTCGCACGCGATTCCGCGCGCCCGGAGGGCAGCGGCGACCGCGATCGCCACGTGTCGCGACTCCTCGTCGTCGACCGCGACGAGCACGGCGGAAGGGACGGGACGCGAGGCCGTCAGCTTGCCCCGTCCGAGCAGCGGCACCAACATCCGGGTAACCCCGACCGAGATGCCGACGCCGGGGAAGGTGACCTTCCCGTCGCTGGCCAAGGAGTCGTAGCGGCCGCCGGAGGACACTGCCCCGAGCGACTCGAAGCCGACCAGTTCGGTCTCGTAGACGGTGCCGGTGTAGTAGTCGAGCCCTCGGGCGATCTTCAAGTCGGCGAGCAGGCGCCCGGGGGCGTACTTTCCAGCGGTGGTGACCACCTCGTCGAGCGCAGCCAGACCCGCCTCGAGCAACGGATGTCGGACGCCGAGTTCGAGCACCCGATCGACGAAAGCCGAGTCCGGCGAACTGATCTGCGCCAGCGCCAAGGTCGCCTGGATCTGGCCCTCATCAAGGCCGATTGCGGCGAGCGTCTGACCCACCGCCTCGGGGCCGATCTTGTCCAGCTTGTCCACGCGCTGCAACACGGGTGCCGGATCGTCGATACCCAAGCCGGCGTAGAAACCCTGCGACAGTTGCCGATTGTTGACGCGCATCAGGGCAGGCGGCAGACCGAGGTCAACGTGCAGCCGCTCCAACGCTCCGAGCACCACCAGCGGTGCCTCGATGTCGTGATGGGGTGCGAGCACGTCCTGGCCGACGATGTCGATGTCGGCTTGAGTGAACTCCCGATAGCGGCCCTCTTGGGGACGCTCGCCGCGCCAAACCCTTTGGATTTGGTAGCGCCTGAAGGGGAAGACCAGGTGACCGGAGTTCTCCAGCACGTAACGGGCGAACGGCACGGTCAGGTCGAAATGCAGGCCGAGTTCATCAACCGCCTGTGCGTCGGCGTGCAGCCGACGCACCGTGTAGACCTCCTTCTCGATCTCGCCCTTGCTGGCCAGCCGTTCCAGCGGCTCGACGGCCCTGGTCTCGATATTGGCGAAGCCGTGGAGTTCGAACTCGGCGCGCAAGAAGTCGAGCACGCGCTGTTCGACGACGCGGGCGGCGGGAAGGAACTCGGGGAAGCCGGAGATCGGCTTTGGACGACTCATCGAACCTCAGGAAACCAGGAAGCTTGGTTGCAGGTATGGGTTGGTCATCTTCTCGCGCCGCATCGTCGTCTGGGGCCCGTGTCCGGGGAGGACGGCCAAGCCGTCGGGCAGCCGCGACACCTTGTCACGCAGGCTGGCCAACATGACATCGGGGTCTCCCCCCGGCAGGTCGGTTCGCCCGATGGATCCGGCGAACAGCACATCACCGCTGAACACCAGGCCCGACACTTCCGTCGAATCGGGGTAATCCGTCGACAACAGGACGCATCCCGCCGTGTGTCCGGGCGCGTGGGACACCCTGAACTCAAGTCCGGCAACCCCCAATTCCTGCCCGTCGAAAAGCTCGGCAACGATCGGCGGCTCGGTCAACTGCGACGTCCCCAGCAGTTGGTCCAGGAGCGCCCGGGAATCGGGGCCGAGCCCCTTTGCCGGGTCGGTCAACAGCGCACGGTCGGCCGGCTGGAGCCAGGTGGGGATTTCGAAATGCCTACCCAACTCAGCCGCCGAGGCGATGTGATCGATGTGTCCGTGGCTCAGCAAGATGGCCGCCGGACGCAACGCCTGCTCCGCGACCACCTCACGGACGATCGCCGCGGCTTCCACGCCGGGGTCGATGATTACGCAATCTTCACCGCGGCCACGGGCAACCACGTAACAGTTTGCCTGCCAAGGTCCGGCCGGAAACGAGGCGATGAGCACGCGGGCAGCCTACGCCAGCGTTGCTGGGCGCCCACACATGCATTAACCCAATCGGGCAAGATGTACCACATGAGCCAACCCGCAAGTCCGGCCGACTTCGGTCGCGTCGACGCCGACGGCACGGTGTACGTGCGGACGGCCGACGGCGAGCGCAGCGTCGGTCAGGTCCCCGAAGTCCCCCCAGCCGAGGCACTGGCGTTCTACGTACGGCGCTTCCAGGCACTTGAGGTCGAGGTGAACCTGCTCGTCATGCGGGTTGGCAATGGGGCCTTGTCCCCTGACGAAGCCAGGCACTCGATCAGCACGGTGCGAAAGAGCGTGCACGAGGCTAACGCGGTCGGTGATCTGGCCGGCCTTGAGGCGAAGCTCGACACCCTCACTCCCCTGCTCAGCGAGCAGGCCGAGGCCCGCAAGGCCGAGCGGGCCAAGCAGAGCGAGGCGACGCGGCAGGCCAAGGAGGCCATGGTCGACGAGGCCGAGCGGCTCGCTGAGGGCAACGATTGGCGTGGTGGAGTCAACCGGTTCCGCACTCTCTTGGACGACTGGAAGGCGCTGCCGCGCATCGACCGCGCCACCGACGATGCACTTTGGCACCGGTTCTCATCGGCCAGGACCACCTACACGCGCCGGCGCAAGGCGCAGTTCGCCGAGCAGGCCGAGCGTCGCGAGGGCGCTCGGGCAGCCAAGGAGCAGTTGATCGCCGAGGCGGAGGCTCTTTCGGATTCGACGGAGTGGGGCCTGACCTCGGGCGCCTTCCGCGACCTGATGGCCCGCTGGAAGGCCGCTGGAGCCGCCCCGCGCGAGGTCGACGACGAACTATGGGCCCGCTTCCGCGCCGCGCAGGACAAGTTCTTCGAGGCGCGACAGTCCGCCCACACCCAACAAGACACCGAGTTCCAAGGGAACTTGGAAGCCAAAGAGGCGTTGCTGGAGAAAGCGGAAGCGGAAATCCTGCCCGTGAGCAACCTCGCGGCCGCCCGCGCCGCCTTCCGGTCCTTCCTGGGGGAGTTCAACGCCCTGGGCAAGGTCCCCCGCGACGCGATCCGACCCCTGGACAAGCGCGTCCGCACGCTGGAGTCGGCGATTCGCCAGGCCGAGGACGACGAGTGGCGCCGCACCGACCCCGAAGCGCGAGCCCGCGCCCAGGAAACCGCGGACATGCTCACCGCGGAGATCACGAAGCTGGAAGAGCGCGCCGCGAAGGCCGAGGCCCGCGGTGACGCTCGCGCGGCTGAGAAGGCCCGCGAGAACATCTCGACCTACCGAACCTGGCTGGAGCAGGCGAACAAGGCGCTGGCCGACTTCACCCGCTAGCTGTTCGAGGCTGGGGTTGGCCGACTTACTGCTTGACGCGGACGACCTCATAGATCCCGCGAACCTTGCGGACGTCCTCCAAGACGTGCTTCAGGTAGCGCGGGTCCGGCGTCTCGAAGGTCATTCGCACTCTGAAAACGCGGTCCTTGGTGGCCTTCATGGCCGCGGACAAGATGTTCAACCGGTGATCGGACAAGACGCGGGAGACGTCCGACAACAACCCAGGACGGTCTAAGCCCTCGACCTGAATGGCGACCAGGAACGAACTGCCTGCGGTCGGAGCCCAGGCGACCGGGGCGATGCGCTCGGGCAGCTTCATCAAAGCGTCGGCGTTGGTGCAGTCGCGACGGTGTACCGAGACGCCCTCGCCGCGAGTGACAAATCCGATGATGTCGTCGCCGGGCACAGGCGTGCAGCACTTGGCCAGCTTCACCCAAAGACCCTTCGAGCCGATCACCTCGACGCCGACATCGCTGCCGACGCTGGGCAGGCGACGCCGCCCGATCACGGTGCGATCCTCCAGCGTGGCCTCGACGGCGGCCTCCACCCCGCCCTCGCTCCCGATCAGGCGTTCGACCACGAACTGGGCGCCCACCGATCCCTCGCCGATGGCGGCGTAGAGGGCGTTCACGTCCGGCAGTCGTAGGTGGTCGGCGACCTCGGTCAGGTGCTCGATGGTGAGGAGGCGCTGCATCGGCAAGCTGGAGCGGCGCATCTGCTTGGCCAGCAGTTCCTTCCCGTGCTCGATCGCCTCGTCGCGACGCTCGCGCGTGAAGTACTGCTTGATCTTGTTTCGAGCCCGGGTCGACTTGACGAAGTTCAGCCAGTCGCGACTCGGGCCGGCGGTCGGCGACTTGGACGTCAGTACGTCCACTACGTCGCCATTGTTCAGCTTCGACTCCAGCGGCACGAGCCGGCCGTTGACGCGCGCGCCGATGCAGTGATGCCCCACCTCGGTGTGGACGGCGTAGGCGAAATCCACCGGGGTCGACCCCTGCGGCAGGCTGATCACGTCGTGTTTGGGCGAGAACACGTACACGTCGGAGGCGTTGACCTCGAAGCGCAACGCATCCAGGAACTCGCCCGGATCGGCCGTCTCCTTCTGCCAGTCGTTGAGCCTGCGCACCCACAGCAACTCGTCGCCGGCGACCTTGGCCTGCTTGTACTTCCAGTGCGCCGCCACGCCGTATTCGGCCTCGCGGTGCATCTCATAGGTGCGGATCTGAAACTCCAGCGGGCGCCCCTCGTGATCGAGCACCGTGGTGTGCAACGACCGGTAGAGGTTGAACTTCGGCATCGCGATGTAGTCCTTGAACCGGCCCGGCAACGGCCGCCAGAACTGATGCAGAATGCCGAGGGCGGCGTAGCAGTCCTTCTGACTGTCCACCAGGATCCGGATCCCGATCAGGTCGTAGATCGCCTTGAACTCCTTATCGCCGAGGAGCATCTTCTGGTAGATCGAGTAGTAGTGCTTGGGGCGGCCGTACACCTCGGCTCGCAGGCGGGCGTCGGCGAGATCGGCGCGCACCTTGGTCAGAATGGTCCCGAGGTACTGGTCGCGCATGGGGGCCTCGGCCGCCACCTGCCGCACCAACTCGTCGTAGATCTTCGGTTCGATCGCCGCGAACGAGCGATCCTCCAGCTCCCACTTCAGGGCGTTCATGCCCAGGCGGTGAGAAAGCGGCGCATAGATCTCGAGCGTGTCTCGGGCGATGCGGGCCTGCTTGTCGGGTCGCAGATAGCCGATCGTGCGCATGTTGTGCAGTCGGTCGGCCAGCTTGATTACCAGCACGCGTAGGTCGCGGCTCATCGCGAGGACCATCTTGCGCAGTGATTCGGCTTTGGCCGAATCGCCGTAGGTGACCTTGTCCAGCTTTGTCACCCCGTCCACCATCTCGGCGATCTCGTCGCCGAAATCGGCCCTCAACTGGACCAGGGTGTATGACGTGTCCTCGACGGTGTCGTGCAGCAGCGCGGCGCAAAGCGTCGGGACGTCCATGCCGAGTTCGGCGAGGATCGAGGCGACCGCCAGCGGATGGGTGATGTACGGATCGCCGCTCTTGCGGGTCTGGCCCTCGTGATAATGCTCGGCGATCCGGTAGGCGCGTTCAAGCAAGGCAATGTCGGCGCGCTCGTCATGGGACTGGGTGATCGAGATCAGTGGCCCAAGCTGCGGCGCGGTGGTCGGCCGCTGGGCGCCGAATCGAGACGCCCACCGCCGGAACACCCCGGCCTCGGCACTCTGCGGGGGTGTCTCCGGCGCTCGTGGCCTGCCGGGGAGCCCGTCCCCGGCCCCGTACGGACCGTGATACCCCTGCGACACCCCAGACCTCAGACCGTCAACACGGCGCTACAGTTCGAGACCCCCAACGCGGCCATGTGCGCGCGGCCCTGCAGCGACGCAAGTTCCATCAGCACGGAAACGTGAACCAGTTCGGCGCCCAGTTTGTGAACCAGCGCCGCGGTCGCGCCGATCGTCCCTCCGGTGGCGAGGACGTCGTCGATCACCATCACCCGCGCGCCCGGCAACACGGCGTCGGTGTGCACCGTCAGCGTCTCGTGGCCGTACTCGAGCGCGAAACTCTCGCTCAGTACCTTCCCGGGTAGCTTGCCAGGCTTTCGAACCGGGACGAACCCGGCGCCCAACTCCAGCGCCACCGGTCCGGCAAAGATGAACCCGCGCGCCTCCATGCCGACCACCACGTCGATCTGGTCAGGAGCGGTTCCAACCAGTTCCTCGATGGCGGCGGCGTACCCAGCGGGCGTGGACAGCAGGGGCGTGATGTCCTTGAACACCACCCCGGGCTTGGGGAAGTCAGGGACGTCGCGGATCAGGCTGGAGATCAACTCGCGATTTGCCTGGCTGCTCATGGCTTACTTCCTTCGCTCGCTCCGGGTCGAGGAACTGGGCTGCACCCGGATCACGGTCTTCGCCTCCGGAGTGGAGGTGATCAGAACATCCTGGGCCGTGGGTGCGGGTTGTGTCTCGGGGTCCACGGAAACCGTCACCCTCGACTTCACGCGATCACGCCTCCTGGCTAGACGATCGCGGTGTTGGCGCATCTCGGGCTCGGCCTCCTTCATCTGGGCCAACAGCGGCGTCGCGATGAAGATGGACGAGTAGGCCCCCGCGATCATGCCCACGAACAAGGCCAGGCCCAGGTCCTTGAGGGGACCGGTGCCGAGGATCAACGCACCGGCCGCCAGCAAAGCGGCCACCGGCAGGACGCCGATGACGGTCGTGTTCAGCGATCGCACCAGCACCTGGTTGACGGCGGCGTTGGCGGCCTCGGAGTAGCTCCGGTTGGAGTTGCGCAGGTCGCGAACGTTCTCGCGCACCTTGTCGAACACCACGACGGTGTCGTACAGCGAGTACCCCAGGATGGTCAGCACGCCGATCATGGACGCCGGCGTGACCGTGAAGCCGATCAGCGCGTAGATGCCCACGGTCAAGATCAGGTCGTGGATCAGGGCCACGATCGCCGCGACGGACATCTTGAACTCGCGGAAATAGGCCCAGATCATCAGCATGACCAACACCAGGAACGCCGCCAACGCGATCAGCGCCTGGTTGGTGATCTGCGCTCCCCAAGAGGCACCGATCAAGCTGTAGGCGACCTGGTCCGTCGGCACGCCGACCGACTTTGCGATCGCCTGTTTGACCTTGGTCACTTCCTCGACCGACAGGCTGCGGGTCTGCACGCGGACCGTCTTGTCACCGATGGTGTTGACGCTGATGTCGTCGGTGTCGGGCAGACCGAGCGAGGTCACCGCGTGCCTGACGGTGTCCACCGTCTGGGCGCTGACCACCACCGGTGCCTGGAAGTCCGCGCCACCCTTGAACTCGATACCCAGGTTGAGGCCGCGAAGTGCGATCGCCAAGATGCTGACCACGATCAGCATCCCGGAGATCAGATACCAACGGTTACGGTGCCCCACGTAGTCGTAGGAAAGGTCGCCGGTATACAGCCGGTGGGCGAGGCTCTGCTTCTTCGGCTTCACCTGCGGACGCTTGGGCGCCGCGGCCAGGGTCTGGTTGGGGTCGGCCATTATGCCTCCTTCGTGGCCGTGACGCCGGGACGCCGGGGACCGAGCGAGGTGACGCCCATGTGCTCTGCCTCGAAACCGGACCACTTGCGTCCCTCGCCGAAGAACTTGGTCCGGCCGAGCAGCGTCACCAGTGGTTTGGTGAAGAAGAACACGATCGCGATGTCGATCAGCGTCGTCAGGCCCAGCGTGAACGCGAAGCCCTTGACCGCACCGATCGCCAAGATGAACAGCACCACCGCCGAGAGCAGCGAGACGGCGTCCGCGATCAGGATGGTCTGTCTGGAACGGGCCCAACCGGTCTCGATCGCCGTCCGCAGCGAGCGTCCCTCGCGCACCTCGTCGCGAATCCGCTCGAAGTAGATGATGAACGAGTCCGCCGTCACGCCGATGGCCACGATCACGCCTGCGATGCCCGGAAGGTTCAGCGCGAAGCCCACCGACTCACCCAGCAAGACCATGCTCGCGTAGGTGATCACCCCCGCGAGGCCGAGCGAGGCCACGACGACAATGAACAGGCCGCGGTAGTACAAAATGCTGTAGGCGATCACCAACGCCAGGCCGATGATGCCCGCGATCAGACCGGCCTGGAGTTGCTCGCCGCCCAGGGTGGCCGAGACGTTGTCCACGCTCGACACGTCGAAGGCCAGCGGCAGGGCACCGTACTTCAGGACGTTGGCCAGCTCGGTGGCCGACTTCTGGTCGAAGTTTCCGGAGATCTCGGCGTTGCCGCCGGGAATCGCGGCGCTCACCGACGGATAGGTGATCACCTTTCCGTCCAAGACGATGCCGAACGAGTTCGTCGGCGGCTGGCGCCGCTGGGCGAGCATGCCCGTAACGGTCTCGAAGATCTTGGCGCCCTCGGCGTTGAACGACAGGTTCACGACCCAGTTGATCTGGTTCTGCGGAACCCCCGCCTGCGCCGAGGTCAACTGGCTGCCCTTGAGCAGCACCGGTCCGAGCAGCAACTTGTACTGCCCGTCGCGGGTGCAGGTGATCAGGGGCTGATCCGCCACGTCGGGGAACTCGTCCCCGCACGCGAACTCGGCGAAGTCGGCTTGGTCGCGCGAGGTCGGCTGGTAGGCCATCAGCTTGTCCAGCGTCGGCGGCGTCGCCGAGGGAGTCGTCGGACGGGGCGACTTCGGCGGAGGCGGGGCCGTCGGCAACGCCGGCATCGGACGACGGTTGGTGGCGGTGGCGGACGCCGAGGGCGCGGTGGTCGCCGTCCCGGCGGTCGGCTGGGTCGCCGAGGGCGTTGCCGCTCCCGTCGGTGTGGCCGTCGGCGTCGGCGTGGGGGCATTCGGCGCGGCGTCCACGGCGTAGACCGCGCGGAACGCCAACTGTGCCGTCTGCCCCACCAGGCGAACGAGTTCGTCGCGTTGCACGTTGGGCACCGAGACGAGGATCTGCCGGTCACCCGAGGTGGTCACCGAGGTCTCGCCGACGCCCAGGCTGTCCACGCGCTGCTGGATGATCGAGCGAGCCAACTCCAAACTCGCCGGGTCGACCGATCCCGAGCCCGTGATATTGCTCGCGGTCAGGGTGATCGTCGTGCCCCCGCGCAGGTCCAAGCCCAGCTTGGGGGTCCAGGTGTTGGCCAACGCCATCAGCCCGAACAGGGCAACGACGACCAGACCGAAGATGGTCAGGGTACGAACTGGATGCCCGCGCCGGGCAGCAGCGGAAGCCATCGCCGGCCTAGCGCTGCGTTGCGGACTCGCCGCCCTGCTTGCGCTCGTCCTCGCCGACCTCGGGACGCTCGAAGTAGCTGTCGTAGTGGGGCGAGTCCTCGTTGACCACGCCGGGAGCCGCGGACGCCGCCGTCTGGGCGTCGCCAGTCACCGGCTCGGCCGGCGTCGGCTCAGCCGCATCGTCGGAATACTCGAACTCGTCGTCGTCGGTGGTCACGATCTTGGCCAGCGCCTGGCGGAGCACCGTGACCTCCAGCCCGGGGGCGAGCTCGACGATCATCTGGCGTTCCCCGAGGTGGCGGACGGTGCCGAAGATGCCGCTGGTGAGCATCACCCTCGAGCCCTCGGCAAGCGAGTTCATGGTCGCCTGCTGTTCCTTCATCTTCTTTTGCGCGGGTCGCCACATCAGGAAGTAGAAGGCGACGCCCAGCGCGCCGAACATCAGCACAGTTGTCAGAAAGTCAGAAGGCATGATCCCAGGTTCTGTTTGGATTCTCGGCCGAGTGCACCCGGCCAACAGGCGCCTAGCCTAGCGCCGCGCGACCGGGCGCCAAGTTTGCGACCCTATGGTGAGCCCGTGTCGAACAGGCCCGGCTGGATGATCGGCAGATTCTCCGGCGGCGCCAGCCCCAGGTGCCGCCAAGCGCGCGCCGTCGCGATCCGACCCCGCTGCGTCCGCATCAGAAAGCCTTGTCGGACAAGGAATGGCTCCGCCACCTCCTCCACGGTCTCGGTTTCCTCCCCCACCGAGATCGCCAGTGTCGACAAGCCGACCGGCCCACCGCCGAACCGCAGGCAGATCGCCTCCAGGACGCCACGGTCGAGCCGGTCCAGGCCGAGTGCGTCCACCTCGTACAACTCCAAGGCTGCGGCGGCGATCGTTCGGGTGACGACGCCGTCGGCGCGCACCTGCGCGTAGTCGCGGACGCGGCGCAGCAAGCGGTTCGCGATCCGGGGCGTCCCGCGGGAGCGTCCGGCGATCTCCGCCGCCGCGCCCGTGCGCAACTGGATGCCGAGCACCGCGGCCGAGCGGACGACGATCGCCTCCAGCGCGTCCGCCGAGTAGAAGTCCAGCTGGGCGGTGAAGCCGAAGCGGTCACGCAACGGGCCGGGGAGCAGACCCGCACGCGTCGTCGCTCCGACCAGCGTGAACGGCGGGATCTCCAGCGGGATCGCGGTGGCACCGGGGCCCTTGCCGACTACCACGTCAACGCGGAAGTCCTCCATGGCGAGGTAGAGCATCTCCTCGGCCGGGCGGGACATGCGGTGGATCTCGTCGAGGAAGAACACCTCTCCTTCGCCGAGCCCGGACAAAATTGCCGCCAGGTCGCCCGCATGCTGGATCGCCGGCCCGCTGGAGATGCGCAGCGGGGCGCTCATCTCGGCGGCGATGATCATCGCCAGCGTGGTCTTGCCCAGGCCCGGCGGCCCGGAGAGGAGGACGTGATCGGGCACCGTCCCCCGGTGCTTGGCGGCGTCCAGGACGAGGCCGAGTTGGTCGGCCACCCGAGGCTGCCCGCCGAACTCCGCCAGCGCGCTCGGCCGCAGCGCCGACTCGGCAACGAAATCGTCGCCGTCGGCGTGAGGGTCGACCAGATGCCGGTCGGTCGGAGGCGTCACGTCAGCCCTTGGCCAGCGTCCGCAGCGCGGCGCGCATCAAGACGGCGACGCCCAAGCCCGGATCGTCTGTCGCCATGGGGGCTACCCGTTCGCAGGCAGCGTCCGCGTCGCGCGCCGAGTAGCCGAGCCCCTCTAGCCCGGCCTTCACCTGGTCGCGCCAGCCGGACGGCTGCGGCATCGCCGATTCCGGGGCGGCGATGGCGCCCAGGGCGTAGACCTTGTCCTTGAGTTCGAGGACGAGCCGTTGCGCGCCCTTCACGCCGATGCCGGGGACGCGGGTCAGCGCCGCGAGGTTCTCACCGGCGATCGCCGAGCGCAGGTCGTCCGGCGCCAGCACGGACACGATCGCCTGGGCCAGCTTCGGTCCCACCCCCGAGGCGGACTGGACCAGCTCGAAGCAGTCCCGTTCGTCGGTGGCAGCAAACCCGTAGAGCGTCAGGCTGTCCTCACGGACGACCAGGGATGTCGCCAACGTCGCCTCGCGACCCAGCCGGACGGCCCCGGCCGTGGCTGGGGTGCACAGCGCCTTCACCCCGAATCCGCCGAGGTCGACCACCACCCAGGTGGGGCCGACCGCGGTGACCGTGCCGGTCAGGTGCGAGATCATCGCCTTCCCCCTCTCGCGGCCGCGACCGCATCTGCGAGCCGGTTCGCCGCCGCTCCGCGCCAGCAGTGACAGATCGCCAGAGCAACGGCATCAGCCGCGTCCGCAGGTTTGGGAGCCTGCTCCAGGCGCAGGATGCGGGCCACCATCGTCCCCACCTGCTGCTTGTCGGCCCGCCCGGAGCCGGTTATGGCCGCCTTGACCTCGCTGGGCGTGTGCAGGGCGACCGGCACGCCGGCGCGCGCGGCCACCAGCATCGCCACGCCGGCTGCCTGGGCCGTCCCCATCACGGTCTGGACGTTGTGCTGGGCGAAGACCCGCTCGACCGCGACGACGTCCGGCCGGTGCGTGGCCAGCCACTCCTGGACGGCCTCTTCGATGTGCAGAAGTCGGGCAGGCAGGTTCAACTCAGGGGGGGTCCGGGCGACACCGACGGCCACCAGCTTGGGCGGGCGGCCAGGCGTCCCGTCGACGACGCCAAGGCCACAGCGGGTCAGCCCGGGGTCGATCCCAAACACCCGCATGCCACCTCCGAACCGAACAGACGTTCGGAGACTATCCGGGATGCGCCTGCCGGTGTGGGATCCCACGCCGACCCCGGCGTCCTACTCGTCGTCCTCCAGGGCGGCGAGGATCTCGTCGGGCACATCCTCGTTGCTGTAGACGTTTTGGACATCGTCCAGGTCCTCAAGCGCCTCGATCAGGCGGAAGAGCTTGGCGACCTCATCGGCCTCGGACAGCTCGGAGCTGAACGACGCCACGAAGTTGACCTCGGCCGACTCGTAGTCCAGCCCAGCCTCCTGAATCGCGGCCCGGACGGCGACGAGATTCGCCGGGTCGGAGATGAGTTCGAAGCCCTCGCCCGCCTCGGTGATCTCCTCGGGATCGGCATCGAGGGTGGCCTCCATCAGGTCCAGCTCGGTCACCTCGCGACCGCCCTGGCTGGCCGCCACCTGGACGACGCCCTTACGGCTGAACAGGCGCTGCACGGAGCCGACGTCGGCTAGCCGCCCGCCATTTCGGGTGACCGCTACGCGCACATCGGACGCCGACCGGTTGCGGTTGTCGGTCAGGCATTCGATGAGGATCGCCACGCCGCCGGGACCGTACGCCTCGTACATGATCGTGATGTACTCCGAGCCGCCGGCCTCCGCGCCCGAGCCTCGCTTTACCGCGCGGTCGATGTTGTCAAGCGGTACGGAGTTCTTGCGGGCCTTCTGAATGGCGTCATACAAAGTGGGGTTTCCGCCGGGGTCACCGCCGCCGGTCCGCGCCGCGACCTCGATATTCTTGATCAGCTTCGCGAACAGCTTGCCGCGCTTGGCGTCGATGACCGCCTTCTTGTGCTTGGTCGTCGCCCACTTGGAATGACCGCTCATACCCTCAACTCACTCGCTTCGATGTCGCTGTCGCCCTGGGCACCCGCGACAACCGGGTTGCCGGTGGTGGGGGTGTCGGGCCGACGGTCCAGCCTACTCGACGCGTCCGGAGGCGATCTCCAGCGCCTCGGCCAGGGTGAAGTTGCCCAGGTACAGCGCGGTGCCGATGATCGCGCCCTCGACGCCATCGTCCACCAGCTCACGCAGGGCGCGCAGATCGTCCAGTCGAGCGATTCCGCCGGAGGCGATCACAGCGGCGTCGGTGCGAGCGCAAACGTCTCGCAGCAGGGCCAAGTTGGGGCCGGTCAGCATCCCGTCGGAGGCGACATCGGTGACGACGTAGCGCTGGCAGCCGGCGGCGTTCAGCCGCTCGATGGTTTCGTGGAGGTCGCCGCCCTCCCGCGTCCAGCCGCGCGCGGCCAGGCGCGTCCCGCGGACGTCGAGCCCGATCGCCACCCGGTCGCCGTAAGAGCGGACCACCTCGTCGCACCAGTCGGGCGCTTCCAGGGCCGCTGTGCCGATGTTTACCCGGCGGCACCCGGTGGCCAGCGCGCGCTCGAGCGAGGCGTCGTCCCGGATTCCGCCGGACTGCTCCACATTCAGGCTCAGGCCGGCCACGATGTCGGCGATCACCTCGGCGTTGCTGCCCCGCCCGAAAGCGGCGTCCAGATCGACCAGATGCAGCCAATCGGCCCCAGCGTCTTGCCAACGCGTCGCGGCCGCACGGGGGTCGCCGAACACCTTCTCCGACCCTGCGATCCCCTGGACCAGCTGGACGGCCTGACCGCCCTGAACGTCAACCGCGGGCAACAACACCAGTTCGCTCACGGACGCACACCCTAGCCGCGCGGCCGGGCTCGACCCGGATGCGCCCACGGCCGGCACTTGTGGGTGAGATCTGGTGTCGACTACGAACCCAGCTCTCAGCCACAACTCGTCCGCGGGTTGCTACAGCGCCGTGACCCAGTTGCGCAGCAGCGCTGCGCCCGCTTTCCCTGACTTCTCGGGATGGAATTGTGTGCTCGAAAGGGCACCGAACTCCACGGCGGCGATGAAGCGATCGGCTTCGTGGTCGCACCAGGTGATCCGGGCGTCGTCCGGCCACGCCGCGGTCGGATGGACGCCGTAGGAGTGGACGAAGTAGAACCGCTCGCGCTCCACGCCGGCGAACAGCCTCGTGCCGGCCGGTGGGACCACCAGATTCCAGCCCATGTGGGGCAGCCGCGCCGCGTCCAGGTGCTCCACGACGCCGGGCAGCACGCCCACGCCGCGAGTGTCCTCGCCATGCTCGATTCCGTGGGCGAACAGCACCTGGTGCCCAACGCAGATGCCCAAACTAGGACGTCCCTGTGAGGTCCGGGCGCGGATCAACTCGTCCCCGCCCACGTCGACGAGCCCAGCCATGCAGGCAGCGAAGGCACCCACTCCCGGGACGACCACACCCGCGGCACGGTCGGCCTCCTCCGGATCAGGGGTCAGGACGACGCGCGCCCCCGTGGCCGCAACCGCACGGGTGACCGAGTGCAGGTTTCCCGATCCGTAGTCGAGGACGGCGACTGTGGGGGCAACGCTCACAGCGTTCCCTTGGTGCTGGGGATGATGCCCGC
The DNA here is from genome assembly GCA_039811865.1 of Propionicicella sp. Classification (GTDB taxonomy): domain Bacteria; phylum Actinomycetota; class Actinomycetes; order Propionibacteriales; family Propionibacteriaceae; genus JBDHZK01. The sequence goes on along the minus strand of JBDHZK010000010.1, from coordinate 5,311 downwards.
GATTCGCGGCTCGGGCGCGATCGCCGTGCGCAGCGCCTGCGCCACCGCCTTGAACTGCGCCTCGACGATGTGGTGCGGGTCGCGTCCCGAAATCAGCCGCACGTGCAGGCAGATCCTGGCATGGAAGGCCAGCGACTCAAGCACGTGCATGGTCAGCGACCCCGCATAAGGGACGCCCGAACCGCCGATCAGCGCGTAGACCTGGCCCTCCGGCTCCCCGCTGCCAGCGAAGTACGGCCGGCCCGACACGTCGACCACCGCCTGCGCCAGCGCCTCGTCCAAGGGGACGAGCGCGTCGCCGAAGCGCCGGATCCCAGCGCGGTCGCCCAGAGCGGTGTCCAGGGCCTGACCGATCACGATCGCGGTGTCCTCGACGCTGTGATGCCCGTCGATGTGGACGTCCCCGACCGTCTTGACGCGAAGGTCGATCAGCGAGTGCTTGGCCAGCGCGGTCAGCATGTGGTCGTAGAACCCGACGCCGGTGTCGATCTCGGACTTGCCCGTCCCGTCCAGGTCGAGTTCGACCCGGACGCTCGACTCGCTGGTCTGGCGGTCCAGGATCGCGGTGCGTCCCATCAGCTCTCCTTCAATAGTTCGACATCCGGCAGCACCTCGGTCAGCGCCGCGTAGAAGCCGGACATCTCCTGCGGCGTGCCGGCCGAGACCCGAAGGTAACCGTCCGGCCCGGTCTCGCGGACCAGGACTCCTCGCTCCAGGAGCCGGCGCCACACGTCGTGCCGGTCGGCGAACCGCCCGAACAGGCAGAAGTTGGCGTCGGAGTCGACGACCTGCAGGCCCAGCTCGGGCAGATTGACCAGCAGCCGATCGCGCTCGAAGCGGAGCCGATCGACCTGCGCGAGCATTTCGTCGGCGTGCGCCAACGCCACGCAGGCCAGCGCCTGCGTCTGCGCCGACAGGTGGTAGGGCAGTCGGACGATCCGGCAGGCGTCGACCACCGCAGGCGCGGCCGCGAAATAGCCCACCCGTCCGCCGGCAAAGGCGAACGCCTTGCTCATGGTGCGGCTCACGATGAGTTGGCCGAACTCGTCGAGCAGCGAGAGCGCGGTGTGCTCGGGGTGCCGCGCGAACTCCTGATACGCCTCATCCACGATGACCACCGCGCCCGCATCGGCCGTAGCGGCCAGCACCTCACGCAACACCGAAATCGGCGTGGTCGTCCCGGTCGGGTTGTTCGGCGTCGTGATCAGGACGACGCTGGGGCGGTGCTGCTCGATCGCGCCCAGGACGAGGGCCGCGTCCAGCGTGTAGTCGGGATGCCTGGGCACGGTTACCCAAGCCGTGTGGGTGTTTCGTGCGTACTCGGGATACATGGAGTAGGTGGGAGCGAACGACAGCCCGACCCGTCCGGGTCCACCGAACGCACCGAAGACGTGGCTCATCACCTCGTTACTGCCGTTGGCCACCCAAATCTCATCCGCACCCAGGCCGTGGCCCAGGTAGGCGGCCAGGCCGGTCCGCAGGGCGCTCGCCTCGCGGTCGGGGTAGCGGTTCACTCCCGCCGCGGCTGCCCGCACCGCCGCGGCCATGTCGGCGGCCGTCGAATCGCTCGGCGGGTAGGGGTTCTCGTTGACGTTGAGCCGCACCGCGACGTCCAGTTGGGGCGCGCCGTAGGGCTCCTCCCCCACCAGTTCGGGACGCAATGGCAACGCGCCCAGCGTCAGGTCGCGCCGGGTGCCGCTCACGAGCGCCGCACCGTGACGGCGGCGCCGTGCGCCGGCAGATCCTCGGCGGCGGCGAAGGTCTCGACCGTGGCGGCGACATCGAGCAGCGCAGCCTGATCGTAGGAAATGACGTGCACCGCCTTGAGGTAGCTCTTCACATTCAGCCCGGCACTGTGGCAGGCACAACCTGCGGTCGGGAGCACGTGCGTCGAACCGGCCGAGTAGTCCCCCAGCGACACCGGCGACCAGGTGCCGACGAAGATCGCGCCGGCGTTACGGACGCCCGCCGCTACCTTGGCCGCGTCGGCGGTGTGGATCTCCAGGTGCTCAGCGGCGTATGCGTTGGTGACGTCAAGGCCCTGCTCCAGGTCGTCGGTCAGGACGATCGCCGACTGCTGCCCGGCCAGGCTGGCCTCGATGCGCGACCGGTGTTTCTGCGCCGCCACCTGCGCGACCAGCTCCGCGCCCACCGCATCCGCCAGCTCGGGCGAGTCGGTGACGAGGACGGCCGCAGCCAACTCGTCATGCTCGGCCTGCGAGATCAGGTCGGCCGCGACGTGCCGGGGATTCGCGGTGGCGTCGGCGAGGATCAGGATCTCGGTCGGGCCAGCCTCGGCGTCGATGCCGATCCGCCCGCGCAGCAGCCGTTTGGCGGCCACGACGTAAATGTTGCCCGGGCCGGTCACCATGTCCACCTTTGGACACAGCCCATCGACGCCGTAGGCGAACATCGCGATGGCCTGCGCTCCCCCGACCGCGTACACCTCGTCCACTCCGAGCAGGTGGCAAAGCCCGAGGATGTTCGGGTGCGGCAGACCACCGAACTCGGCCTGCGGCGGCGACGCGACGGCGATCGAGCGCACCCCCGCCACCTGCGCGGGAACGACGTTCATGATCACCGTGGACGCCAGCGGCGCCACCCCGCCCGGGATGTACAGGCCGACCCGGTCGACCGGGATCATGCGCTGCTCCACCACCGCACCGGGAGCCACCTCGACCCGCACGCTGGACGTCTCGGCCTCGACGGCGCACACCTCGCGGCGGCGCCGAATCGACTCGGCAAATGCCGCCCGGACGTCGGGCTCAAGCTCCTCGGCGCACCTGGCCAACACCTCGGCCGGGACCCGAAGATGCTCTGGGGCGACAGCGTCGAACCGCTCGCTGAAGCGCCTGAGGGCTTGAGCGCCCTCGGCCGCCACCGCCTCACAGATGGGCCGAACGGCATCCACGGCACGCTCGACGTCCATGTGCGCTCGCGGCACGACCTTGGCGTAGTCGGGCCGCTGTCCACGCAGATCGAGGGTTCGGATCACCCGGTGATTGTATGAACCCATGTTCATCGGCCTCGGGACGTTCACCAATGTGGTCACCGTGCTGGTCGGGGGCCTGATCGGCCTGGTGCTTGGCGGCCGGTTGAGCAAGCGGACCCGTGGCACGATCACCGACGTCCTCGGACTGGCGACGCTGGTCATCGGCGGCTTGTCCGTGGTGTCGGTGACCTCCGTGCCGCTGCACGCCGCGGCCGGCCAGTTCGCCTTCCTGATCGTGCTGGGGGCACTGCTGCTCGGCACCCTGACCGGGTCGACACTCGGGGTCGAGGCCCGACTAGACCAGGTCGGCGACGGGTTGCGGCGTCTGCTCACTCGCGGCGCCGGTGATCGGGAACGTTTCGTGACCGGATTCGTCACCGCCACGATGGTGTTCTGCGTGGGCCCGCTGACGATCCTGGGGTCGCTGTCGGACGGACTCGGCCGCGGCGCCGAGCAGCTCCTGGTCAAGTCGGTCCTGGACGGCTTCGCCGCGGTCGCCTTCGCGTCGACGCTGGGCATCGGCGTGCTGGCGTCCGCCATTTCGGTGGCGGTGATCCAGGGCGCGCTGACCCTGGTCGGGTTCTGGCTTGGCGACGTCTTGCCCGCGGCCCAGATCGACGCCCTGACCGCCACCGGTGGGGTACTGCTCCTCGGCCTCGGCCTGCGCCTGCTCGAAGTGCGGCTGGTGCGCGTCGGGGACATGCTTCCCGCCCTCGTGTTCGCGCCGTTGCTGGTCACCCTCGTGGACGCGCTGAGATGACCCTCCGCCTTCCCAAGTAGGTTTACGCCATGGCCAAATCGCATTCGGGCGGCACGCCGGCGACCCAGGCGCTGGAGGCCGCCGGCGTCGAGTTCACGCTGCGGCCCTACACCCACCACGACGGTGTGACCGCGTTTGGGGACGAGGTCGTAGCGGAGTTGGGAGTCGAGGCCACGAGGGTGTTCAAGACGCTGGTCGTCAACACCGGGACGAAGGCCGCGCCCACGTTGGCGGTTGGGGTGGTGCCGGTTGCCGGCCAACTCGATCTGAAAGCGATGGCCGCCGCTTTGGGAGTGAAGAAGCTTGCCCTCGCCGATCCCAACCTCGCCGCCCGCAGCAGCGGCTACGTGGTCGGCGGGATCTCCCCGATCGCGCACAAGACGCCACTGCCGACGGTCATCGACGCCTCTGCCGAGGAGTTCGCCACCATCGTCGTGTCCGCCGGGAAACGTGGGCTGCAAGTCGAGCTCGCCGCCGCCGACCTGGCCCAGCTAACCAGCGCGACCTTCGCCCCCATCGCCCGCTGAACCGTTCCCGCGCGAACGCCTTCGGCGAAGCCAGACCCAACCGGTGAGTCGGCCACCGCCGCCTCGCGGTCGACAGCGCCGGGGCGCCGGCTGGGAGCGCGATCAGCAACGCGGCAGCGTCGTCGCCGAACCGATCGCGACGACGCGCGGGTGCGCCGGGTCAACGACCACCTGGGCGGGTCCAAAGAGGTAGGGCAACCGGTCCAGCCTGGCGACGGACCCGCTGTCCAGATCGGCCACGAAGTGCGTGCCGGATTCCCCGTCGCCTGGAACGGTGATGAAGCCGAGCGACCCGACCATTCCCAAGGGAATGGGGGTCTGCCCCGCCGAGACCGTCGCGACCACGCGCACGAACCCGGGCCAGCCGACCCGCCAGGCGTACGCGCCGTCGCTACCCCGAAACCACCACGTCGACCCATCGGAGAAGAACCGATCCCAGTTGGCGTCGGCCCTGGTCCGGACGAAAGCGGCCACTGGCGCGGGCGGCGTCCAGACCTCGCCGTCGAGAAGGACGCCAGACAGTGCGCGACCGCGCGACAGCCAGACGACGGCCGGGCCAACGAGCTGCGCATCCCAGCCGACGAACCCCAGCGTGCGGACCTGTCCGGTGCGCAGGTCGATCAGTTTGGCCGGTCCCTGGTCGGCGTCGGTGTGCGGCAGCGTCCAGGCGACCACGAGGTCGTCGCGCGCGACGAAGTTGCTGAAGGTACCGAGCCGGCGGGTCCCGCCCGATTCGATGGAGTACTCCATCACCCGGCCCACCGAGATGCCCCCGGCCAGCAGATACACGACGCGCGTCGCAGTCACGACGGCACGGTCGACCCGAGGATCCGAGCTCGGCGCCGTACCCACCTTGACCGTCCGACCATCCGGCCTGATCAGTTCCAGAGCAGTCCCCCGCTTGGAGAACACGGAGCCGTCCGGCCCGACCGCCAACGGCTCGGCGTCGTCGGGGAAACTCACCCCCCGCTCCCACCCCACCGGCAGCTTCACCGAGCAGAAGTCCGCCCGCGGCGGCGCGCTCGGGCTCGA
>JBDHZK010000009.1:0-35499 GCA_039811865.1 Propionicicella sp. | reverse complement strand
GCCGGCCCTGGGCTGCGCCGTTCCATCGTCCGCGGCGACGAAGCGGTCGTTAGGTGTCATTTCGTGCCGAATAATCGTCACGAAATGACACCTAAGCGCTGGGTTGGTCCTGCGTGGAGCGTCCAGGCCGATGTGGCACCGATAAAGCACTCGTTGCCCTCCACCTTGAGTGGGATCAGCTCGCCGTCCTGGTAGTCGAAACACCAAGCGCCGCTCGGCGATGAGCGTCCCGTTCCCTCCCCCTGGTAAGCCTGCCGGTTGACGATCCTTCTCACGCTTTTGGTCACCGGGTAGTCGTGGGTCGGGCATCACTTGGGTTAATGGACGCCGCGTCGGCCAGTTCGAGCAGGCCTCCGCTGCCGTCCTGCGTGATCGGCCGCAGCTCCGATGCCCGGCGACCGGCCGCAGGCCCAAGGCGCGAGAGACCTCGGGCGAGAAGGGCCTGGCCAAGTCTGTGCCGCGAGAGACGAGGCAACGCACTACGTGCCCCGCGGGCCGGCAGGCAAGGGTGCCCAAGAAGGACGCGCGCGGCGGCCACCACGTCAGGGGCCGGCCAGCGTCACGCGCCGGGGACGCCGCGCGCCTTGACCGCTTCGCGCAGAGCTGTGGCGCCCGAGCCCCACGGGTGCAGCAGGGCCTGCAGCCCGGCCGCGCGAGCGCCGTCGATGTTCTCCTGCTTGTCGTCGAAGAACAAGGCCTGCCCCGGAGCGATCCCGAGTTCTTCGACGATGGCCCGGAAGTAGGCCGGGTCGGGCTTGGCGAGCCCCACCTCGAACGAATAGAAAGTGCGGTCGAAGGCGTCCTGGTACCCCAGCGTGGCCTGCATGTGGCCGCCGCGGTAACTCTGCTGGTTCGTCGCCAGCGCGCAGACGACTCCCGCAGCCCTCAGGTCAGGGACCAGCGCCAGCGCCTCCGGGTCTACCTCGATGTCGTACCAGATCGCGTGCACGTCCTCGACCCTGCGCTCGATGCCGCGGTCGTCGAGGATCCGTTGCAGCGCCGGGTTGAGGTCGGCCTTGCCGGTCAGCGATAGCGTCTCGGCCGCGAAGGCCTCCTCGATGAAACCGGGCCCGCCGAGCTCTTCGAAACGCTCCAGAAAGCGGGCGGTGGGCCACTGAATGACCCCGTCGGCATCGAAGAGGACAGCGAGGATCTCGGCCTGTGCAGTGCTCACCTGGGCCAGCCTGCCAGTCAACCCCTGGCGACCGGGGCTCGGTGCCTAGGATTCGGCCATGTTCGCGGATCATTTGGAGACGTTCCAGGCGAGTTCGCGGGCGGACCTGGTCGGTCCGGCGGTCGCCGCGGCATTGCGGCACGTCCCGGAGGCGCTGGTCTTCGAGATCGATCCGGAGTTGGCCGACACCGCGGCCCTGTGCGCGGCGTACGACCTGCCCTTGGACAAGGCCGCCAACTGTGTTTTGGTGACGGGACGCCGAGCTGGCGAGGACCGCAACGCCGCCTGCATGACGCTGGCCACCTCTCGGGTGGACGTCAACGGGCTGGTGCGCCGCCGGTTGGACGTTCGCAAAGCGTCGTTTGCGCCGATGGACGTAGCGGTGAGCGGGTCTGGTATGGAGTACGGCGGCATCACCCCAGTGGGGCTCCCGTTCGAATGGCCGGTGTGGATCGACCGTGCGGTGGACGCCACCGACTGGGTTTGCATCGGGTCCGGAATCCGCCGCTCGAAGTTGTTGCTGCCCGGCGCGTCGCTAGCGAAACTCCCCGGCTCGGAGGTCGTCCATCAGCTTGCTCGGCCGCTTGGCTAGGTGTCGGGCCCTTCGACGCTCGGGGCCGATGTGGGATTGGCTCGGGTCGCAGGGTGGGATTCTTTCGGGGCCGAGGTTGGGGTCGTTCTGGCGGCGTTGGGATTCGCTCTTCGAGCTTGTCGCCAGGCGCGCCGGGGGTTGGGGCCCGTCCCCCAATGCGTTACCGCTGTGACCAAATGGGCCCAAGATGGCGCAGGATGCAGTCAACGCGCTGAGCGGAGCCCCCATGATCCTCGTCGAGGCCGCCCCACAGACGCCGTCGGTGCTCGACCCGGACGGTACGGACGTCTTGTCTGCGCTCAACCGGCTGGCCGAGCATCACCTGAGCCCGAACAAGTACCCCGGGCCGCTGGTCGAGCCTGAGCCGGAGCTCTACGCCCACCCGGACGTCCTCGCCGCACTCAACCTCGCCTTCTGCGGCAAGTGCGGCTATTGCGAGACGCCGCTGGCCTCCCTCCGGGCGGCAAACGTCGACCACTACCGCCCGACCCACGACGCCATCGGCGCGGACGGATCGGTCGACCACTCCGCCTACTGGTGGCTCAGCTACGCCTGGCCGAACCTGGTGCTGTCCTGCCTGGACTGCGCCAAGGCCAAGGGACGCCGCTTTCCCGTCGTTTCCGGACGCCTGCACTACGGCCAACCCGAAGCCACCGAACAACCGCTGCTGCTGGACCCGCGGGCCGAAGGCGGTGTCCGATTCGAAGGGGGCGCCGGGGGCGGGGAGCCACCGCCCGACGCCGCCCTGCTGTTTGCCGCCGACGGCACGGTCTCCTCGGCCGACAAGCGCGGCCGGGTGACGATCGACGTCCTCGCGCTCAACCGGACGCGCCTGGTGGACGCGCGCCGGGACGTCGCCAAACAGGTCGCCCAGCAGCACGGCCGCGCGCGGGCGTCCAAAGCGGACCTGACTCAACAAGAACTCGCGCCGGAACTGTCCTACCTGGGGTTGCGGCGCCAGCTTTGGGCCCAACTGACCAAGGACGCCAGCCTCACCGCCGCGACGATCGCACCGGCCGCGCGGGCCGCCACGAAGCTCCGATTCGAGAGCCGGCAGCAGGCGCGCCTGACCAACAGCCTTGCCGACGACCTGGGCAGCGTGGGATCCAGCGCCCGCTACGACTACTTCGCCGGCGCGCGCTGGATCGAGCGGATCGAACTGCGCAACGTCCGCCCGATCCGGCAGCTCGACCTCGACCTGACCCGGTCCAGCGCGGCGACCGCCGGCTGGATGGTGCTGCTCGGCGACAACGGCTCGGGCAAGTCGTCGATCCTGCAGGCCGTCGCGTTGACGCTGATCGGCGCCGAATACCGTAGCCGCATCGGCATCACGCCAGACCAACTGCTGCGTCGCGGGGCGCGCAAGGGCAGCGTCCGCGTGTGGCTGAGCAACCTGCCCGAGCCGGTCACCCTGGAGTTCGCTCGCGGGGCATCCGAGTTCACCGGGACGGCCGTGCCCCAGGTGCTGCTGCTCGCCTACGGCGCGACGCGGCTGCGCGGCGGGACGGGTCCGCAGGCCGTCCGTTCGGACGTCTCGCACGTGGAGAACCTCTTCGACGCCCGTCACGAGCTCACCAACCCCAACGACTGGCTGCTCGGCCTCGACGCCGACCGATTCGCCCAGGTGACCCGCTCGCTGCACGGGCTGCTCGCGCTGGAGCCGCACAACGAGATCGTCCGGGACGCCAAACGCGGCCAGATCTACATCTCCTACGGCAAGCAACGCGACCCGTTCTCGGAGATGTCCGACGGCTACCAGTCGATGCTGGTGCTGACCTGCGACGCGATGCGCACGATGCTGTCGCTGTGGTCGTCCCCGGAGCAGGCCGAGGGGATCGTGATCATCGACGAGATCGGCACCCACCTGCACCCGCGCTGGCGGATGCGGATCACCGCGGCCTTGCGCGGGGTCCTGCCCCGGGTGCAGTTCCTGGTCAGCACGCACGACCCGCTGTGCCTGCGCGGGCTGGAGGACGGCGAGATCACCGTCATCAACCGCAACGATGCAGGCGACGTGGTCACGCTCACCGACCTGCCCTCGGTGAAGGGGATGCGGGTCGACCAGTTGCTGACCTCGGAGCATTTCGGGCTCGGCTCGGCGCAGGACCCGGCGGTCGACGTTCTGTACGACGAGTACTTCCGGTTGCGGGGCGTCGCCGAGCCGGACGCCGCCCAACAAGCGCGCCTGACAGAGCTGGAGGCGGAGTTGGAGAAGCTGCGCCAGCTCGGAGTCACCCAGCGCGAGCGGATGATGCTCACCGTCGCCGACCAGATCATCGCCGAGCGCAGGCAGAAGGGGGACGCGACGGTGCGCCCTGATTTGGCGCAGCGAATGGCGCTGCTGTGGCAGGAGGCGGGCGATGCGTAGGGTGCCCGTCCCGCCGGAGCCGCCGTCGCTGGCATCGGTTCGGACGCTGCGCGAGCGTCAGGCCGCGCTGGACTGGTTCGCCGACCCCGCCCACGCAGGCCAATCGTTCACCAAGCCCGGCTTTCACGCGTACAGCAACGACGACGTGAAAGCGACTCTCGACAGCACTTTTCACCGCAAATGCGCCTACTGCGAGTCCTATTACGGCGCGACCATGCCGCTGGACGTCGAGCACTACCGCCCCAAGGCGGGCGTCCAACTCACGCCGGGAAGCTCGGCGGTCACCCCGCCGGGCTACTACTGGCTGGCCTCACAGTGGCTCAACCTGCTGCCGTCGTGCGCCGACTGCAACCGGCCGCGCGGGCAGGAACTGCCGGACAACCTGCGCGCCACCGCGGGCAAGGCGAACCGATTTCCGGTCGGAGCTGAAGCGCGGCGCGCGCGGCGTCCCGGCGAAGAGGCGGACGAGCCGCGCCTGCTGTTGCATCCGTACTTCGACGAGCCGGCCAAGCATCTGCGCTTCGTCACCGATCTACGCAGCCCCCGCGCCGGCGAGGTCGAGCCCGCGCCGGTGGGTCGCAAGCGGACGCCCAGCCCGCAAGGGCAGGCCTCGATCGAGGTCTACGCGCTGCAGCGGCGCGGGCTGGTGGACGCCCGCCTGGCGATGTTGAAGCGGCTGACCATGGCGCTGGCCGACGTGGAGGACGACGTGGACGAGATCAACTCCGCCGGCCTGACGCCCCACCTCGCCGAGCGGTTCAAGCGGCACGTGGCGGAACTGAAGGGATACGCCCGACCCGACCAGGAGTACTCAGCGATGTGCGCCCAGATGATCGACGATGCCGCCCGCCGGCTGTTTGGAGGGAAGTTGCCATGACCACGCCCATGAAGGACTTCGATCTCAAGGATCCGGCCGCCTACGCCGCCCCGGTCGCCGAATGCGACCTGATCATGAAGGGCGGGATCACCAGCGGGCTGGTGTATCCGTTGGCCGCCTGCCGGTTGGCCACGCGGTACCGGTTCCGGCAGGTCGGCGGCGCGTCCGCGGGCGCCATCGCCGCCGCGCTGACGGCCGCCGCCGAGTACCAGCGCCGCACCGGCGTCCAGCCGCGTACGAGCACGGGCGAGGACATTGATCAAGTCGGTCGGGAGGAGGCGGCCCTTCGACAGGCTCAGGGTTTGGGTGGGGAGGCGCCCGTTGGGCGGGCCGAGGGTTTGAGTGGGCAGGCGGCGAACCAAAGTGCGACGGGGTTCTTGGCCCTGGCGGGCATTCCCGGTCTGATGGGGGAGCGGTTGGCGTCGCTGTTCCAGCCCAGCGCCGCGCTGCGCGGGCCCTACGACGTGCTGACCAGCCTGGTCGAGCCGGGCTGGTCGCGGGGCACCAAGGTCGCGGCTGTGATCGGCATCGCCCTGCGTTCGGCTCCGCTGGCGTTCGTGGGTGTGGGTTTGGCCGTGCTGGTATTGGTCACGCTGCCCGTTTGGTTCGGCGTGCCGGTTTGGGCCGCGGTGTTGAACGTGGCGTTCGGGGTCGTCCTAGCCCTGGTGTTGGGACTGGTGGCAGCAGCCTGGTCGTTGGTCCGGACGACACTGGCTCGCCTCCCCGCCAACGGCTACGGCGTGTGTACGGGGCTGGCCGAGCCCGGCTCGACGCAGCCGCCGCCACTGACGGATTGGCTCACGGCGAAGCTGGACGAGGTCGCCGGCCTGGCCCCCGACGCCGGTCCGCTGACCTTCGGGCACCTGTTCGGCGAGGCCGCTTCGGCCGCCTTTCGCGAGTTGCACCTGGATGAGGACAGTGCTCCGGAGAACCCCGCCCGGCTGGCGGCGTTCGCGCCGGAACTCGACCTGCAGATGATGACCACCTGCCTCACCTTCCAGCGTCCATACGTCTTCCCGTTCCGGACCAAGTCGTTCCACTTCTGCCCGGAATGCTGGCGGGCGTACTTCCCCGCGAAGGTGCTCGATCAGCTCGTCCGGACGTCCCGACTGCCCAGCCCGAAGACGCAGCGAGCCGACGGCCGCGACGTCCCGATCGATCAGTTCTGCACCCGGCACCCCGGGACGCCGGTGCGTCGGCTGCCGGCCGCACCGGACATCCCGGTCGTCGTCGGGGTGCGGCTCAGCCTGTCCTTCCCGGGGCTGATCAGCGCCGTGCCTTGCCAAACGATCGACTTCTCCCGCGCGCCGGGCAAGCAGGGGATGATCGAGGTCTGGTTCTCCGACGGCGGCATCGCCAGTAACTTCCCGATCCACTTCTTCGACACCCTTTGGCCGGGACGGCCCACGTTCGGCATCAACCTCGCCGAAGAGCATCCGGACTATCCGGGGCAGATGACCTGGCGGGCCAAGGGAAATGCGCCCGGGATCGTCCAGCGTCAGCATCCGATCACCTCGATGGTCGGATTCCTGGGCGCCGTGGTGGGGACCATGCACAACTGGGTCGACAACATGGCGGTGCCGGCCCCCGGCTTCCGCGACCGGGTCGTGGAGTTGCGCACCACACCGGACGAGGGCGGGCTGAACCTGAAGATGGCCAAACCGACGATCACCGCGCTGGGCCTGCGCGGGGACGAGGCAGCCCAGCAATTCGAGGATTTCGACTTCGAGAACCACTGCTGGATCCGTTACCGGACGTCCATGGTCGGGCTCGCCGAGGCGCTTTGGGGAATGGAACGGGTGTACCCCGCCTACCGGCCGCTGATCGAGCATGGGGTCGGCAGGGCGTATCGCTTCCACTCCGACGAGGAACGCGACGCCGCGGGCCGGGTGGCCGCGCTGGCCGAGACCGACGAACTCGTCGGCGTCGCTACGCGGTGGGGCGAGGACGACTACGCAGTCACCAAGGGCAGCGTCCCGCACCCGCGCGCGGTGCTGCGCAGCGTCATGCGGCAGTAGGCGGTCGGTGCCGTCCGAGGTCAGGCGACCCGCATTCGTCCCCCCAGAGGCGGGGGGAGCCGGCGCCCAGCGTCGCTGGCCGCACCGGTGGAGATGTCCCCTAGGGATCAGCCTGCGGCTGATCGGCCGCAGGGTCCACCACGCCGCCGGGTCGCTCAGCCCAACCGAACCGACCCGATCGGCGCTCTTCCCGTGAACCAACTCGACATCCATCCCTGCCCGAACGCGCGCATTGCGGCGACGACCCCGTTACCCAGGCCGGTGACCGGCGATGCTGGACTCGGCCGGTCCAGGACGGACCTGGCGGGTGCGCGCCCCGCTACTCCGCCAGGCCGTAGAGCCGGTCGCCGGCGTCCCCAAGGCCGGGCACGATGTAGCCGATCTCGTTGAGCTTCTCATCGATCGCCGCGACGACCAGCGTGCACGGGACGCCGATCGGGTCGACCAGTTCACGCATGTGCTCGATGCCTTCCGGGGCGGCCAGCAGACAGATGCAGGTGATGTGGTCGGCGCCGCGGTCGACCAGGAACTGCACCGTGCCACCCAGGGAACCGCCCGTGGCGAGCATCGGGTCGAGGACGTAGCACTGGCGTCCCGAAAGGTCCTTCGGCAACCGCTCGGCGTAGGTGAACGGCTGCAGCGTCCGCTCGTCGCGGACCATCCCGACAAAGCCCACCTCGGCCGCCGGCATGAGGCGGGTCATACCCTCGAGCATGCCCAGACCGGCACGCAGGATCGGGACCACCAAGGGGCGCGGGTGGCTGAGAGTGACGCCCGTCATCGCCGCCATCGGGGTGAGGATGTCGAGCGGCTGGACGCGCACCGCCCGGGTTGCCTCGTAGGCCAGCAGCGTGACGAGCTCCTCGACCAACTGGCGGAAGGTGGGGGAGTCGGTGGACTTGTCCCGCAGCATGGTCAGCTTGTGGGCCACCAGCGGATGATCAACGGCGATGACGTCCATGGCCGAACGATCCCACAACGAATCGCAGGCCACCAGCCGGATCCCGGGGCGAACTGCTGGCGTGTTCCGCGGGGCGATCTGACACCATTGGGGAGGCGACCGACCCGAGGGAGGAGGAATCGTGAGCCAGGACCGACGCGACTTCGACGCGGAGCCGTTCGACGCAACGGTCAGCCCGCTTCCCGATTCGGGGGACGACCGGGCTGGCCTCGACGACATCGACGATCTGGACCTGTTCGACGAGTCCGATGAGGACACCGAGCTCGTCGACGACGCCGACGAGGGAGACCTCGAAGACGGTGACCTCGATGACGACGACTACCCCGAGGACGCAGGCGAGGACGACATCGACTTCGCCGTCGCGATCTACCGCGAGGACGGCGCCCCCGTCGCGCAGGCGTTGACCGCCGACTCGGTGAACGACCTCGAGGCCCTGATCGCGGAGCTTCGCAGGATTCCGGGCGACGCCGGCGCGGCCGCGGTGGTGGCGATCGCCGAGGAGTTCTTCGCGCTCGTGCGGGTGCGGGGCCGGCACGTGCAGGTGTTCTTGTCGGACGCCGTGGCCGCCATCGACTGGCCGCTGGCGCGCGACATCTCCGACTACCTCGGCGCGGAGCTGCCCGACGAGGACGAGGCCGGGCCGTTGGGCGACGGCGAGATCTTCGCCGACTTCGGCCTTTCGGATTTCGACCTTGAGGCAATCGCCTCCGACCTCGATTCCGACGCCGACGAACTCGCCCTGCAACTGGTCGACAAGATCAAGTTCGGCCCGCAGTTTCGCAAGGTTGTGGACGTCTCCTTCAGCGACTGACGTGGCGGAGCTGAGCGGCCCACGTCGCTGGGCCGGGGCGATGCGCGAGGCCCTGGCAGAGGCATCGGCCGCGCCGGCGCACGGGGACGTCCCGGTCGGTGCGGTGACGCTGGACGAAGCCGGGCGCCTGATCAGCCGCGCGCACAACGAACGCGAGCTGTCCGGCGACCCGTGTGCGCACGCCGAAATCCTGGCGCTGCGTCGCGCCGCCGCGGCCGTGGGCAGTTGGCGCCTGGCGGGGCTGACGCTGGTGGTCACGCTCGAGCCGTGCACGATGTGCGCCGGTGCGCTGGTCCTCGCCCGCATCGACCGGCTGGTCTTCGGCGCCTTCGACCCCAAGGCCGGCGCCGTGTCGTCCCTTTGGGACGTCGTCCGCGACCCCCGGCTCAATCACCGCGTGGACGTCGTCAGCGGGGTCGGCGCGGACGAGTCCGCCGTCCTACTGCGCGCCTTCTTCGACGCCCAGCGCGCGGTGTAGGCGGTTCCCGTCCCCGCCGGCGCCGGATCGGGTGGTTTTGTGCGGCGCTTCGCTCCGGATCGGTAGCTGTTGAGGCGGCGGGGAGTTGGGGCCGCCCGACCAGCCGCACGTTTCCACGGCGGCGGCCCAATCAGGGCCTGGGTGTCTCCGGATTGGCGCCGCCTCCGCGGGCACGAGTATGGTTTCCCGCGGTGGCGTGTCTGAGCGGCCGAAAGAGCGCGCCTCGAAAGCGCGTGAGGGGCAACCCTCCGAGGGTTCAAATCCCTCCGCCACCGCCAACACCAAGAGCGCCCGGCAATCGCCGGGCGTTCGTCATTTCGAGACTGCCTGACTCCGCGCGCGCCTTGGGCGGGCAGACCCGGCAGGTTCAGGCGGGCGAGGGGCGCGCCATCGGTGCCCGGATCCACCTCGAACGCCGGCGGCACCCCGAGGACGTCCGCGGCGTCCATTGTCAGCCATAGCCGCATGACCGAGCCGTCGACCTCGTAGGACTCCGCGCTGCCGTAGTGGGTGGCGGGCCCGGCCCTGACCAGGCAGTACGGGTCCACCCCAGGGAGGTTCGGAGAGTCGGCGAACCTGCACGCGAGTTGGATCTCGAAGCTGTCGCCCAGACCGGCGGCCAGGACGAGCGCACTGAAGTCGTCCTCGGCGAACCGGCCGAATGGCTAGACCGCCCTCGCGCAGCCGTGCGGAAATGTTGGCGTCACGTCCGCGACACACGCTCGGGCGGAGCCTTTCGTAAGGTTAGGGAACGGCTGGGGAGGGGGTGGGATGGAACTCGACACTGCCCTGCTGATCGGTGCCCTGGTCGTCTTGGTCGCTGTCCTCGCCGCGCGCATCGGCGCCCGCCTGGGTCTGCCCTCCCTGCTGATCTTCCTTGGGCTAGGGATGGCGTTGGGCAGCGTCTTCGAGTTCAAGGACGCCGGGCTGGCGCACGCGCTCGGCTTCGCGGCGCTGGTCCTCATCCTCGGCGAGGGCGGGCTCACGACCAAGTGGGCCGATATCCGGGGGACGCTCGGCCTGGCGACGCTGCTGGCCGTCGTTGGCGTCGGCGTGAGCATCGGCCTGGTCGCCTTGTTCTGCCACCTGCTTTTGGGGCTGAATCTCGGCGTGTCCGTCCTGCTTGGGGCGGTAACCGCCCCCACCGATTCCGCCGCCGTCTTCTCGGTGCTGCGCAAGGTGCCCATTCCCGCCCGGCTGCGCGCCATTCTCGAGGCGGAATCGGGGCTCAACGACGCGCCGGTCGTCCTCCTCGTGGCGGTCGCCACCGAACTGGCGATGGGGGCGCAGTTCGAGGGCGGCCCGCTGATGATCGGACTGTTGGTGGTTGGCGAGCTGCTCGGCGGCGTCCTCATCGGCGTCCTCGTCGGTCTGGCCGGGGTCTGGGTGATGCGGACGGTCGCGCTGCCGTCGTCCGGCCTGTATCCGTTAGCGGCGATGGGTTGGGCCGTCTTGTCCTACGGGCTGGGCACACTCGTCCACGTTTCCGGCTTCGCGGCCGTCTACTTCTGTGCCGTGCTCCTGGGCAACAAGCGACTGCCGCACCGCGCGGCGACGCGGAGCTTCGCCGAGGGCGTCGGCTGGATCGCCCAGATCGGCCTGTTCGTGATGCTCGGGCTGCTGGCCGAACCGTCGCGCCTGACCTGGAACAGTGTCGTGATCGGAGTGCTGCTCGGACTCTTCTGCACCTTTGTCGCCCGGCCCGTCTCCGTCTTCGTGTGCACCGTGTGGTTCAAGATCAACTGGCGCGAGCACCTGTTCTTGTCGTGGGCCGGCCTGCGTGGGGCCGTCCCCATCATCATGGCGACGGTCCCGATGGCGGCCGGGCTCACCCGCTCCGACCAGCTCTTCGACGTCGTCCTGGTTTTCGTCATCGTGTTCACGCTGGTGCAGGCGCCGACGCTGGCATGGCTGGCCCGAGTACTTCAAATCGCCGCCGACGACACCACCGACGCCGAGGTCGAGGTGGCGCCCTTGGACCGGATCGGCGCCGATTTGATCCAGGTCAAGGTGCCGGTCGGCTCGAAGCTGCAGGGGGTCGAGATCCGGGAGCTTCGCCTACCGCGGGCGTGCGCGGTTTCGCTGGTCGTGCGCGGCGGTGAACCGTTCGTTCCGGCGCCGGGAGACAAGATCCGGATCGGAGACGAGATGATCGTCGTCGCCCCCTCGCAGCAACGGGCCCGGGTGGAGGAACGCTTCCATCAGGTCGGCCGCGGTGGCCGGTTGGCCCGCTGGCGCGAGATCCGCCAAGATCACTCGGACCTGTAGGCCCTCACTCGTTGGTCTTGCTCGCCGTAGGCTTGGCCGGTGTGGCCGGTTTCTGGGTTGCGGTCGGGGTCGGGGTGGCGGTCGGGGACTCGCTGGGCAGACATACCTGCCCGCTCGCCACCGGAATGGTGGTCTTCGCCGTTTCGATGAACCCGCCGAACTGGTTGCCGACGTAGACGTCGACGGTGTGGTCGGGACGTCCGTCGGCCTTGATCACCGCGTTCTTGAAGAAGGACGCCACCAGCACGACCTCTGGGCTCTTCGCGTCCGCTCCGCGGATCTCGGTCTTGAGGATGCGTTCCTTCGAGTTCTGCGGAGTCAGGGCCTTGAAGCCCTTGTTGCGTAGATTGGCGGTCGTCTTGCCGGCCAACCCGGACACCGTGCCGCCGTTGTAGACGCGCACCGTCACCATCTTAGAACTCAGGAATCCCGGGACCGACTGCGTCACGCACGGATCGCGGGGCCGCTCGGGCGGCGGGGCCTTGACCGCGTTCCAGCCCCAGTACGCACCCATGCCCAGGATCGCGAGCAGCAGTACCAGCGTCACCGGCGTTTTGATCGCGTCGACGACCTTCCGCACTTCACTCCTCGGGGGTTGACACCGCTGCGCGGCTTGACTCGCAGACTAACTCAACTCCAATACCCGAGCGTGCATCGTCTGCCGTTGCTGCAACGCGGCGCGCAAAGCTCGATGCAGTCCGTCCTCAAGGTAGAGGTCACCCTCCCAAGCGACGACGTGGGCGAAAAGGTCGCCGTAGAAGGTCGAATCCTCTTCGAGCAAGGCCTCCAGGTCGAGCGTGCGCTTGGTGGTCACGAGCTGGTCGAGGCGCACCTGGTGCGGCGGGATCGACGCCCACTGCTTCTGCACGTAGCCGTGCGCGGGGTAGGGACGCCCGTCTCCGACTCGCTTGAAGATCACCCGCGCATTGTATTGCGGCGGCACCGCATGGACACATCGACGTTCGGGGCGCCTGGCACCGCCGATCGAAAACGTGGGTGCGCTGTGCCAATCTTTTGCCATGACGAGCGATGCCATGGCCACGGATGCCTCGACAAAGGCGATCATCGACGGTTACACGATGAGCGGTCCCGCGATCGAGTTGGGCGTGCTCATGGTGGACGGCACCCCGCACCCCGACGCGAAGATCAACATCTCTTTGTCGATGCTGAACCGCCACGGGCTGATCTCGGGGGCGACGGGAACCGGCAAGACCAAGACCCTCCAACTACTCGCCGAGCAGATTTCCAAGGCCGGGGTCTCTGTGTTCGCGGCGGACATCAAGGGCGACCTGTCCGGCATCGCGCTCCCCGGGCAGCCTTCTGAGAAGCTGCTCGCCCGCACGCAGGCCATCGGACAGCAGTGGCAAGCCGGCGGGCGTCCCACCGAGTTCTATGCGCTGGGCGGGCAGGGAACGGGGGTCCCGATTCGCGCGACCGTCTCGTCGTTCGGCCCGATCCTGTTGTCGAAGGTGCTGGGCCTGAATGAGGTGCAGGAGAGCTCGCTGGGGCTGGTCTTCCACTACGCCGACGTCAACGGCCTGCCGCTGCTCGACCTGGAGGACCTCCGAGCCGTCCTGCAGTACCTGACCTCGGATGAGGGCAAGCCCGAGTTGAAGAATCTCGGGGGTCTGTCGGTTGCGACCGCCGGCGTCATCCTGCGCAACATCATCACGCTGTCGACCCAGGGCGCCGAAGCGTTCTTCGGCGAGCCGGAGTTCGACACCGCCGATCTGGTGCGGACGCTGCCGAACGGCGAGGGGGTCATTTCGCTGGTGGAACTGCCGAACCTGCAAGATCGGCCCGCCATCTTCTCCACCTTCTTGATGTGGCTGCTGGCCGACCTGTTCCACGACCTGCCCGAGGTCGGGGACGTGGACAAGCCCAAGCTGGTCTTCTTCTTCGACGAGGCGCACCTGCTGTTCGCCGATGCGTCCAAGGCGTTCCTGAGTTCGATCGCGCAAACGGTGCGGCTGATCCGGTCCAAGGGCGTGGGCATCTTCTTCGTCACACAGACGCCCAAGGACGTCCCGGAGGACGTCCTTGCCCAACTCGGCTCCCGCGTCCAGCATCAACTGCGGGCGCACACGCCCAACGACGCCAAGGCGCTGAAGCAAACCGTCCAGACGTTCCCGACGTCGAGCTACGACCTCGGCCAGCTCCTGCAGACGCTCGGCATCGGTGAGGCCGTCGTCACGGTCCTCAACCCCAACGGCGCGCCCACCCCGGTGGCTTGGACGCGGATGCGCGCGCCCGAGTCGTTGATGGGCCCGATGGAAGCGCAGATGATGGCCGGCGGTGTGGCGCAGTCGGCGATGATGCGCAAGTACGGCGCCGAGATCGACCGCGACTCCGCACACGAGATCCTGACCCGCAAACTCGAGGCGGGCGCCGCCGCCGCGCAGGAGGAGGCGAAAGCCGCCGAGCAGGCCAAGACGGACGCGGCCAAGGCCAAGCTGCAAGAAAAGGAGGCGGCCGCCTACCAGCGGGATATCGATCGCCAGGCGGCCGCCCGAGAGCGCGAGCAGGCAGCCGAGGAGCGCCGGCAGGCCGCCGCCCGGGCCAGGCAGCCCAGCGTCGTGGAGCAAGTTGCCAAGTCGTCGGTGTTTCGCGACATCGTCCGGACGGCCGAGCGCGAGGTGTTTCGCGGCATCTTCGGGACGGCTCGACGGCGGCGCTGAGCGGCATCGGACCGGGAGAGCGAAATGTCCGGGGCGCAGGGCCGGCCGCCCCGGCTTCGGCCGCCCCGCGGCAATCGTGTGCGCTGGGTGATCGCAGGAGTTCTTGTGCTGGTCGCGCTCGCGGCGATCTGGGTCGACCGGCAGGGGCTGGCCCAAGCCGGGCCCGACGTCCGGACGTGGATCTACGTGGACGTCTACAACGACGACACCGTCCGGCTGGAAGTCCGGCACAGCGAGCGGCTGAAGACGGGTCGGGAGCTTCCCCCGACGCGGCTGGCATGTCTGCAGTACGCGACCTGGCCGACCGAACACACCAACGTCCAGATCACCCGTTCCGCCGGCTACGACTGGTGCATCATCAGCAAGCTGATGTTGCGCGGGGACGAGTACTTCGCCGGGACCGTCACTCACGAGGACGACCTGATGGGCTTCAAGCCCGGCCTTTTGGCGCTGCCCGCGAACGGGGAGGAGTACCGGCTGACGGTGACCTTCCCGGGCAGCGTGATCTCGCACGTCGGCGGCAGCGTCGACGGCCGCAGCTGTACCTGGACGGCCCGCACCGAGGGCGGCCAGTTGATCAGCGCGATCGGACGCGCCGATCCTGACCCGCCGCAGTACGAATGGCTGGCCGCTGGGATCGCTGCGGGGTTGCTGCTCCTCGGCGCGGGCGCGTGGTTCGGCTGGCGCGCCTCGCGCAGCGCCCAATCGGTGCGCACCGAAGCCACCGAAGTGTCGACGCCCGAAGAGCTAACCCCGATCTCGATCCTTGGGGTCGGCTCGAGCGAGATCGAGTGGCTCGACCAGCCGTCATCGAGGTGAGCGGCAAGACTCGCGGCCGCCGAGGACGGGGCTAGGGCCGTTGGAGGTCAATCCGTGACGATTGTTCGTCGCGAAATGACACGCTACCGAGCGGCCTGGTTATCCACAGCTTTGACCTTGAGGCGCTGATCGCCCGGGGAAACCGGTGACCATTCATGGGTGCCATCGCAACGCTCCGCGAACTCAGCCCTGGTCAGGTTGCTGAATGCTCAGTCAGGCGTGATCTCACGCGAGCAGGCGCTCGGCGTCGGCTTGACCACCGCCCGGATCAACGGCCTGGTCGCCGCCGGGCACTGGATCCGGGTGGAGCCCGGCATCTACTCTGCCTTCGGGCCGCCCGGCGGCGTCGCGATCGCGTGGGCGGGAGTGCTGATCGGGGGTGACGAATCTTGCGTGGGAGGGTGGGCTGCGGCCTACCTTCAGGGCCTGACCGGCCAGTGGCCCGAGCGAATAGAGACCTGGACCCCGCGGCACTTGAAAGACCGGCCCGGCCTGGTCTTCAGGCGGGGGCGCCGACTTCACGAAGGCCAGCCCCCGCGGACGGTAGCCGCGGCAACGATCGTCGACCTCGCCGCCGAGATTGGTGAGGATCAACTCGTGACCCTCCTCGCGGAAGCGGCGTTCAAGCGGATCACCACCCCTGATGCGGTCCGGGCCGAACTCGCTGGCCGCGGGCGACACCCCGCCCGTAGGATCCTGCACACCTTGCTCGGCGACGTGGCCGCCGGGGTCATGAGCCCATTGGAGCGTCGGTATTTGCGGGACGTGGAATTGGCCCACGGCCTCCCCCAGGGAGTGCGTCAGGCCCGGCTCGGGGCTCCCACGGACGTCCTGTACCCGGACTTCATGGTGGTCATCGAGCTGGACGGCTCCCATTGGCATGGGGGCGGCCGGGCCATGCGCGATCGGGACCTCGATCACATCAGGGCAGCAGCGGGAGCGCTGACGCTCAGGTTCACCTGGTCAGACGTCGTCACGCGGCCCTGCGAAGTCGCCGCTCAGGTGGCGGCGGTGTTGCGGAGCCGTGGGTTTGATGGCGATGGGCACGGCTGTTGGCGGTGTCAGAAGGGGAAAGCGAGTTAGGTGTCAATCCGTGACGAATAATCGTCACGGATTGACACCTAACTCGCAGGTCGGGCCGAGTGTTGTTCGGCGAGGGGGCAAGCGGCCCGCCGGGACGTTAAGGGCAGGTCAGGTCTGCGCGATCTCTCGGATAAACCGGCATCTGGTTGATTGTTGAACCTCTTGACGCGGGCTACCCTCGTCGCATGCCGTTCTCCCCCTCGAATCGAGCCTCTTCGACACGCTGGCGGGCCTGCCGATCCACCCCCTCGTCGTGCATCTGGCAGTGGTGCTTCTCCCGCTCGCGGCGATGGGCCTCCTGGCGATTCTCGCCGTCCGCGGCTGGCGGGAAAGGTTCGGTCTGCTCGTCCTCGTTGGTCTGGCCGTGGGTGCCGGAGCCGCATTCGTAGCCAAGGAGTCGGGCGAAGCCCTCGCCGAACGCGTCGGCGAGCCGGCGGATCACGCCCGTTGGGGGGACGTCCTCCCCGTCGTCGCCGTCGGGCTGTTCGTCGTCGCGGTCGTTTGGTACTTCGTCCAACGGCGCGCCGACAAGGCGGTGCCGCCACGCCGATCCATCTTTGGGCTCGTCTCGGGTCTAGTCAGTGCGCTGGCGGCGCTCGCGACGATCGCGCTGACGGTGCTCGTCGGCCATAGCGGCGCGGTGGCCGTGTGGGCGGACACGATCAACGCCGCTTCGGCGAGCCCCAGCCCGGCAGCCAGTCCTAGCGGGAGCGAATCGGCGTCCGCGACGCCCAGCACGACGTCCTCGCCGTCGGCGAGCTCGACCGCTGCGGCCTACACCCTGGCCCAGGTCCGGCAGCACAACCGGGAGTCCGATTGCTGGGCGGCGGTCGATCAGAAGGTGTACAACCTGACCCCCTGGATCGCTCAACACCCGGGTGGCCAGCAGGTCATCGTCAACCTCTGCGGCACGGATGCGACCGCGGCCTTCCGCAACGAGCACGGCCAAGAAGGCGAGCCGAACCAGCGCCTCGCCGAGTTCCTGATCGGCGTCCTGATCGCCTGAGCGTCTCCTGGCGGACGCGGCAATACTCGCGGGTAATCACTGCGGCACCGGGTTAGCCTGGGGGCCGCCAACCCGAGGAGCGCCCATGCGCCGTCTGCTGAGAGTCCTGCTGCGCATAGTCGCCGTCGTCGCCGCGCTGGTGCTGGTCTTCTTCGCAATCCGCTTCGTCAACGGACTCGTCTTCGGGACGAAGCCCGCCGCCGACCCGACCAACTTGGCCCTTTACCCGACCGACCAGCCGGGCATGAAGGTCGAACACGTCACCGGCAAATACCTGAACGGCTTCCACCTGGTGCCGGACCAGATCAAACACAAGGGGGTCGTGGTCTCGTTCGGCGGCTCGGACGGTGGCCCGGGCTGGGAGCGCGCGCTGCTGTTGGCCCAGCAGGGCTACGAGGTCCTCGGGCTCTTCTTCTTCGGTATGCCGAACCAGCAGAGGTTGCTGAGCGGCGTGCCGCTGGAGTTCTTCGGCGAAGCCATCGACTACCTCGACGCGCACGCCAAGTCGCCGCGTCCGCTCACCGTGATCGGCATCTCCAAGGGATCCGAGCTGTCGCTGGTGCTGGCCAACCACTACCCGCGCATCGACAACCTGGTGCTCTACACACCATCGCGGTACGTCTATCAAGGGCTTGACTATGCGCAAGCCGCATCGTCTTGGACGTTTGGGGGCGCGGAGTTGCCGTACGTGAACTTCCGCTACGCCTCAGCCGGCGCCACGGCCTCGATGATGGCGGCGCTGACGTTCAACTATCCGGCCCGCCTTCGGGACACCTTCGTCACCGCCACCGCGGCCGACCCGAATGCCGCTGCCGCGAAGATCGGACTGGACAAGCTCAAGGGGCACTTGCTGATGTTCGCCGGCGACGAGGACGCGATGTGGCCCGGCGAGGTAGCCGCCCGTGAGATCGCTGCGGCCAGGCCGAATCTCACCGAGGCAGTCGTCTACGAGGGCGCGGGTCACCTGTTCTTCACCGGTCCGGTGGCTGGACCCTACGACGTCGGCGGCAGCGTGCAGGCCAACGGCTTGGCGGAGGCGGCCAGCCAGGCCAAGCTGTTGGCGTCGTTGGCGGCCTGGCACAAGTAGCCGATCCCGGAGGCTTCGGGGGATTGGCCGCAGGGCCCACGCCCCGCCCGCCCAGATCGCTGCTGGGTCCCGCGTTTGGATGCGGCAAGCTGGGCCCCATGCCGGAGGGGCACACGATTCACGCGCTGGCGCAGCGACTGGGCGTCTTCGTCGGGACGCCGGTGGCGTGCCGATCGCCGCAGGGGGCCTTCGCGCCGGGGGCCGCCTTCCTGGACGGCCGCCGGATCGACGGCGTGGAAGCCGTCGGCAAGAACCTGCTCGTCGACTTCGGCGGCCCGGTTTTGCATGTCCATCTGGGCATCTCCGGCTCCGCGCGCGTTCGAGCGATTGGGGTGGATCTTGGCCGGGGACGTCCCCGACTGGAGTGCGTGAACCCGACCCATTGGGCGCGGGTCTGGAACCCGAAACTATGCCAGGTGCTGCGTCCCGAAGGGGTGCGGGCCCTCAAGGCGCGGCTGGGGCCGGACCCGCTGCGCGCCGACGCCGACCCCGACGCCTTCATCGCGTCGGCCCTTCGTTCGGACGAACCCATCGGGGTCGTCCTGCTGGATCAGTCCGTGCTCGCCGGTGTCGGCAACGTCTACCGGGCCGAGGTGTTGTTCCGGGCGGGCATCGACCCGTTCGCGCCCGCGTCGGGCTTGGGTGCCGGGCACTTGCGGCGGCTCTGGGACGACCTCGTCGCGATCATGCCCGTCGGCGTGGCGGCCAACCAGATCGTGAGTGCCCCAAAGGATCTGGCGCTGGTCCGACGCCGCCTCGCCGCCGGCCTGGAGCCGGGCCCACTCAGGGCCGCGCACCTGGCCTACGAGCGGACGGGCTGGCCCTGCGGGCGCTGCGGAGCGCTCGTCCGCTCCAGAGAGCTGGGTGGGCGGACGCTGTACTGGTGTCCGGGCTGTCAGGTCGAGCGCGGCCGGTAACGGGTGATCCGCAACGGCTCGTTGGCCGATGACCTCGTGAGCCGATTCGGCGCTCGCCGTCAGGAGGCGGCCGCCTTGGCCTTTGCCGAGCGGGCCAAGATGTTGCCGAGCGCCATGCCACCAAAGCTGAAGACGACGTAGAACAGCAGGTAGATCAGCGCGGTCTCGTTGTACAGCGTCAGGGCGGCCGGAATCCACAGTGCGCCGGTGAGCAGCGCGAACAAGAACTCGAACTTGTGCCGCAGGCCGTACAGGACACCCACGGCGACGACCGCCACCGGGTTGACGCCCAGCAGGCAGGTCAGGGCCCACCCCTTCCAAGCGGTGGCCACATCGGGGTTTCCGCTGAGCTGAAGGAACCAGATCCCCGCTTGGGGGAGCAGATAGACGATGAACAACGCGAGGGCGTAGGGCCACCAGCGGCGCAACCTGGCTTGCACGAGACTCCGTTCGGTCGGGTGGGTGTGGTCAGTAGAGGCCGTGACGAGCGAGTGGGGCGATCAACTCGCGCTCCTCGTAGGCGAGGTGCGACAAGAGCGCGTCGGTGAACAAGTCGACGACCTCTTGGAGGTTCGCCAAGGACGCCGCCGCACGCTCCTCCTCGCCGGAGACTAGAGCGATCAGGGCGCGGTCGAGCTCGTCCAGCAGGTCATGGATCACGTGGTGTTCGTCGACGAGGCGATCCAGGACGGGGGCCAGGTCGGGCTCCGATCGCCTCAGGTGGGCGAAGATGCTGCGGTCCTCGAGGGTGTGATGGCCCGCGACGATCCGGCAGTAGGACTCGCAGTAGGCACCCAACGTCCAGTTGTTCTGCCTCATGGACATCTCGTGGATGGCCGAGCGCGCCCGGCCGACGTTGATGTGGCCTTCGCGCACCTGTCCGATCAGGTCGCGCACCTGGGCCAACTCCGCGCGCAGGGAGTCATGGATTTCGATCAAATGCTGTGGAGCCGCGGCCTGCTGGGCGGTGAAGGTGGCGTCCGGGTCGGGGTGGGTGGTGGGCCGCGTCCAGTCGGCCCACGCCTCGTCCTCGGAGAAGCGCTTGGCGGTGTCGGGAGTGGGGACGACCGCGACGCGGGGGACGTCCGAAACCCTCGTGGCGGGTGGGGCCGCGGCCGGCGGCGCGTCCGGGCCCGACGCGGCGCCTGCTCGGCCGGCATCCACGGCGTCGCGGACGGCCGGGACGACGTCCTCGGCGAACGTGCGGAGCATGCCCGGGTCGTCCGTGCCGAGAATGTAGGTGCTCATGCCGGTGGACAGGGTCAGTTCGGCGAGTTGCTCGGCCCAGTCCGCAGGCGTCCCGGTGAGGAAGTCGGATCCGGTGCCGAACCGACCGAAGATGTTGTAGACACGCTTCACCGCGGCGGGCGGACGTCCTGCCTTGAGAGCCGCCGCGTCGATCGTCTCGTTCAAAGCAGGCAGCGCCGGCGGGTCGGCGTACCCCATACTCGGCACCCACCCGTCGGCCAGGCGGCCGGTCAGACCGAGCATGCGCGGCTTGTAGGCGCCGAGCCAGATGGGGATCTCGTGCGCCGGCCGCGGGCCGGCCTTCAAGCCCGACACCTGGTAGAAGTCGCCCTCGACCTTGACCGCCCCTCCGGCCCAGAACGCCCGGATGATCTGCAGGGCCTCGGCCAGCGCGCTGACCGCCTCACCGGGAGTCTTGCGGTGTGCACCTGCGGCGACGATGGCGTCCCAGAAGGCGCCGGAGCCCAGCCCGAGTTCGACGCGCCCGCCGGTGAGCAGGTCGAGGGTCGCCGCGGACTTGGCCAACACGACCGGCGGCCGCAGCGGGAGGTTGGCGACGTTGGTCGACAGCTTGATGGTGCTGGTGCGCGCACCCAGATATGACAGCAACGTCCAGGTGTCGAGGTGACGCGCCTGGTACGGATGATCCTGGATGGATACGTGTTCTAAGCCACTGACCTCCGCCAATGCCACCAACTCCTGCAAACCGGGGATATCGGCGGCGTTCGGGGTCGGGAAGACGCCGAACTCAAGGGTCTGGCCGTAGTCGGGCATCGCAACCTCCTCGTCCGGCACCACGGTAGCCACCTGGCCTGGCGTATTGCGTCAGGGCGTGATGAGCTAGCCCGAAAGGAGGAGAAATGTCCTGGAGCCTCGAAGAGCTCGAGCGCATTGATGCGCACGACGAGTTGAAAATTTCTTCCGTCCGCGCGGACGGCACGATGAGCCCGAAAGTGATCATCTGGTTCGTCCGGGTCGAGGACGATCTCTACGTCCGCTCGGTGAACGGGGCCGGCGCGGGTTGGTACCGGGCGACCCGGGCACGGCACTCGGGCCAGATCATCGTCGGCGGGCAGACCTATGAGGTCGACTACGTGGACTTCCCTGCCGAAGGCCCAATGCGCAAGGCGATCGACGCCGCCTATCGGCGCAAGTACGCCCGCTACCCGACGATCGTCCCCTCGATTCTCAAGCCGGACGTCTTGGCCACGACGATCTGCCTGGTCTCTCGCTGAGTTAGGGGTTCGGGCCTGGTTCGGGTGAAAACGTGCGGAGGGTCGCGGGCTGGGCAGCTCCCACAAGCGCTTCCTCTCGGTTTACGTGCGAATCGCCGCACGTTTTCACTCTTGGATCACCGGAGCGCGCCCGGGAGCGGCCCCGCGGGTGTGGGATGGAGCGCATGTACGGCGCCGTGATGCACGAACCCTTCGATGTCCGCTACGAACAACGTGACGATCCGGTCATCGTCGAGCCCACCGATGCGGTGATTCAAACCGTTGCCGCCTGCGTGTGTGGCTCAGACCTGTGGCGCTTTCGCGGCATCGCCCCGTCGTCCGGACCGAGACCCATCGGCCACGAGTACGTCGGCATCGTCGCCGAGGTGGGGACGGCGGTGACCAGCGTCAAGCCCGGCGACTTCGTGGTCGGCGGCTTCCTGCACAGCGACAACACGTGCGCGATCTGCCGCAAGCAGATGCAGTCCAACTGCCTGCACGGTGGGGGCTACGCGGGCTGCCAGGCGGACCTGATCCGAGTCCCCAACGCCGACGGCACGCTGCTCGCGACCCCCGGTGAGCCGGACGCCGACCTGATCCCAAGCCTGCTCGCGCTGTCGGATGTGATGTGCACCGGTTGGCACGCCGCGGTTTGCGCCAACGTCGAGCCGGGCGGAACCGTGGTCGTGGTCGGGGACGGCGCGGTCGGGCTATGTGCCGTGCTGGCCGCTTCGACTCTCGGCGCCGGCACCGTGATCGCCATGAGTCGCCATGCCGACCGGCAGGAGCTGGCCAAGACGTTCGGCGCCACCCACATCATTGCCGAGCGCGGGGCGGAGGGCATTGCGAAGGTCAAGGAACTGACCGGCGGCATCGGCGCCGATTCGGTGCTGGAGTGCGTGGGGACCGAGCAGTCCTACGAGCAGGCGGCCGGAGCAGTCCGCGCCGGCGGGATGATCGGCCTGGTGGGGCTCCCGCATGCCACCCTGCCCACGGAGGGCCTGTTTTGGCGGAACGTCGGGCTCAAGGGCGGACCCGCTCCTGCCCGGGCGTACCTGCCGGAACTGCTCGGCCGGGTGTGGCGTCGCGAGATCAACCCCGGGCTGGTCTTCGACCTGCAGCTCCCGCTCGCCGAGGTGGCGCAGGCATACGCGGCGATGGACGAGCGCCGGGCGATCAAGGCCCTGCTCTGGCCATGATCTCCGCCGTTTGGGGCCGCCGCATCGGGCACAACTCAGCCGACTGGCGACGTCCTCGAACGAACGAACCCGCCACGGCCGGAGAAGATGCGCCGAGGCCGGGTTCCGCGGCCGACGTGGCGAGGCTAGCCTGACAGCTACCCGGGGGTTCGCCGGGCGCGCACCCGACAGGAAATCCGATGACGGACAAGAGCCTCGCGATTCTGCGGGACAAGCGTGAGCAGGCCCTGGCCGGTGGTGGCCCCAAGCGCGTCGAGGCGCAACACGCCAAAGGCAAGTTGACGGCGCGCGAGCGGCTGTCGATCCTGCTCGACGAGGCGTCCTTCCAAGAACTGGGGGCTTTGGCGACCCACCACAACACCGAGTTCGGGATGGACGCCCAGCGTTTCCCAGGGGACGGCATCATCACCGGGTTCGGCAAGGTTCAGGGACGTCGCGTCGCTGTTTTCGCGCAGGACTTCACCGTGCTGGGCGGGTCGTTCTCGGAGGTGCAGAGCAACAAGATCAGCCGGATCCTCGACCTCGCGATGGGCTCGGGCATCCCCGTGATCGGGCTCAACGACTCCGGCGGGGCGCGAATTCAAGAGGGCGTCCGGTCGCTGGCGGCCTACGGCGAGGTGTTCGTCCGCAACGTCACCGCGTCCGGTGTGATCCCCCAGATCTCGGTGATCATGGGTCCCTGCGCCGGCGGGGCGGTCTACAGCCCGGCGCTGACCGACGTGACGATCATGGTCAACCACACGGCGAACATGTTCCTGACCGGCCCCGACATCATCCGCACGGTGACTGGCGAGCAGGTCTCGGCCGAGGAGCTGGGCGGGGCCTGGATCCACAACAGTCGCTCCGGCGTGGCCCAGCTGATGGCCGAAACCGAGGAGGATGCGCTTCGCCTGGCCAAGCTCGTGCTCAGCTACCTGCCGCAGAACAACGCCGAAGACCCGCCCTCCCTGGAACCGTACGACCCACCCGACCGGATGGATGAGGCGCTGCAAACCTTCGTCCCGGACGACGACGCCCGGGCCTACGACATGCGCGAGTTGCTGGCGAGCATCTTCGACTACGACTCGATGCTTGAGCTGCACCCGCACTTCGCCGGCAACGCTCTGGTCGGGTTCGGGCGGCTGGACGGCCAATCGGTCGGGTTTGTGGCGAACCAGCCGACGGTGATGTCCGGCTGCCTGGACATCGATTCCTCGGACAAGATCAGCCGACACATCACCTTGTGCGACCAGTACAACATCCCGCTGGTGACCTTCGTCGACTGCCCGGGCTACCTGCCGGGGGTCGAGCAGGAATACAACGGCGTCATCCGACACGGGGCCAAGATCATCTACGCCTACTGCCAAGCAACCGTGCCGAAGATCTCGGTGGTCACGCGGAAGGCGATGGGCGGGTCCTATGTCGCACTTTCCAGCCGGCAGATGAACAACGACGTGGCATTCGCCTGGCCCACGGCGCAGATCGCCGTCATGGGGGCCGAGGGCGCCGCGCGCATCCTGCACCGGCGCGCGATTGAGGCGGCGGACGATCCCCGTGCCGAGACCGCGCGCTTCATCGAGGACTACCGCGAGAAGTTCTTCAACCCCTACCAGGCCGCCGACGTCGGCCAGATCGACGAGGTGATCGAGCCGCGTGAAACCCGGCCTCGACTCATCCGAGCCTTCGAGGTGCTCCGGACGAAGGTCGCCCACCCCATCCCCAAGAAACACGGCCTCTTCCCGGTGTAAGGAGCGTGCGATGCCCGACTTCGCCTGGGGACTGCAGATCATGGTCGTGGGCATGGGGGTGGTGTTCGGCCTGCTGCTGGCGCTGATGTTGCTGCTCTACGCCATGGAACGCCTGGACCGCCGCCGCGCGATCTCGGCTCAGGACGTCCCCCTCGATTCGCCGACGCCAACGGCACCCAATGTCGCGATCCAGGCGGACGGGCTGAGCGAACAGCAACTCGCCGCGATCGCGATCGCCGTGATCACTCATGCGCGGATCCACCGGCGTTCGGCGGCGCCCGAGACACGCGTCCACCCGCCGGGACGGCAGTTGCACGCCAGTCGCTGGGTCGCCGTCGGACGCGGCCGCCAGCTTGCTCCGTTCGTCCGGAGGGGTTGAGATGCGCCGTTACTCCATCACCGTTAACGACGAGGAGCTGGTCGTCGACGTGGAGGTCGTCGGGGCCAACCTGTTTCGCGTCTACCTGGACGGACGCCTGGTCGACGTCGAGCTGACCGACCACCGCGACCTCGGGCACGGGTCCATCACGCCGGCGGTGCAGGTGGCGCAGCCCGCCGGGGAGACGGCGTCGCGGCCGGTCGAGCACCCGGGGCGCCAGACGGCTGCCGTCCCGGGCGCGGCCACGGCGTCGGCCCGGGCCGGTTCGCCGGCTCAACGCGGGGGACTGGACAAGGTGACCGCGCCGATGCCCGGGGTGATCCTGGCCGTGAACGCGGCCGTGGGGGCGCTGGTGAAACGGGGCGAACCCCTGCTCGTTCTCGAGGCCATGAAGATGAAGAACGAGCTGAAGAGCCCGCGCGACGGCGTCGTGGCCGAGGTGTACGTAGGCCCCGGTCAGCAGGTCGCCTACGGCGAGTTCCTCGTCCGGTTCGAGGACTGACGATGGGCTGGACCGAGCCCCGGCGTCGGGACGTCCTCCTGGGCGAAGGACGGGGACGGCCATGAGCCCGGACACGATCAACGACCTGCTGCAGGGGCTGATCAGCATCACGTGGCAGTCGGCCACCATGGTCGCGCTCGGGCTGGCGCTGATCTGGCTGGCGATCGCCAAGCAATATGAGCCGCTGCTGCTGTTGCCGATCGGGGCGGGGGCGATCCTGGCGAATCTGCCCTTGTCGCCGCTGATCGGCGAGCACGGCGCGCTGCAACTCCTGTACGACATCGGGGTTGCGAACGAGCTGTTTCCGCTGCTGATCTTCATCGGGATCGGGGCACTGACCGACTTCGGCCCGCTGCTGGAGAATCCCAAGATGGTGTTGCTCGGGGCGGCCGGGCAGTTCGGCATCTTTCTCACTTTGCTGCTCGCGCTGGCGCTCGGGTTCACGCGCAACGAGGCGGCGTCCATCGGGATCATCGGTGCCATCGACGGGCCGACGTCGATCTACGTGAGTAGCAAGCTGGCGCCCGGGCTGGTGGGTCCGATCACGGTCGCCGCCTACTCCTACATGGCGCTGGTGCCGATCATCATGCCGCCGATCATGCGGGCCCTGACCACGCGCAAGGAGCGGGCGATCCGCATGCCGTACTCATCGCGCGAGATCAGCCGACGGACCCGGATCCTGTTCCCGATCGTCGCCACCATCGTGATCGGGACGCTCGTGCCGTTCGCGACGCCGCTGATCGGCATGCTGATGCTGGGCAACCTGATGCGCGAGTCCAAGGTCGTGGAGCGGCTGGTCGGCACGTCCAGCAATGAGCTGGCCAACGTGGTCACCCTGTTCCTCGGGCTGGCGATCGGGGCGACCATGATCGGGGAGCGGTTCTTGCAGCCCTCGACGCTGTTCATCTTGGCTCTCGGGCTGGTCGCTTTCGTCTTGGATACCGCGGTCGGCTTGCTCTTCGGCAAGTTGATGAACGTGTTCAGCGGGGGCACGTTCAACCCGCTGATCGGTGCCGCGGGAATCTCGGCATTCCCGATGGCGGCGCGGGTAGTTCAGCAGGAGGCGCAGAAGGACGACTTCGACAACTTCCTGCTGATGCACGCCATGGGTGCGAACGCCGCCGGACAGGTGGCGTCGGTGGTCGCCGGTGGCGTGCTGCTGGCCCTGATGGGCGGCTAGAGCTGAGCGGTTGCGTAAATCGCGACGCCCAGTGACTGGTTTTCGCCCCGAAATCTCTGGCAAACCCGCGACCGGCGTCGTGGCTGGCTCAAGACCTCGCCCGCGTCGCGCGGCGACTCAAATGCTCGCGCTCAAGAGGGTTCTCGGTTTTCGCGGTGGCCCGCTCGAAGGCGGCGGCGGAAGCCTCGGCCCGGCCGAGTTGCCCCAGCAGGTGCCCCCGTGCCGCGTGCCAGGCCGCGTAGTTGGGCAGGTGCAGGGCGTCGACCAGCGCCAGGCCGGCCGCCGGACCCTCGACGTGAGCCAGGGCCAGCGCCCGGTTGAGCCGGACGACGTCCGACGGCGCCAGTTTCAGCAGAAGGTCATAGAGGTCGACCACCTCGGACCAGGGGACGTCCTGCGGGTGGGCGGTGCTGTGTGCGGCCGCGATGGCGGCCTGGACTTGATAAGGACCCGGACGTCCGATGTCGCGCAGCGCGCGCACCCGACGCACGCCCTCGGCGAGCAGGGCGGCGTCCCAGCGATTGCGGTCCTGCTCGTCGAGCGGAACCAGCCGCCCGCCAACCACGCGGGCATCGCGGCGCGACTGGGTGATCAGCAGCAGCGCGAGCAGGCCCTGCGGCTCGGGTTCGGCTGGGAGGAGGTCGACCAGCATCCGAGTCAGACGGATGGCCTCCACGGCCAGGTCGTCGCGCGTTCCCGCCGGGTCGAAGGTGGCCAGGTAACCCTCGTTGAACACCAGGTAGAGCACCGCTAGGACGCCGGCCACCCGCTGCGGCAGGTCCTCCCGCTCGGGGATGCGAAACGCGATGCGGGCGTCCGCGATCTTGCGCCTGGCGCGGGTGATGCGCTGGGCGACGGTGCGGTCGGGGACGAGGAAGGCGCGCGCGATCTCGGCGGTTCCGAGCCCGGATACTAGCCGCAGCGTCAGGGCGACCCGCGCCTCGAACGCGATCGCCGGATGAGTGCACAAGAAGAGCAGGCGCAGCCGATCGTCATCGATCACGCCGAGCGGGAGAGCGTCGGTGTTGAGCATCGCGGTCGCCGCCGACTCCTTGACTTCTCGGCCGGACTCGCGGCGGAGCCGGTCCAGCGCCTTGCGGTTGGCGGTGGTCGCCAGCCAGCCGCCGGGGTTGGGTGGGACGCCGTCGACCGGCCAGCGGACCAGCGCGGTCTCGATCGCCTCGGAGGTCGCGTCCTGCGCCAGTTCGACGTCGCCGTAGCGGCGGACGAGCCCGCCGACGATGCGTCCGTGCTCCTCCCGGAACACCGCTTCGAGTCGCCGGCGGGCATCCTGATTCATCTCAGACGTCGCCCTGGAAGGGACGCACCTCGACCGCCAGGCGGCAGGCCTTTGAGCCTTGCTTGGCCCACGCGAGCGCGGCGTCCAGGTCGGGGGACTCGACGACCCAGAAGCCGCCGATGTACTCCTTCGACTCCAGGAATGGGCCGTCGGTGACGGTGGCCTCGGGGCCGGTCGCATCGACCACGGTGGCGGTGTCGGCGGGCATCAGCCCACCCGCGAACACCCAGGCCCCGTTGGCTTGGAGGTCGGCGTTGAACGCCTCGACGTCGGCGAAGACCTGGCTCATGGCGAGGTCGGCGGGGGCCTCGCTGATGTCGCCATGGTGAACCGACAGCAGATACTTGGTCATGGTTGCTCCTCTGGTTGGGGTTGAGTCTGACAGGCTCCCAATTGGGTGCCCTCGCTGTCTCTACGAACCGGTCCGCGGCTTTGCGACACCGGCGCCGAAGTTCCTGAACGAGCCGAGGTTCCCGAACGAGAAAGTGGCGATGCCCCGGCCGAGCTTCCGGGGGGCAACTGAGCGCCGCGCGGTCAGCGCCGGCTACTCGTGGGGGCCGATCGCGGCCCGCACCGCGGCCGCGGCGGTGCGCCACAACCGATCGGCCGGCTCGGGGCGTCCGTCGGTGATCAAGTCGGCCCCGTGATACATCCCGGGGACGACTACCAGCTCGCACGCGACCCCGGCCTCCTCCAGCCGGCGCGCGTAGGCTGCGCATTCGTCCAAGTAGAGGTCGAGCGAGCCGACGGTGATCCAGGCGGGAGGCAGGCCCGACAGGTCCTCGCGGCGCGCGGCCACCGCGTAGGGGCGCGCCTCATCCGCGCCCGCGGGATGGCCCAGGTAGCGCGACCAAGCGAAGGCGTTCGCGCCGGGCGTCCAGCCGAGCCGGCTGCCCCGGTCGTGCCGAACACGGTCGTCCAACATGGGGTAAAGCAATAGCTGGAACGCCGGCGGGAAGCCCTCGTCGAGCGCTCGCTGGGCCAGCTCGGCCGCCAGCCCTCCGCCCGCGCTGGCGCCCCCGACCGCGATCCGGGCTGGGTCGATGGCCAGGGTGTCCGACTGCTCGCGCAGCCAGGAAAGGACTGCCGCACAGTCGTCCAAGGCTGCCGGAAACGGGTGTTCCGGGGCGAGCCGGTAATCCACGTTGACCACCAGGACGCCGGCACGCTTGGCCATCAAGCTGCACAGCCGGTGCGCACTTTGGGGGGCGCCGGCGATGCGCCCGCCGCCGTGCAGCCAGATCAGCGCGCCGGACCCGCGCTCCGCGGGCGCGTAGGTGAAGGCGGGCACCTCGGGACGTCTTGGCAACCCCGGGACGCGCACGGCCTGAACCTCGATCCCGGGCTCGGGCCGGCGCACGCGGACGACGACGGGCCGTCCGACCCGCAGCATCAGGTCGCTGCGAACGGTCATCGGTAGATACAGCAAGGGGGTCCGCAGAGGCGGTGAAACCTGCCTGATCAGGCGGCGCCTTCTGGCCAGGTGCGCGGCGAGACCGCCGATTGCCAGGGTGCCGGCGGCGGCTTGCAGCCAGGTCCGGCGCCGCACGATCAGAAGTCCTTGCGCATGACGAGCCGGCGTTTGGTCGGCCGATGGACGACGCTCAGCCCGGCGGCTGTGAACATCTCCGGGGTGCCGACGTGGATCTCGTCCCAGGTTGCCCCCGAGACGATCGGGTAGGCCTCGATCGCGGTCGCGCCCCGTGACCGAGCGAACTCGACCGCGGCCGCGGCCAGCGCCTTGGCCAGGCCAGCGCGCCGGTGCCCGACGCGGACGAACACGCAGGTGACCGCCCAGATCGACGGGTCGTGAGCCGGGGTTTGGCGCCCGACCCAGGGGACCCGCTGATTGCGCAGCAGCCCGGAGTACTTGGGTCGCGGTTCGACGGCCACCCAGCCGACGGGCTCGTCCCCGGCGTAGGCGACCAGCCCCGAGGTGTCGCGTGCGTCCGGGTCTTCGCAGCAGGTTTGGGTCCGCAGGCGGTGCTGGCGTTCCTCGACCGGGAACTTGGCGAACGCTTCCCGAGGCGCGAGCTTGTAGCGCTGACACTGGCAGTTTGCGGCCGAGCCACGCTCCCCGAACACGGCCTGCAGGTCTTCGAAGGACGCCTCGTTGGCGGGGACGATCCGCAGGTTCGGCATGGGCCGGATGCTAACTCGCGAAGGGGTGGAGCCAAAGGGGTGGCCCGCCCTGTCGGTCCCTGAGCCGGTCTCGAGGTCAGGTCCGGGCGCCAGGGCTGGGGCCGCTCCTTTCGACGAGTTCCGGGAGCGAAATCGCGCCGATCGGTCCCTGAGCCGGTCGAACGGCCGAGGCAAACCACGCACCCTTCGGGCGCCTGCTTCCAGGTAGCAGGGCGGGCCCGAAGCCGTCCTCGGTCAGCCCATGCTCAACTTCCCGTCGAGCGACTCGCGGATGATGTCGGCGTGGCCGGCGTGCTGGGCGGTCTCGCCGACGATGTGCAAGAAGGTGCGCCGTGCCGTCCGGTTGCCGGGGGTAAACCACGGCGCCTCGGGCAGTGGCCAGGACGAGTCGAGATCGACGGTCTCGACCAGCCGGTTCGTCGCCTCGGCCACCTGTCGGTAGTGAGCCAAGGCGCCTTGGAGCGTTTCGTCCGGGCCAAGCACGAACTGGCCTTGCCAGGCGGCGGCCACCGCCGGATCGTTGAAGTCGAGTTCGAAGGCCCCCGGGCCCTCGACGACGAACTGGGCCCACTTCTGCTCGGTCCCGGCGACGTGCTTGATCAGACCACCGATGGTCAGCGCACTGACCGTCGTGCGGCGGCGCGCCTGGTCATCGGTGAGCCCCTCGGTCGCCGAGACCAGGAAGTGGCGGTGGGTGTTCAGGCTTTCCAGCAGGTCGTGCCGCTCTTGGGCGTCGGTCATGTCGGGCTCCCGTCGTAGTTCGAGTACGTTTCAACCTAGGCCGTCAAGATGTCAGAATCTGTCCTAAATAAGCGGTGAACTCACGATCAGGAGGACGCCATGGACGTCAGTGCGCGCACACTGCGACTGCTCGGGTTGCTACAAGGCCACCGCTTCTGGGCCGGGGACGACCTCGCGACCCGGCTCGGCGTCTCCCTGCGGACGTTGCGGCGCGACATCGACCGGCTCCGCGAGCTGGGCTATCCGGTCGATGCGACCAGGGGCGTCGCGGGCGGCTACCAATTGTCCCCTGGGGCGTCCTTGCCGCCGTTGACGTTGGACGAGGAGGAGGCCGTTGCGCTCGCGGTGGGGCTGCAATCGGCGACGCAGCAGGCCCCGGCGGGCCTCGCCGAGGCGTCCCTGCGGGCGCTGGCCAAGGTCGTCCAGGTGCTGCCCAAACCGCTGCGCCGGCGGGTCGAGGTGCTGCTGGCGACGACTTCGACGCCGGCGTTGGGAGTGTCCGCGCCGCCCGTGGACGCCGAGACGCTGGTCGTGATCGCACGCGCGTGTCGCGACGCCGAACGCGTCCTCCTCCGATACGCCGCCGCCGACGGCACGCCCAGCCGGCGCGAGGTCGAGCCGGTGCGCCTGGTTCCGGTCCGCGGACGTTGGTACCTCGTCTGCTACGACCTGGCCCGCCAGGACTGGCGGACGCTTCGGGTCGACCGCGTGTCGCAGGCGCGGCCGACGGGTGCGCCGTTTCGACCCAGACAGGTGCCCGGCGGCGACCCCGTGGCATACGTGCAGCAGGGGCTGCGTCGCGGGCGCGTCCTGATGGAGGCGGAGGTGGTGGTCTTCGCCACGCCCGAGGCCGTCCGAGCCCAGATCGGACGCTGGGCGCAAGTCACTGCCGAGCCGGACGGGACGTCTCGCGTGCGCATGGAGGTGGATTCGCTCGCCTGGGTCGCCATGGCCGTCGGGTCGACCGGTGTCGAGTTCAAGGTGGTCGGTCCGCCCGAACTGGCCGATCTCGTAGCCGATTGGGCGGACCGCTTCGGGCGCGCCGCCGGCTGACCTCGCCGGCGACCGGTGCGTCGGCTCAATCCAAATCGCTGCGCCGGCGTGCCTGGGCGCGGGCCAGTTCGGCGAGGCGCTCCTCCTCGGCGTCGGTGGGGGACGTCCGGAGCAGGTAGTCGCCCAACGCCGGAATGGTGTAGCGGACCAGACCGCGCCCGGCCGGCTCGATGATGCCCGACCGGAGCAGGCGGGCGCGGTACTGCTGCTGGTAGTCGGCGCCGACGCCCAGGCGTTTGGCGATGTCGGAGGTCCGTGAGGGCGTGTCGCCGTCGGCGGCCATGGCGCTCAGGTAGGCGCGCTCCACCGGCGACAGCGGCGCTAGGGCGGGGGCGTGGACCCGCTCGCCCAGCGCGCTGCGCGCCTGGCCGATCGCCGCACGGACGTCCGGCAGCGTGATCTCGACCCGGTTCGGTGCGCGCCGCCAGGCCTCGTAGCCGACCAACTGGATCATGAACGGATAGCCGCGGGTAGCTGCGGCGGCGTGGTCCAAGGCGTCGGCGTCGATCCTCCGGCCGGCGTCGGTGATGGTCGCCTCGAGCGCGTGCCGGGCGTCCACGAGGCGCACGTCGGCGAGGGTGTGGCGCTCGGCGCGCCGCAGGAACGTCGTCCCAGGCTGGGCGAGGAAACGATCGAGGAAGGACGACAGGCCGGCCGCGGCGAAGCCGAGCAGACGCCGCTCGCGGCGCGCGAACTGGACGACCTCGCCCAGTTTGCGCAGCTCGGTCGGGTCGGCGCCCTGAACTTCGTCCACGGTGATCACCAGGCCGGTGAGGTGCTTGGCCAGGATGTCCGTGAGCGCCGCGACCTGGGAGCGCAGCGTCGACTCGGCGGGGTGCCGGTCCTCCCAGGCCACGGTTAGCGTGACCGGTTGGACGCCGCCGCCGGTGGTCTTCAGCTTGGTCGGGCCCAGGGGATCGTGCTGGGCGAGCAGGCGGGGGAGGTGATCACGGACCAGCCGCTCGAGCAGTCCCGGGCTGCCGCTCTCGCTGATCGTCAGCCAGCCCTGCTCCTGGGCCGCCGATTCGTACTCGTTCAGCATCACCGTCTTGCCCATGCCGCGCTCCCCGGTGATCAGCACGGTCAGTCCGGGTGCGCCGGGGCGTCCCTCGCGAAACGGTTCGGCGAAGGCGTCGAGGATCGGGTCGCGGCCGACGATGATGTACGGATCCGCGCCGAAGGTGGGGACGAACGGGTTGGGCGCCATCCGAACAGGCTAGAACGCTTTAGAAACGTTTGGAAAGGTCGCTGCGGGCCCGCGTCAGGCCTGCTCGGCGGCCCACTTGGCCACGCGGTCGCAGCTTTCGTCCTCGCTGAGGTCCTCGACGCGGGTCATGATCGACCAGCGCACGCCGAACTGGTCGAGGACGCTGGCGAACCGATCGCCGGAGACGAAGGTCATCAGGGGTTCGCGGACGACTGCACCGGCGGCCTCGGCCTTGGCGACCACGGCGTCCGCGTCGGGGCAGTACAGCGCCAGGGAGTAGCAGACGTCGTCCGGTTGGGGCGGGGCGACCAGGTGGAATGCCGGGTTGGGCTCGCCCAACTGGAGGCGTCCGGCCCCGAAGTCGAGTTCGGCGTGGACGACGACCCCGCCCATCTCGGTGACTCCGAGAGTTCGGGCTCCGAAGACGTCGGCGTAGAACTTGATCGCCTCGCCCGCACGCGGGACGACGATGAACGGCGTCAGCGATGTGTAGCCGTGCGGCGTGCCGTTCGTGGTGTGCTGGCCGGTGGCGGCCTTCGCGGTTTCGGTCATGTGTGGACGCTAGCCGCGCTCGGCCGGCGCCTTCTTGAAGATTCGCGTCAGGCGGCAGCCGGGGTGCGCTGGTGGGTTGGGGCGCGCGCAACCGCTCGGGGGCCGCGACGGGTGCGAGGCCCGGATCCGAGGGATCCAGCGCGCGGGTAACCGCTCGGGGGCCGCGGCTATCCTCGGGGGATGCGGCCGTTGAACCGGGGGATCTTGTTCCCGGCCGAACTGCCGCGATTCGAACGGCGGGCCCCCGAACCTGCCGCGGCCGCGCTCGTCCGCTGGTTCTGGATCGCGCAGTGGGAGGTCGCCCCGGGTGGCGTCTCGCGCCAGAAGCTGCTGCCGTTCCACGCGCTCAACCTCGCCGTCCAGCATGACGGTGTGCTGCTCGGCGGAGCCTCGACCCGGCGGGGGCACCGTGACCTGACCGGACGCGGCTGGGTGGTCGGTGCGCTGTTGCGCTCGGCGGCGGTGCCGCGGTTCTGCGCCGATCCGATGGCCTTGCTCGACGGCGAGATCGGCCTCGCCGAGCCGGGCCTGTTCGACCTGATCGCGGGCCCGCTCGGCGCGGCGAGCCCCGACGTCGGCGAGGCGTGTCGGCGGTTCTCAGAGTGGATGGTGGACGCCGTCGGCCGGCCGTCCGAGGAGGGCCTGTTGGCCAACTCGTTGATCGAGCGGATCGAGGCCGACCCAGGCATCGTCCGCGTCGAGGACGCCGCCGCCGCGGTCGGTGTCTCGGTGCGGACGGCCCAGCGGCTGACCAGGCGATACGTCGGGCTGACGCCGCTGGCAATGATCCGTCGCCGACGCCTGCAGGAGGCCGCAGAGCACGTCCGGACCGACCCTGGCTGCTCGCTGGCGGACGTCGCGGCACAGTTCGGTTACGCGGACCAGGCGCACCTGGCGCGCGACTTTCGCGACGTCCTGGACTTCACGCCCGGCCAGTACCGCCGCTCGCTGGCCGAGTAGGCATCACGGCTCGGCTCTCCGCTTGGCGCGGTCCACCGCGCGACGCAGCATCGCGGAGCTGACGGGTTCGTGGAAGAACTGGACGACTGACCAGTAGACCCGACCGCGCCAGCCGTGCAGCCTGACCGCCGTGGTCATCCGCACGAAGCGATCGTCCGAACCGATCGCGCACCAAAAGTCCAGGTGGCGATCGCGGGCGACGATCAACGCCTCGTCGGCGGTCACCTCGGCGACGGTGAACACGTCGCTCGGTGCCGGCCTGAGTCCGATGGCCAAGACGGCGGCCTGGCGCAACCCCAGCAGTGCCCGGACCCAACCCGGCGCAGCCGCTACCGAAAACACCCGCTCGGCCCACTCCTGCGGGGTGAGGGTCAGGTCGGCGGGCTTTCCGACGGCGAGGACGTCCACGTGGTCGGGGCGTTCGCTGCGCTGGATCGCGATCGAGGTCAGAGCGGCGGGCATGCTCATACGTTAGGTCGCCGGCTGGGGGTCGGCGCTCAGGCCCGTCGACCGGGCCCCGGCGACCAGCCGCGCTCGCCCGCCGGATCGCCGCACAACGGCAACTCACCCAACACCCCGCCGCGAAGACCCAACATCTCAAGAACCACCTCACCTGGCGCCCGCACGACCCATCAGCCTTACGGACCCGCGCCAGCTAACCCCACCGTTCCCGGGGAAACTATGTGAGGCACGACCCCCACCATCCGGGGACTTGACGGTGAGGCACGAGCGCCCGCCGCGCGCCGGCTTCGGCAGGGCGAACGGTGGTTTTGTGCGGCGAGTGGTCACGGTCGCTCGCCCCGTAAGGCGGCGGAGCGCGCGCCGTACCCGACCCGTCGCACGTTTCCACGCGATTCGCTCGGTGGCACCGCCGCCAATGCGTGCGGCGCCCGTCAGCTATTCGCTCGGGCCCTCGTGAGCGTCGTCCGTGCGCTCCGCTAGCGGGTGGTCGTCCCAC
>JBDHZK010000008.1:0-37410 GCA_039811865.1 Propionicicella sp. | reverse complement strand
ACGGCGCCCTCGCGCTCGTCCACGAGCGGATACAGCACCAGCGCAAGGAGCTGGGCCACCATCAAGACCCCGCATGGATTGGCCTTGATCGCGGACCACCAACTGCGCAGGCGAGCTTCCATGGCCACACCTTAGAAGTCCGACGGCACCAACTCACCCGAGACTGCGCCCGGACGAACGAAGCCGGCGTCCTCCCCGCTGGGCGGACGCCGGCTCGAGTCGATGTACCCGCGCCTCAGCGGGCCACGGACCCCTCGACGTAGTCGTCGTCGTGGCTCTTCACCCAGGCCATCAGCTTGCGCAGTTCGCGTCCGGTGGCCTCGATCGGATGCGCCTCGCCCTCGGCCCGCAGCCGCTTGAACTCGGGCGCGCCGGCGTCCTGGTCGTCGATGAAGCGCTTGGCGAACGCCCCGGACTGAATGTCGCCCAGGACGGCCTTCATCTCCGCCTTGACCGCCGGCGAGATCACCCTGGGGCCGGACACGTAGTCGCCGAACTCGGCGGTGTCCGAGACGCTCCAGCGCTGCTTGGCGATCCCGCCCTCGTACATCAGGTCGACGATCAGCTTGAGCTCGTGCAGGCATTCGAAGTAGGCGACCTCAGGCTGGTAACCGGCCTCGGTCAGCGTCTCGAACCCAGCCTGGATCAGCGCGGACGCGCCGCCGCACAAGACGGCCTGCTCGCCGAACAGGTCGGTCTCGCACTCTTCGGTGAAGGTCGTCTTGATGCCGCCGGCGCGCAGCCCGCCGATCGCCTTGGCGTAGGAGAGGGCGAGATCCCAGGCGTGGCCCGACTCGTCCTTCTCCACCGCGACCAGCACGGGGACACCGCGGCCCTCGGAGTACTCCCGGCGAACCAGGTGGCCCGGGCCCTTAGGCGCGACCATGCAGACGTCCACACCCGCGGGGGGCTGGATGTAGCCGAAACGGATGTTGAAGCCGTGCGCGAAGAACAGCGCATCGCCCGGGACGAGGGCTGGCTCGATGACCTCCTTGTAGATATGCCGCTGGTGCTGATCGGGCGCCAGCAACATGATCAAGTCGGCCTCCTCGCACGCCTCGGCGGGGGTGACCACGCGCAGTCCCTCGGCCTCAGCCTTGGCGCGGCTCGGCGAGCCCTCGCGCAGGCCGACGCGGACGTCCACGCCGGAGTCGCGCAGGGACAACGCGTGCGCGTGGCCCTGGCTGCCGTAGCCGATCACGGCGACGCTGCGGCCCTGGATGATCGACAGGTCGGCGTCGGAGTCATAGAACATTTCTGCCATTGGGTAAGTCTCCTAGTTGAAGTTCGGACGATCAGCGAGCGGGGCGGACGGAGGTGGCCGGTTTGGGACGCTCCATCAACGACTTGCTGCCGCGGCCGAGGGCCACGAGCCCCGACTGGACCAGCTCGCGGATGCCGTAGGGCTGCAGCATCTGCAGTAGCGCGGTCAGCTTTTCCGGGCTGCCGGTGGCCTCGATCGTCATCGAGTCGTGGTGGACGTCCACGGTCTTGCCGCGGAACAGCTGGACGATCTCGATGATCTGCCCCCGGGTGGCCGGCTCAGCCTTCACCTTGATCAACAGCAGTTCCCGCTTGACCGCCGAAGGATCCAGCTCGACGATCTTGAGCACCTCGATCAGCTTGTTCAGTTGTTTGGTGATCTGCTCCAGGACGAGTTGGTCGTCCACCGCCACCTGAATGGTGATGCGGCTGAACTCCTCGCGCTCGGTCGGCCCGACCGCGAGCGACTCGATGTTGTAGCCGCGGCGGGCGAACAGGCCCGCGATCCGGGCCAGGACGCCCGGCTTGTTCGCGACCAGCACGCTCAGGGTGTGGGTGTTCACTGCTCCTCCTCGCTGTTGCGGCCTGCGTACAGTCCGATCGTCGCCGTGCTCACAGCTCCTCCTCTTCCCAGTCGGGAGCCAGGTCGCG
Source organism: Propionicicella sp. (assembly GCA_039811865.1). Lineage (GTDB taxonomy): Bacteria > Actinomycetota > Actinomycetes > Propionibacteriales > Propionibacteriaceae > JBDHZK01. The sequence goes on along the minus strand of JBDHZK010000008.1, from coordinate 35,496 downwards.
CGCGATCTTGATCTCGTCGTTGCTCGTTCCGGCGGGCACCATCGGCCACACCATCGCGTCCTTGTGGACGACGAACTCGACCACCACCGGGCGGTCGTTGATCGCCATCGCCTCCTTGATCACCCGGTCGACGTCCTCGACGGTCTCGGCCCGCAGGCCCACCCCGCCCATCGCCTGGGCCAACAACGGGAAGTCCGGGACGCGGTGCGTCTTCAGGTCGGTGTTGGAGTAGCGCCCGCCATAGAACAGCGTCTGCCACTGTCGCACCATGCCGAGGGACTGGTTGTTGATCACGGCGATCTTGATCGGGATGCCCTCGAGCGCGCAGGTGACCAGTTCCTGGTTGGTCATCTGGAAGCAGCCGTCGCCGTCCACGCCCCACACGACCGCCTCCGGTGCGGCGACCTTGGCCCCCATGGCGGCGGGGACGCAGTAGCCCATCGTCCCCGCGCCTCCGGAGTTCAGCCACTTGCCCGGCTGGAACGGCAGCAGGTGCGCAGCCCACATCTGGTGCTGGCCGACCCCGGCCGCCCAGATCGTGTTGGGCCCGCCGGCCAACTCACCGAGCCGCTTGATGCAGTATTGCGGGGTCAACTGACCTTCGCTGGTCTCCTCCAAGTCGATGCTGAAGCGGTCCTTCAAGGTCTTCAGATAGGCCACCCAGGCGGAGTAATCCGGCAGCTGTTCACGCTGCAGGCCAGCCTTGAGCTCGGTCAGCACCTCTTTCACGTCACCGACGATGGGGACGTCCGCAACGCGATTCTTCGAGATTTCGGCCGGGTCGATGTCGGCATGGATCACCTTGGCGTGGGGAGCGAAGGAGTCCAGCTTCCCGGTCACACGGTCGTCGAAGCGGGTTCCCAGCGCGATCAGCAGGTCGGAGCGCTGCAGGGCGCCCACGGCCGACACCGTGCCATGCATCCCGGGCATCCCCTGGTGCAGCGGATCGTCGTCGGGGAAGGCCCCGCGAGCCATCAGCGTGGTCACCACCGGAATCCCGGCCAAGTGTGCGATGTCGGCCAACTCTTCGTAGGCAGCCGCCTTGACCACACCGCCACCCACGTAAAGCACCGGCCGGCGCGCGGCCGTGATCAGCTTGACCGCCTCGCGGATCTGCTTGCCGTGCGGCTTGGTCACGGGGTGGTAGCCGGGCAGATCGACGGCCTGTGGCCAGACGAACTCACCGGTGTTGGACAGCGCGTCCTTGGCGATGTCCACCAGCACCGGTCCGGGACGTCCCGAGCGAGCCAGGTGGAAGGCGGCCACGATCGCGGCGGGGATGTCCTCGGTCTTGGTCACCAGGAAGTTGTGCTTGGTCACCGGGAAGGTGATGCCGCGGATATCCGCCTCCTGGAAGGCGTCCGTCCCGATCGCGGGCGAGGCGACCTGGCCGGTGATCGCGACGATCGGCACCGAGTCCATGTAGGCGTCCGCCAGCGGAGTCACCAGGTTTGTGGCGCCGGGACCGGAGGTGGCCATGCACACGCCCACCTTGCCCGTCACCGTCGCGTAGCCCTCAGCCGCATGCCCGGCGCCCTGCTCGTGCCGGACGAGGATGTGGCGCACCTTCGAGTCGAACAGCGGATCGTATGCGGGCAGGATCGCGCCCCCGGGAATCCCGAAGACGACCTCTACCCCGACGCGCTCCAGTGACTCGACCAGGGCCTGGGCTCCGGTCAGCATCGACGGTTGGTCGGCCATGCTGTGCCCCTCTCTTGTCTGGGTATGTGCGGACGGTTGCAAGAAAAAACCCCCGCTGCCGGCTGGCAGGCGAGGGAGCGTGTCGGTCGAGGTGGCCCCGGCGACACGCTAACTAACTACGAGAATGCTGTTCCGCACGTGGCCACAGTTCCGCATCCAGGCCAGGGTGTCAACCTGCAAACACTGCTTCTCACATCATGGACGCCCGACGGTCGCCTTGGCGGTGGCGAAGAGCGTCAGCGGGTTGGGGCCGGTGCGCAGACACCAGACGGCCAGCGCAACCACGAAGCCCGCCCCCAGCACCGGGCCGAAGGCGCCGATCAGATCCTGACCGGCGGTGTAGCCGCGCTCGATCCCGCCGCCATAGGGCAACACGGCCAGCGGCAGGCAGATCGCCAACCACAACACCCAGATCCGGCCCGTCCAAACGACCCAGCGCGGCAACCGCGCGTTCGGCAGGGTGACCGCGAGCAGGAGCAGGATTCCCCACACGTGATGGTGGGTCCAGGAAAGCGGCGAGGCCAGGCAGGTCCCGAGCCCCACCACGGCGACCGCGAGGACGCGGAATCCGCGACGCCAAAGCAGGGCGCCCACCACCGCCGACAGCAGGGCGACGATGCCACAGATGCCCAGGCCGAGCAGCGCGCTCGTCCGATCCTCCCCCACCAAACGGGCGACCACGCCCGTCAGCGACTGGTTGCCGACGTAGATCGGCCCGGACGGCGCCCCCGTCTTGCCGGACGCGAGATCCGTCCAATAGCGCAAGGTGTCGGCAGGCAACAACAACCAACCGACCAAGCCGCTCAACGCGAACGAGCCGAGGCCGAACCAGGCGACCGACCGGCGTCCGGCCAGGAATGCGAAGACCAGAAAGAGCATGGGCGTGAGCTTGATCGCGGCCGCGATTCCGATCAGGGTGCCCTGAGGCAACCAACGCCGCTTGCCGGGCATGAGATCGGCGACTACCAGCCACATCAGCAGGGTGTTTACCTGACCGTAGCCGATCGTCGTCCGGATCGGCTCGAAGCACAGCACCAGCGCCAGCCCGAGCAGCCCCAGGCGCCAGCCCCGGGGCGCGCCGGCACTAATCAGAACCGACTGTTGCGCCGCAACCGTCAGGGCCGTCCACAACACCTGCCAGACCGGGTAGGTGCCCAGGGCCAGCGGGCTCAGCAGGATGCCGGCGATGGGCGGGTAGATCCAGGGCAGGTTCCAGCCAGGGCTCAACGTGTCGAACATCGACTTGCCGTTGACCATGTCGACGACCGCCGCGCGGTAGACGGCCAGATCGATCGTCGACGGGTTCCAAGGCACGAACGATCCGTACTGGATGACGAACGGCAAGATCAGCAGGGCCGCGACAAAGGGCGGCAGCCATTCGGCCGCCGCTGCTTTGGCGAATCCGGCCAGTTCCGGGGCCCGGTTGGGTCGTCCAGGTGCCGCGGCGGGGGCGTCCTCGCGGACGGAGGTCACCGGTTGTCCCCGACGATCTTGGCGTGGACGGCGTCCAGATCGATCTTCTTGCCCCGTTGGATCATGCGGCCCATGCCGGGGCTGTCGGCGTAGCGCGGAATCAGGTGGACGTGCAGGTGGAACACCTCCTGCCCCGACACCGAACCCGCGTTGGAAAGCAGATTCATCCCGTCCGCGCCCAGCCTGTCGGCCAGGAGCCGCGCCGTCGCCGAGACGGCCGGGGCGATCTCGGTCAGCGCCAAGGGATCGGCGAGGACATCGTCGCAGTGCCGACTCGGAACCACCAGCGTGTGCCCCGCGTGCCAGGGCTGGATGTCCAGGAACGCCACCGCACGGTCGTCCGCGTAGACCTGCCGGCTGGGAATCTCTCCGGCGACGATCGCGCAGAACAGGCAACTCATGGGGTTCTTGATACCACCTCTGGACGTGCGGGCCGCCCCGGGCACGTCAGAACAGCCGGTCGGTCGGGTCGTCCAGGCCGCGCAGGACGTCATAGTCGACCGCCACGCAGCCGATCCCGCGGGTGGACGCCAGGACCCGCGCCTGCGGCTTGATCTGCTGCGCGGCCAGGACGCCTGTGACCGGGCCGAGCAGCGGGTCGGAGTTCATCAACTCCAAATAGCGCGTCAGCTGCTCGACGCCGTCGATCTCGCCGCGCCGCTTCACCTCTACGGCCACCAGCGCGCCCGCCTCGTCCCGGAAAAGGAGGTCGACGGGGCCGATGGCCGTCAGGTACTCGCGCTGCACGAGGGTCCAGCCGGCGCCGAAGGTCTGTGGGTTGTCGGCCAGCAACACCTGCAGATGGGCCTCCACACCGTCCTTGCGCAGCCCGGGGTCGACGCCGAGGTCGTGGGTCGAATCGTGTTCGACCTCGGCGATGGCGATCTGCAGGACGTCGCTGTCGCGGTTGCGCACCTCCCACACCTGCATCAGCTCGATCCCAGCCGCCTCGACCGCCGCCTCGAACGTCGGCCCCTGGGTGTGGACGCTGGTCGTGCAGGGCGGACTCATCCAGTTCAGGGGCTTGTAGGCCCGGTCGTCGGCATGGATCGAGACCGACCCGTCGGCTTTGACCACGATCAGCCGCGGCGCCATCGGCAGGTGCGCGGTGAGCCGTCCGGCGTAGTCCACCTGGCAACGCGCGATGAGCAAACGCACCGGGCAAACCTACCCCCTTAGGATTGCCGCATGGCGAAGCGTCCCAGCAAGCACCTGCGCGCGCCTAGACCCCTTTCCGCCGGGCATGCGACCTCGGCGATCAAGGCGGACGGACGCTGGATCGTCCGCTCGGTCCCGGGCGCCCGAGCGGCCAAACAGTATTTGTGCCCGGGGTGCGGCCAAACGATCGACGTCGGGGTCGCCCACGTCGTCGCCTGGCCGGCCGAACCACTGCTCGGCTCCACGTCCGGTCTGGAGGACCGGCGGCACTGGCACACCTCTTGTTGGTCCCGGCGGCGCTGATGGAACGCGAACTCAACGTCCGAGTCCTCGGCGAAGGCGACTCCATGGTCGTCTTTTGTCACGGCCTGTTCGGCCGGGGCAAGAACTGGGCGGGCATCGCGGCCCAGCTCGGCGAGCATTCGCTGCTGATCGACCTGCCCAACCACGGGGACAGCTATTGGACGGCCGACTTCTCCTACCTCGACATGGCCGATGCCGTGGCGGCCACGATCCGACGCCGGGTGCCGGCCGGCGCGCACACGACGCTGGTCGGGCACTCGATGGGCGGCAAGGTCGCGATGATGCTCGCACTGGGCCACCCGGGCCTGATCTCAAGGCTGGCGGTGGTCGACATCACCCCCGCCGGCAGCGCCGTCGGCACGGGGTTTCGGCCACTGGTGGCGGCCATGCGCGGCCTCGACCTGGGTGCCCTGACCTCGCGCGGGGACGCCGACCGGGCCTTGGCCCAGCAGATCCCAGACGCGGGGGTGCGCCAGTTCCTACTGCAGAACCTGCGGCACCACAAGCGCAGTTGGCGCTGGCAGATGAATCTCGACCTGCTCGGCGACGAACTCGACCAGATCGGCAGCTGGCCCGACCTGGGCCTGCCCTCCTATCCCGGGCCGTGTATGTGGATCAAGGGGGCCGACTCCCCCTACATCACCCCGGACGACCTCCCGGTCATGCGCGAACTCTTCCCCGCCGTCCGCTTGGTGACGGTCAAGAATGCCGGGCACTGGGTGCATGCGGACCAGCCGGAAGTGGTGGTCGCGGCCCTGCGCGCCCTCCTGGCCCAGCCTGTCTGACCGCCCGCGGGACGCCTCGGCGTCTTGGTCCAGACGTCTACCCCATCGCGGCGGCCGCTGCGAGTCCGAGCGCAAACGACAGCGCGTTGGACCCCAGCGCAACCAGCAGCGCCCAGCCGACGGCCGGCGTCTGCGAGTCGGTGGACGCCTTCGGCGCGGCTGACCCGGCCTCGGTCGGCGAACCGGCACTTCGTCCCAGCAGCCAGGCGGCGGCCAATCCCTCCACCAGCACCGCGCCCAGCTCGGCCGTCACCAGCGTCCGCGCGCCGCCTGCCGCGGTCACTACCCACACGATCGGCTGCGTCAACTGGACGCCCAGCGCCACCAGGACTCCCCGGAGCCATCGGTTGCTACCCAGCCAGCCCAGCCGCCACCAGGCGAACAACAGAAAGACTGCTTCCGAGGCGCACGTGAGCGCGAACGCCTTCGGCCAGTCCATCCGCTCAAGCTAGCGGCTTGCGAACCGGAGTCGACGACCGTCCTTTGCCGCGGGCTCGCCGGTGCGGGCGCGCCCAAGATGTGCCGAACGTCCCGAGAAGGGCAGGGTCGTCGGCCGGCGAGCCCTCGCCGAGGGCTTCCCTTAGCCAGCCAGGGCTTCCTCTGAAGAGAAGCCCTCGATGCTCAAGGGGAGCCTTCAGCGAGGGCCAGATGGGCGACAATGCCGTCATGATCCTCCCGCTGGACGTCGCCCCGCCGCCCGCCGCCCCGGCAAACTACGGGCCGGTGATCGTCATCGTGTTGCTCGCGGTGGTCGTGGCGGTGCTGCTGATCGTGGTGCTGCGTTCCCGCCGTCGTTGAGACTCCCGCCAACGGCCTTCCTTGCCGTCGGCGCGAGCGCCGCGCTGGCCCTCAGCGTGGCGGCGCCCCTGTCGGTGGTGGTGCTGGGCTTGGCCGGCCTCGGAGCGGTCCACCTGGTGCTCGAGGTCAACTACGTCCTGCGCAGCTTCGGCGGGCTCGTCCGGCGGGACGCCTGGCTCGCCCTCTTGGTCGTCCTCACCATCATCGCCGCCGCCCGCACGCTGGCGGGACTCGGCGGTCCGGGGCGGGAGTATTCCCGGTCGGGCGAGATCATCGCGGCCTTTGTGGTGGCGGGCATCGCGACGTGGCTGGCCGGGCGGCGCCGGCGGTTACCGCTCCTGGCCGGCTTGAGCATTCTCGCCGTCCTCAGCCTGGCCTATCCGGCGTTCTACTTCGCCTTGCTCACCCACCTGCACAACCTGGTGCCGATGTTCTTCTTGTGGGAATGGTCACGTCGGGCCGGGTTCCGCGCCGCCCAACTGATCTGGTTCGTCGGCATTCCGCTGGCGATCCTCGCCGGCACTTTCGACGCTTGGACCACCGTTTCTGCGAGCCCGCTGGGCGCTTGGCTCGGTCCGAGTTGGACGGTGGTCGCGGCCAGCGGTTTCCCGGGTGCCACCGGGCTGTGGTCGGTCCGGCTGCTGGTGATGTTCGCATTCATGCAGTCGCTGCACTACTTGGTCTGGGTCGGCTTCTTTCCCTGCTACGGCCCGCGGGTGCGACCGAGCGTGTGGCTGGTGGCCGCCGGGCTAGGCGTCCTGCTGGGTGCCCTGTTCGTCAGCGGTTACGCGCTCGGGCGCTCGATCTACTCGGTCGTCGCCGGCTACCACGTCTACCTGGAGTTGCCCGTCCTGATGCTCCTTTGGGTCCGGCGAGGCGAACCCTTGGCCAACTGGCGCACGCCTCCCGCTGAGTAGGCTTTGGAGTCGGCGCGGCCCCGCCCTAGCCGGCGACGACGCTGGTGATGTCCACCGGCTGAATCGGGTGCCCGGAGCCGTCCTTGTAGGCGCCGTCCTCGCCCTGCTGCGCGACCCCAGCGATCACCTGTCGCGACGCCTCGTCCATATGGCCGAGGATGGTGTATTTGGCCGGCAGGGGCGAGTCGGAGTAAACCATGAAGAACTGCGACCCGTTCGAGTTCGCCTGAGTGGTCGCCATCGCCACGGTCCCGGCCTGGTAAGTGTCCGTGGACCGCACCTCGTCGTCGAAGACGTAACCCGGCCCGCCCTGTCCCTTGCCGGTTGGGTCGCCGCACTGGAGCAGGAAGAACCCGCGATCGGCCAGCCGGTGACAAGGGGTGTTGTCGAAGAATCCCTGGCTGGCGAGCGATTCGAAGGAGTTGACCGCGCACGGAGCCTTGGCGCGATCCATCGTGATCACGACGGTGCCGACGGTCAGCTTCAGCGTGAAGGTCACCGAACCAGTCGCTGGGACGTCCTCGTTTTGGGGCGGATCGACCCGCTTCGCCGCTCCCCCGGTGACCCGGTAGTTACAGGTGGTGCTCGTGCCGGTTGCCGTGGGCCGCACGGACGAGGTGGTGGACGCGGTCGGCGCCGTGGCCGACTGGGTGGCCGACGCCGGGGCGGACGCCGTCGATGCTCCGGTCGGCGAGCCAGCCGGCGAGGAGGCGCCTGGGTTGGCCAGCGGCGCCCTCGCGCAGGCGGCCAGCGCAAGCGTGAAGCAGACTGCGACCGAGATCCTCAACATGCGTCCCATCAGCCCAATGTGTCACATCCGCTCCGGGATCCCGCGCAGGCCAGTGGGTATGGTCGGGCCATGGTCAATCTCACGCGGATCTACACGCGCACCGGCGACGCCGGCCAGACTCGGCTGTCGGACATGTCGCTCGCGGCGAAGACCGACCCGCGGGTCGAGGCCTATGGCACTGTCGATGAGGCCAACTCCGTTCTCGGCATTGCGCTCGCCCTCGGCGGACTGCCCGAACCCATGAGCGCAGCGATCCGGCACGTCCAAAACGAGTTGTTCGACGTGGGCGCAGACCTTTCCAACCCGCTGGCCGACGACCCCGAATGGGAGCCGCTGCGGATCGTGCAGCCGTGCATCGACCGGCTGGAGGGTTGGTGCGACGAGTTCGGTGCCGAACTGCCCAACCTGCGTTCGTTCATCCTCCCGGGTGGGACGCCCGCCGCCGCACACCTGCACCTGGCCAGGACGGTCGTCCGCCGCGCCGAGCGCGCGGCCTGGCGCGCCTACGAGGCCTACGGCGAGGCACCTGCCGACGACCGGACGCCCGGGGGGGTAAACGTGCTGGCGATCAAGTACCTGAACCGGCTGTCCGACCTGCTGTTCATCTGGTCTCGCGCGGCCAACGGTGCCGCCGGCGACATCCTTTGGATCCCAGGCACCGATCGCACTCCCAACGAGCCCAAGGCCGCAGCTCGACGCAAGCGAATCGCCGCGGAAAATCCCGAGTGAGGCGTGCGGCGTCGTGGTGAGGCGCCCTAGCGCTCCGGTGCGTGGTAACGCTGCCCAGGTGGCGCCGCCTCTAGCCAGCTGAGCAGGCCGGTCAGCGCATGGGGAGGCAACGCGAGTTCGTATCCGCCCCGGTTGTCGGCGTCCGCCCCCACGGTGTCCAATCGAACAATCCGCGAGTGATCGTAGAGAGCGACGGCCTCGACGGCGTCCGGCTGACGTTGGGCCGAGGCCCGCGTCCTGGCTCGAACGAAGGTGAGCCAAGGTCGGAAGGAGAGGTTGAAGATCGGGTACCACTCCAGGCGCTCGCCGCTATAACGAGCGACTCCGAGCACCCATCCGGTGCCCGGAGTCGAGGGACGAAGGCGGACGCTACATTCGAACAGTCCACCGCGGCGACTGAGCCAGCGACGACGGATCAGGAAGGCGCACACCAAGGCAACTACGACGAACGCCAGGCCCGCCAACCCCCAGTCCAGGACCGCCAGCCAATCCATCCTCACAAAATACCCAACCAGGTATGAAATTCACACCTCGTCCAAACGCAGCCGAGCCCCACCCGACGGAGCTGGATCCCGATGATCAGACGACGCTCGTAGATTGTCGCTGCCACTTCTCCGCGGCCGCCACCTGGGCCTTGGCCCGGTGATGATGGCGACGGGTCTCGTCGTCGATCTCGCCTTGGTTCAATCGCTTCTCGGCCTCAGCGAGTTCACGCTCCGCCTCCTTCAGGAGGATCTCCCGGGCAAGCCGCGCGAACGGGCTGAGGATCGACACCCGATTCTCCGCGACGGAGATGAAGCCGCCGCCCACCGCCACGATCTCACGCTTGCCGTCCACAGAAAGGACCTCCGCGGCCGACGGCTCCAAGATCGCCAGGAGCGGGGCGTGATTCGGCAAGATGCCGATGTCGCCATCGACGGTCCGGGCGATCACGCTCAGCGCTTCGCCCTCCCAGACGACCCGGTCGGCCGCCATGACCTCGACCCGCAGGGTTTCGGCCATGTCAGCCTTCCTTCTGGATCTTGTCCCACTTCTCCATGACCATGTCCATGCCGCCGACGTTGAAGAAGGCCTGCTCGGCGATGTGGTCGCAGTCGCCGCGGACGATCATCTGGAACGACTCGATCGTGTCCTTCAGCGCGACCGTCGAACCCGGGATGTTGGTGAACTTGGTCGCCATGTAGGTGTTCTGGCTCAAGAACTGCTGCAGGCGACGGGCCCGGTTGACGATGATCTTGTCTTCCTCGCTCAACTCGTCCACGCCGAGAATGGCGATGATGTCTTGCAGTTCCTTGTTGCGCTGCAGGATCTTCTTCACCGCGACGGCGGTGTCGTAGTGCTCCTTGCCGATGAACTGCGGGTCGAGGATCCGGCTGGACGACGCCAGCGGATCGACGGCCGGGTAGAGACCGCGGCTGGCGACCTCACGCGAGAGCTCGGTCGTGGCGTCCAGGTGCGCGAACGTCGTCGCCGGAGCCGGGTCGGTGTAGTCGTCGGCGGGCACGTAGATAGCCTGCATCGACGTGATCGAGTGGCCTCGGGTCGAGGTGATCCGCTCCTGCAGCTGGCCCATCTCGTCGGCCAGGTTGGGCTGGTAGCCCACCGCGGACGGCATCCGGCCGAGCAGCGTGGAGACCTCGGAACCGGCCTGCGTGAACCGGAAGATGTTGTCGATGAACAGCAGCACGTCCTGCTTTTGGACATCGCGGAAGTACTCGGCCATCGTCAGCGCGGTCAGGGCGACCCGAAGGCGAGTGCCCGGTGGCTCGTCCATCTGACCGAAGACCAGGGCCGTGTCCTTGAACACGCCGGCGTCGATCATCTCGTGGATCAGGTCGTTACCCTCACGGGTGCGCTCGCCGACACCGGCGAACACCGAGGTGCCACCGAAGTTGTGAGCGATCCGGTAGATCATCTCCTGGATGAGCACCGTCTTACCCACGCCAGCGCCGCCGAACAGGCCGATCTTGCCGCCCTGGACGTAGGGCGTCAGAAGGTCGAGCACCTTGATGCCCGTCTCCAGCATCTCGGTCTTGGGCTCCAACTGGTCGAACTTGGGCGCCGCCCGGTGGATCGGCCAGCGTTCGTTGACCTCGACGTCGACGGTGTCCTCGTTGAGGCACTCGCCGATGACGTTCCAGACCTTGCCCTTGGTGACGTCGCCGACCGGCACGGAGATCGGACCGCCGGTGTCATGGGCCAGCGACCCCCGGCGCATACCGTCGGTCGGCTTCAGCGAGATCGCCCGCACCATGTTGTCGCCGATGTGCAACGCCACCTCGGCGGTGATCGTTCGGCTCTGATCGCCCGCGTCGATGTCCACCTTCAGCGCGTTCAGGATGTCGGGCATCTGGTCGGGGGGGAACTCGATGTCCAGCACCGGACCGATGACGCGGGCGACCCGTCCCACACCGGCGGTCGCGTCGGCGGTGGTCTGGTCGGCGACAGTCGAAGTCATGGTTTCCTCACTCGTCTCGATGCCCTAGTCCTGGGCGCTGGCCTCGGCGAGCGCGCTGGCGCCCCCGACGATTTCACTGATTTCTTGCGTGATCTCGGCCTGGCGAGCTTGGTTGGCCTCGCGCGTCAGACGCTCGATGAGTTGCTTGGCGTTGTCGGTCGCCGACTTCATCGCCTTTTGCTGCATGGCCAACTGGGCGGCGGCCGACTGCAGCAGGTAGAACCAGATTCGGCTGCGCACATAGAGCGGCAGGAGTTCGTCCAGCACCTTCTCCACGCTCGGCTCGAACTCGTACAGCGGCAAGATCTCGCCCTTGCCGGGCTCGTGCACGCCCTCGACGACCTCCAACGGCAGCACCCGCCGCACGCGGGGGGTCTGCGTCAGCATCGACTCCATCCGGGTGTACACGACATAGATCTCCGAGAAGCCGCCTTCGGACTCCGGACGCAGGAAGTCCTCGATCAGGCGATCGGCGATCCGCTTCGCGTCGGCGTAGGTGGGCTTGTCCGAGAAGCCCTCCCACGACTGGATGATCTCGCGATTACGGAACGTCAGGAAGGAAACGCCCTTGCGGCCTACCGGGTAGCGAACCATGGTCTTGCCGTCGGCCCACAGCCGCTCCTTGAGCCGAGTGGTGTGTTTGATCACGTTCGAGGAGTACGCGCCGGAAAGGCCGCGGTCGCCGGTGATCATGACGACGGCCGTCCGCTTCGGATTCGGGTAGGCCTGGGTCAGGGGATGGTTGACGTGGGCGTAGGTGGCCACGGCCGAAACGGCCCGGTTCAACTCGCGGGTGTAGGGCAGCGCCGCCGCCGCCGCCTTCTGGGCCTTGGCGATCCGCGAAGCGGCGATCAGCTCCATCGCCTTGGTGATCTTCGCGGTTGCGGCGACGGACTTACGGCGTTGCCGCAACTCGCGCAGGCTGGCTGGCATTGATCAGCTCCGCTTCTGGGCGACGATCTGGTCGTGCTCGACGTGTTCGGCCTCCAGCGGCTCGACGGTTTCCTGGCTGGCCAAGATCCGTCCCTCGGAGGTCGTGAACTGGGTCTTGAACTTGTGGATCTCGTCGGCGACGGCCTTCTCGGTGCCGGCGTCCCAGGCGCCACCCTCGTCGAGGGTCGACAAGATCTTCGTGCCGCGCCGAAGGTGGTCCAACAACTCGCGCTCGAACCGCAGGACGTCGTTGATGGCGACGTCGTCGAGGTAGCCGTTCAGCCCCGCCCACACCGAGACGATCTGATCGGAGACGGGGTACGGCGTGTACTGCGGTTGACGTAGCAACTCGACCAGTCGGCTGCCCCGCTCCAACTGCCGGCGCGAGGTTGCGTCCAGGTCGGAGGCGAACATGGCGAACGCCTGCATGTCGCGGTACTGAGCCAGGTTGAGCTTCAGCGAGCCGGCGACCTGCTTCATCGCCTTGACCTGCGCCGCGCCGCCGACTCGGGAGACCGAGATGCCGACGTCGATGGCGGGACGTTGGTTGGCGTTGAACAGGTCCGACTGCAAGAAGATCTGGCCGTCGGTGATGGAGATCACGTTCGTCGGGATGTAGGCCGAAACGTCGTTGGCCTTGGTCTCGATGATCGGCAGGCCGGTCATCGAGCCGGCGCCGAGTTCGTCGGACAGCTTCGCGCAGCGCTCCAGCAGACGCGAGTGGAGGTAGAACACATCGCCCGGGTAGGCCTCGCGGCCCGGCGGACGGCGCAGCAGCAAGGACATGGCGCGGTACGCCTCGGCCTGTTTGGTGAGGTCGTCGAAGATGATCAGGACGTGCTTGCCGGCGTACATCCAGTGCTGGCCGATCGCCGAGCCGGAGTACGGGGCGATGTACTTGTAGCCGGCCGGATCGGACGCCGGGGCGTGCACGATCGTGGTGTAGGCAAGCGCCCCGTTCTCCTCGAGCACCCGGCGCAGGGCGGCGATCGTCGAGCCCTTCTGACCGACGGCCACGTAGATGCACCGAACCTGCTTGGTCGGGTCGCCGGACTCCCACGCGCCCTTTTGATTGATGATCGTGTCGACCGCGATGGCGGTCTTGCCGGTCTTACGGTCGCCGATGATCAACTGCCGCTGCCCGCGCCCGACGGGGATCATCGCGTCGATGGCCTTGATCCCGGTCTGGAGGGGCTCCTTGACCTCCTGGCGCTCCATCACGCCGGCCGCCTGCAACTCCAGCGGGCGCCGGTCGTCGATGTCGGTGATATCGCCGAGCCCGTCGATCGGACGCCCCATCGCGTCCACGACCCGGCCCAGGTACCCGTCGCCGACCGGCACGCTGAGGACCTCGCCCGTGCGCCGCACGATCGAGCCCTCCTCGATGCCCTCGGAGTCGCCGAGGACGACAACGCCGATTTCCCGGACGTCCAGGTTCAACGCGATGCCGAGCGTCCCGTTCTCGAACTCGAGCAACTCATTTGCCATCGCCGAGGGCAACCCCTCTACCCGGGCGATGCCATCGCCGGAGACGACCACGGTGCCGATCTCGTCCCGAGCCGCGGTATCGGGGGTGAAGTCCTGGACGAACCGATCCAACGCATCCCGAATCTCCTCGGGACGAATCGTGAGTTCCGCCATCGTGATTCCTGTTCTCGATGTTTGGGCCGCGGCCCGGGTTGACGAAGTTTCGTTTTGGGTTCTAGCTCAGGTGTCGGCGAGCTTCTTCGAGCTTGGAGGAGACGGTTCCCTCGATCACCTCGTCGCCCACCTGCACGCGGACGCCGCCCAATACCTCTGGGTCCACGGTCACTTGAAGGTTGACCTCGCGACCGAGTTGCCGGGTCAGCGCCGCGCGCAGCCGCTCCGCCTGCGCTTCGGTCAACGGTCGAGCGACTCGCACCTGCGCCACCGCCCGTTGCCGGATCGAGGCCGCCAACTGCAGGTAGTTCTCCAGGGTCAGGTCGAACGTCCGATCGCGGGCGGCCACGGCGCGGCGGGCCAACTCGCTGGTCGGCTGGGAAACCTTCCCCGCCAACAGTCCCGTGAGGAGATCCTGCCGGGCCGCGAGCGGCACCCGGTGGTTGCTCAGCGCGTCGCGCAGTCCGTGATCGGCGTCGACGATGCGCCCCAACCGGAACAACTCGTCCTCCACGTTGTCGAGTTGCCCCGACTGCTGAGCTCGACCAAGGAGCGCTCGCACGGCCTCACGCTCGAGGACGCCGGCCAACGTCCAGCCGCCGCCCCAGCGACGCACGGAGGCCTCTGCGATGACGGTCCTGGCCGCCTGGGAGACCTTGTCGCCCAGCAGCGTTTCGATCAGGCCGCGACGCGCCTGCTCCGAGGAGGTCGGGTCGGTCAGTGCCCGGCGCAGGGCCGGGTTGGATTCGACCAGCGAGGTGAGTGCGAACAGTTCGTCGGCTAGGCCCGCCGTCGTCTGGACGCCGTCCAGGACCCGGTCGAGCTCGCCGAGGCGGGCATCCGATGTGGCGCTCATACCCGCTCCGACTGCTGCTCCAGCTCATCGAGGAACCGATCGATCGTGCGGCGGGAACGCTCGTCGTCGTCCAGGGACTCCCCGACGATACGGCCGGCGAGCGTGGTGGCCAGTCCGCCCACCTCCTTGCGTAGCGAGGCAACGGCCTGGGCCCGCTCGGCGTCGATCTGTGTCTTGGCCGTCTCGACCATGCGCGCCGACTCGGCCTGCGCGCGTTCTCGCATCTCGGCGATGATCGTCGCTCCCTCGGCTTTGGCGGCCTCGCGAATCTGGGCCGCCTCCTCGCGGGCGGTGGCCAACTGGGCGTTGTACTTCTCCAGCGCGGCCTTGGCTTCGGCCTGCGCGGCCTCCGCCTTCTCGATGCCGCCGGCGATCGCGGCGGTCCGCTCGGCATACGTCTTCTCGAACGCCGGCACGACCTTCTTCGCCACGACCGCCCACACGACTCCGAACAGCACGATGCCCGCGACCAACTCCTGCCAGTGCTCCGGCAGCAGCGGGCCGAGGTCCAGCCCTTCGAGGGGAAGCATGAGCGGAATCATCACCGAAGGACGAACGCCAAGGCGATACCGATGATGGCCAGCGCCTCAACGACCGCGAAGCCGATCCAGGCGGTGCCCATCATGGCGCCACGGGCCTCGGGCTGGCGGGCGGTGCCATTGATCACCGCTGCGAAGATCAGGGCGACGCCGATGGCCGGGCCGGCCGTCGCCAGGCCGTAACCGACCATGTTGAGCGAACCGGCGATCTCCAGGATGGGGAGCATTGGGTTTCCTTTCGGACGGACTTGCTGGTGGGACGGTCAGTGTTCGTCGGCGACGGCCGACAAGACATATTGGGCGGTCAGGACGGTGAAGATGTAGGCCTGCAGCGTTCCGACGAACAACTCCAAGGCGAAGATCGGGAAGGCGAACAGCAGCGAGACCCCGCCAGCGATCCCGTACAGAGCGTTGCCGGTGGCGAGCAGAAGGCTGCCGCCGAGCACGAACACCATGACGACCAGGTGGCCGGCGAACAGATTGGCGAACAGACGCAAAGCCAGCGAGACCGGCCGGGTGATGAAGTTGGAGACGAACTCCAGGGGGATGATCAGGAACCACAGCGGCCAAGGGACGCCCGCCGGGAGCGTCATCTGCTTCAGGTACTTGAGGAGGCCGTGCTTGCGAATGCCGGCGACGTTGTAGAGCACGAACGTGCACAACGACAAGCCCCAGGCGTAGCCGATCTTCGAGAAGGTCGGGAACATGAACAAGAAGAACTGACCGAAGAGGTTGTTCACCAAAATGAATGAGAACAACGCAATCAGATACGGCAGAAACTTGCGATAGTCGTGCCCGAGGATGTCACGCGCGATCCCGTTGCGCAGGAGATCGTAGAACTGCTCACCGAGGAACTGCTTCTTGCCGGGAACGATCTTCTGCTTGTTCGCCATCCAGAGCCAAAAGGCAATTACCAGCGCCGCGCCGACGATCGCCTGCACGAGGTGGTTGTTGACCCAATCGATTCCAGCGCCCGGAAACAGCGGCCGAGAGTTGAAGCTCTCCGCGCTGGGCGGCCAGCCCGACGCGCCGCCCTCGCCGCCGTCCATGGGCACGATCAGGCCGACGAGCCAGGGATTGGCGCCAACCGCCGGTGCGCTCATGTCATCCGCCCATATCTCTTGATCACCAGATACATGCCCAACACGGCACCGAGAATTAGACCGATTGGCAACCAATACGCCGTGCCCAGCCACCTGTCCAACAGCCAGCCGAGCCCGCCGTAAACCAACAGTCCGGACATCAGGTAGCTCAGAATCCTGATGCCCTGGTCGGTGCCACGCTGCTCGTCCATTGCGCTCGCGACTCTAGCAGCCGGGCACCGGCAGGTCAGGAAGCCGAGCCAGATTCTCCCGACTCCTGCCGCGGCGCGTCGAAAACCGGGATGCGCAGGTGCTGGAACGTCCAGATTTCGGCCGCCAGCCACGCGACGGTGACCGCGATGGCGGCGGCGGCGACCCAGGTCACCTCAAGCCAGCCGAGGCTCTGGGCGTTGCCGATCGCCAGCGCCAAGAGCCCACCCAGTAAGCCAACCCGAACGAGATAGGAGCCGAGCGAGGCAAGCAGGATGCGCTGGGGCGTGGAGTTGGCCATCGCCACCTGAACGGCGTGTCCCAGGATCGAGAACAGCAGCACGGCGACCCCCGCGGCGGCGGCCGAGAGGGCCGCGGCAGGCCCGCTGCTGAGCCACGCAACCCCGACGCAGCCGGCTGCGGCCAGATGCCCCGCGAGCGCGCCAGCGTTCAGCAGCCGTCGGACCTGGCCCGCAGGGGTGGGGGTCACTATCGGTTCCTCAACTGTTGTTCGACGGCCCGGTCGATCTCCGGATCGGGCGGGGTCGGCTGGCTGCGTGGACCGACTCGGCGCGCGGGGACGAACGTGAACAGCGCGGCCACGACCAAGGCGGCAGCGACGGCGCCCACGGTCAGCCAACTCGCGGTGAGTCCGATGGCGATCGCGCCGAAGGAGATGATCGCCGACCACAACCACATCAAGATGACGGCTCGGCGGTGGGAGTGCCCCAACTCAAGGACGCGGTGATGCAGATGTTGCTTGTCCGCGACGTACCAGAGCTTCCCGGCCAGCGTGCGCCGAAAGTACGCCAGGACCAGGTCGAGGAACGGCAGGGCCATGATCGCGAAGGGCAGAAACAGCGGCAGATATGCCGGAATCAGGCCACCCTTTTCAGCCGACAAGCGGGATGGGTCGATCTGGCCGGTCAGGCTGATGGTGGAGGTCGCCAGCAGCAGCCCGAGCAGCATGGCGCCCGAATCGCCCATGAACATGCGCGCCCGGTGGACGTTGTGGGGCAGGAAGCCCAGACAGATTCCGGCGGTGGTGACGGTGATCAGGCTGGCCGTGGTCGCCCGGACCAGGTTCTGGTCGTAGCTGAGCAGGTAGGAGTAGGAAAAGAAGGCCGAGGCACCGATGGCCACCACGCCAGCGGCCAGGCCGTCCAGCCCATCGACGAAGTTGATCGCGTTGACGCACAGGAAGATCACCGCCACCGTCAGGCCGATGGATGCGGCGTCGTCCAGCGAGATGATCGACTCCGGCAGTGGGATCCAGTAGATCTTCACGCCGTTGAGGACGACGATCCCGGCCGCGAGGATCTGACCCGCCACCTTGGTCAGGGCGTGCAGTTCGAACAGGTCGTCGAGGACGCCGACGGCGCAGATCACGGCGCCGGCCAGCAGCACCGCGCTGGCGTCATGGGCGACGGTGTCGTGACGGCTCAACCAGGGCAATTGCAGGGCGACCACGAACGCGGCGGCGAGTCCGAGCAGCATCGCCACCCCGCCGAAGTACGGAATGGGGATCGTGTGGACGTCCCGGTCGCGCACCTGCGCCACCGCGCCGAAGCGGATCGCGAGCTTTCGGGCCAACCCGCTGGCCAGGAACGTGGTCGCCGCCGCGACGAGGAGGACGAGCACGTATTCGCGCACGGTTACTCCGAGGCGTCCGACAAGCTGGGTACGAGGCGGGCGAGTTCGTCGGCGTCGAGTCGCCCACGACGCAGGATGCGGCCCGCGTCGGGATCGGTGAGATCGATGATCGTGGACGGCACCGGACCGCTCGCCGGGCCGGCGTCCAGGTAGACCGCGACGGTGTCGCCCAACTGTTCGATGGCCTCGTCGATCGATTGCGCGGCCAAAGCGCCGGAGACGTTGGCGCTGCTCACCGCCAGCGGCCCGGTCCGCCGCAGCAGGGCCCTGGTGAAGTCGTGGTCGGGGACGCGGACCGCGATCGTGTCGTCGCGATCACCAAGATCCATCGTGAGGCTGTGCTGCGCGCGCAGGATGAGGGTGAGCGCACCCGGCCAGTAGGCCTGCCCCAACGCCTCGACTCGCGCGTCGAGGTCGGCGGCCAGCGCGCCCAACATGGCCGACTCGGCGATCAACACCGGCGGCGGCATGTCGCGCCCGCGCCGCTTGGCGTCCAGCAAGCGCTGGACGGCGGCCGGGTCGAAGGGATCGGCTCCGATGCCGTACACGGTGTCGGTCGGCAAGACGATGCACTCCCCCGCCCTGATCGCCTCCCGTGCGGCCGTCAAGGCCTCGGCGCGCTGCGCGACGACGTCGAAGCGCCGCCACCGCGGCTGCTCGTCGGCTTGGTCTGTCGTCACGCCGCGATTCTGCCAGACGGGTGCGCCGGCGCCGGTAGCGACCGCCGGGGTGAGGGGCGCTAGGTGCGGCGCGCGACGACGAAGCGCGGACGTCCCGACAGGTCGGGCAGGTCGCGCACTCGGTCGTATTGCCCGCTGGCCACGAAAAGTGCGGGCGCGGCGTCGGCTTGAACTTCGGCGTGCTCGGCCGCCACAAAGCCCCCGCGCCGCAGCAGCCGCGCGGCGCTGGCAACCACTACCCGCATCGCATCCAGCCCGTCAGCGCCGGAGAACAACGCCAGGTGCGGCTCGGCGTCGCGGACGTCCGGCGCCACCGTTTCGAAGGCGTCCAGCGGGATGTAGGGCGGGTTTACGACGACGAGATCGACCCGCCCGTCGAGATCTGGGAAGGCCGCGGCCATGTCGCCGCGGCGGAAGACGACCTGGGTGCCGGCCAGGTTTCGCTCGGCATAGTCGGCGGCGGCGTCGTCCAACTCGACGGCGTACTGCTCGCACCCTGGCGCTTCTTGGTCGATGGCCAGCGAGATCGCCCCACTCCCGGCGCAGAGTTCCACCACGACCGGGCCTCGCCCTTGCGTCAGGAGTTCCCGGGCGCGGTCGATCACCCAGCCAGCCATCGCCTCGGTCTCCGGACGCGGGGTGAAGACGCCAGGCCCGACCTCGACGTCGATGTGCCGGAAGTAGCCGCGTCGGGTGAGGTGTTGGACGGGGGTGCCGGCAACGCGGGCCGCCACCAGTTCAGCGAAACGGCGGGCGTCCGCCGCCCCCACGGATGGCACCAGCACCAGCCGACCCAACTCGACGCGCAGCACGTGCGCCAGCAGCGTCCGGGCCTCGGCCGCGGCGCTTTCGGGCATGGGGCCAAGTCGAAGTTCAGCGATGGCCCTGGTCAGCAGGAGGTTCGGCGTGGCGGCTTGGGACCTGTCGACAAACTCATGGGACGGACCTGGGGACGCTTCCGCTTCCTCGGCCCGTCGACGGGTCGAGACCTCGTCGCCTGGGGTGGACGAGGAGGACATCAGCTCTGCGCGGCGGCCAGGCGTTCGGCCAGGTCGGCCTCGTGCAGCGCCGCCAGGACGGCATCCAGGTCGCCGGCCAAGACGGCGTCCAGGTTGTAGGCCTTGAAGCCGATCCGATGGTCGGCGATGCGGTTCTCGGGGTAGTTGTACGTGCGGATGCGCTCGGAGCGGTCGACCGTGCGCACCTGCGAGCGGCGGGCGGCGGACGCCTCGCTCGCGGCCCGCTCCTCGGCCGCGGCGACCAGCCGGGCGCGGAGCATGCGCATTGCCTGCTCCTTGTTCTGCAACTGGGAGCGCTCGTTTTGGCAGGACACGACGATGCCGGTGGGCAGGTGGGTGATTCGCACGGCTGAGTCCGTGGTGTTCACGCCCTGTCCGCCCGGACCGGAGCTCCGGAAGACGTCAACGCGAAGATCGTCCTCCGAGATGGTGACCTCGGCCTGGTCCACCTCGGGCATCACCAAGACCCCGGCCGCGGAGGTGTGGATGCGTCCCTGCGACTCGGTCACCGGAACGCGCTGGACGCGATGCACTCCGCCTTCGAACTTCAAGACGCCGTAGGGCGCCTGCGCCGAACCCGAGCCGGCCTTGATCGCCGCGGTCACCGACTTGAAGCCGCCAAGGTCGGTCTCCTGGGCGTCCAGGACCTCGACCCGCCAGCCTCGATTCTCGGCATACCTGCTGTACATGCGCAGCAGATCGCCGGCGAACAGCGCGCTCTCCTCGCCACCTTCGCCCGACTTGATCTCGACCAGGCAGTCAGCGGAATCGTTCGGGTCCCGCGGCGCCAACAGCCCGGTCAATCGCTCGACGACGGCGTCCAGGCGCTGCTGCAGGGCTGGGACCTCCTCGGCGAAGGACGCGTCCTCGGCCGCCAGCTCGCGAGCCGCCGCGAGGTCGCCGGTCACGAGGTCGTACTCGTCGAGGCTGCGGACGATCGGCGTGAGCTCGGCGTGCCGGCGGCCCAACTTCGCCGCCCGTGCCGGGTCGGCGAACGTGGCCGGATCGGCGAGGGCGGATTCTAGCCCGGCGAACTCCTCGCGCACCTGCGTCGTCTGCTCGAACAAGTCCCCTCTCCCCTCCCAGATCGGTCTTCAATTGCCGACGCCGGGCACGGGGTCTGCCCCCGCACCCGGCGCCGGCGAAGTCGTCAGCGCTTCTTGGCCGGTGCGGCCTTCGCCGCGTAGCGCTTCTCGAACCGGGCCACGCGGCCACCGGTGTCGAGGATCTTCTGCTTGCCCGTGTAGAACGGGTGGCAGGCGGCGCACACGTCGGCATGAATGACGCCGTTCTTCGCGGTGCTGCGCGTGGTGAAGGTGTTCCCGCAGGTGCAGGTCACCTCGGTCGTGGCGTAGTTGGGATGAATCCCCTGCTTCATTTCTGCTCCTGTTCGAGGCGCCGGGTCGCCGAACTGGTTCGGGCCGCTGTTGGGCCCTGGCGTGAACCGGCACCGAGGGTCAAGTTTGCCGCACCCCGGCGGCATCGACCAAACCGCCACCGGGGTACCGATATTCCCGCTAGTCCTGAGATGGAGTGGTCTTCGAGATCACCATCAAGAACTCGAGGTTGTTCTGGGTCTTGCGCATGCGGTTGAGCAGCGTCTCCAGCGCCTGCTGATTCTCCAGCCCGGACAAGACCCGGCGCAGCTTCCAGATGATCTGAAGCTCCTCGCGGCCCAGCAGCAACTCCTCGCGCCGGGTGCCGGATGCGTCCACGTCGATGGCGGGGAAGATCCGCTTGTCGGCGAGCTCGCGACGCAGCCGCAACTCCATGTTGCCGGTGCCCTTGAACTCCTCGAAGATGACGTCGTCCATCTTCGAACCCGTCTCGATCAGGGCCGTGGCGAGGATGGTGAGCGAGCCGCCCTCTTCGATGTTGCGCGCGGCGCCGAAGAACTTCTTCGGCGGATAGAGAGCGGCCGAATCGACGCCGCCGGAGAGGATCCGGCCAGACGCCGGAGCGGCCAGGTTGTAGGCGCGGCCCAGTCGGGTGATCGAGTCGAGCAGCACCACCACGTCCTTGCCGAGCTCGACCAGCCGCTTGGCGCGCTCGATCGCGAGTTCGGCGACGGTGGTGTGGTCGTCGGCCGGACGGTCGAAGGTCGAGGCGATGACCTCACCCTTGACCGTGCGCTGCATGTCGGTGACCTCCTCGGGCCGCTCGTCCACCAGGACGACCATGAGGTGCACCTCGGGGTTGTTGGTCGTGATGGCGTTGGCGATGGCTTGGAGGACGAGCGTCTTGCCGGCCTTCGGGGGCGAGACGATCAGGCCACGCTGGCCCTTGCCCACCGGGGCGACCAGGTCGATGATCCGGGTCGTCATCTGCGTCGGCGTCGTCTCCAGGCGCAGGCGGCGCTGCGGGAACAGCGGGGTCAGCTTGCTGAACTCCGGCCGGTTCCTCGCCTTCTCCGGGTCGTCGGCGTTGATCTGATCGATCCGGACGAGCGGGTTGAACTTCTCGCGCCGCTCGCCGTCGCGCGGCTGCCGGATGGCGCCGCTGACCAGATCGCCCTTGCGTAGGCCGAACTTCTTGACCATCGACAAGGAGACGTACGCGTCGTTCGAGCCGGGCAGGTAGCCGGACGTCCGGACGAACGCATAGTTGTCGAGGACGTCGAGGATGCCGTTCACCTTGACCAGGACGTCGTCCTCGCTGACCACGGGGTCCGCCTCGAGGCGATCCAGCGTCCCGCCGCGGCCGTTGCGGCGATTCTGCCGATCGCGGCTGCGGCGCCGCCGGCTGCGCCGGCCACCGGCGAAGTCGTCGTCGATCGGTCCGGACCCGCCGCGTTCGATCTGGGGCTCGCGGGCAACCGGCTCGGCATCGCTGTCGTCCCGGTTTCGCTGGCGACGGCGACCGCGGGACTCGTCGGCCCGCAGCGCCTCCAGCCGCGAGGCGACGTTGTCGTCGGCCGAAGGCGCGGTGGCCGCGGGCACCTCACCTTGGGCGGGCGCCTCGCTTGCGGCCGGGGCCTGGTTGGACGCCGGCACCTCCTGGGCGCGAGCGGCGTCCTTGGCGCCGGACTCCGCGCTCACCAGCCGACGGTCGCGGCCGCCGTTGGAGTGAGCGCGATCGGCGTCACCGTTGGCGCCGGAAGCCTTGCCTGGGGTTTGAGCGGCACTGATCGCGGCGATCAGGTCGCCCTTGCGCATGGCGCCCGTTCCCTTGAGCCCAAGGGAGGACGCCAGTTGCTTCAGCTCCGGAAGAACCATCGCGTCCAGCCCCGTGCCCTTGCGGCGGCGGGTGGCGGCGTCGGTGCTCTTCTCGGCGATTTCTGTCACGGGTATTCCCTTCGGGTCGGCCGGCGCGAACGCTCCTGGGGTGTGCGCGGGCCGCTCGTGAACGAGCAAATGGAGATTCGGTTTGGTCTCGGCGGTCTGCCCAACGGATTGGTGGACTACCAGCGGCGGCTACGGCCGTCCCGCTCGACCAGGAGCGGTGCGCAGGTCATCGACCGCGCTGACGCCTAGGGTAGCACCGTCGGTGCGAAAAGCTGGCAACGACCGCCCCGCTGGTGAGCCGGCACCCGCAACCGGCGTCCGAACCACCCGGCGTCCTCAGTGCGTGACCGCGGCCGCCGACCCCACGTGCAGCGCGTAACGGCGAAAGCCCGGGGTGGCCACATCGGGCAGGCGGTCCAGGTGACGATCCGAGCCGAGCACCAGGACGGTCGGGCCGGCTCCGGAGATCAGCGCCGCGTAGCCCTCCGAACGCAGCCCGGTCATCAGCGTGTACGACTCGGGCATCAAGTCCGCGCGGTATTCCTGATGCAGGCGGTCGGCGGTTGCGTCCCACAGCAGGCCCAGGTCGGTTCGCACCGCGTGGACGAACAGCGCGGTCCGGCTGGCGTTCGCGATGGCGTCCGCGCGCGGCACCCGGTCGGGCAGGACCCCCCGCGCCCGAGACGTGGAGACGGGCACTTCGGGCACCAACGCGACCACACGCAGCTTCGGGTGGACGCGTAGCTGCACCGTGCGCGTGTTCTCGTCCGATCCCCAGACCAGGCAAAGCCCCCCGTGAAGGGCGGCGCTGACGTTGTCGGCATGCCCCTCGGCCTCGATGGCCAGCGGCAGCAGCAGCCGCCGATCGGGCTCCAGCCCCGGATGCACCAGCTCCCAGGCGGCCAGCAGGCCACCGACGACCGCCGCGGCCGATGAACCCAGCCCGAAGCCGTGCGGAATCGTGTTGTGCGCGGTCAGGCGAAGGCCGGGCGCCGAGGCGTCCAGTTCGTCCAGGCCCCGCAGGATCGACGCCACGACCAGGTGGGACTCGTCACTGGGCAGGGTGTTCTCGCCCTCGCCCTCGACCTCCACCTCGTAGCCGGATTCGATCACCTCGACCTCGATCTGGTCGGTCCAGTCGAGCGCCATCCCTAGGGAGTCGAAGCCGGGGCCCAAGTTGGCTGAAGTCGCCGGGACGCGCACCTGCGCCCGGGTTCCATTCACGATCCTCGGCATGGCAGTCCTTAAGTCGTTGTCGGGGACGGGTGGTCGGATCTCAGACGCCTTCGACCCGGATGATCCGGATGTCGTTGCGGACGTCGTCGCTTTGCTGGAGTTCGGCGACGGTGGCGTTGATCGCGGCTGCCGGCGCCAGATGGGTCATCACGCCGAGCCGGGCCGCCCAGCCGACCTCGTCGTAGTGGGCGGCCTCCTGCCGCACCGCCTTCAAACTCACTCCGTGCGACGCGAACACCGCCGCCACGCGGGCCAGGACGCCGGGCGCGTCGTCGACGTCCATCGACAAGTAGAAGCGGGTGTGCACCTCACCGCTAGGCGTGATCGAGCGGCTGGCGTAGGTGGATTCCCCTGGTCCGGAGACCCCGCGAAGGCGGTTTCGGGCCGCGGTCACCAGGTCGCCCATCACGGCCGAGGCCGTGGGCCGTCCGCCCGCGCCCGGACCCATGAACATCAGTCGTCCGGCCGAGCGCGACTCGACGAAAACTGCGTTGTAGGCGCCTCCCACCGATGCCAGCGGATGCGTGTTGGCGACCATCGTCGGGTGGACGGCAACCGCCACCGAGCCGTCCTGCGACAGCGTGCACGTCGCGAGCAGCTTGATCACGCAATCCATCTGCTTGGCCGCATCGACGTCCGTCGCGCTGATGTGCGACATGCCTTCGCGGTCGACGTCGTCGCCTCGCACTCTCGTATGGAAAGCGAGCCCGGCGAGCAGAGCGGCCTTCGCGGCGGCGTCGTAGCCCTCGACGTCGGCGGTGGGATCCGCCTCGGCAAACCCGAGCTCCTGGGCCTCCAAGAGAGCGTCGGCGAAGTCGGCGCCCGTGGTGTGCATCTGGTCGAGGATGTAGTTGGTCGTCCCGTTGACGATGCCCATCACCGCGGTGACGTCGTCGCCGACCAGCGACTCGCGCAGCGGCCGGATGATCGGGATCGCACCCGCGACCGCCGCCTCGTAGTACAGGTCGACGCCGGCGCTCTCCGCCGCACCGAACAGCGTGGCGCCGTCCTCGGCGAGCAGAGCCTTGTTCGCGGTGATCACCGATGCGCCGCCCTCGATCGCCTTGAGGATCAGGGATCGGGCCGGCTCGATACCCCCGATCAACTCGACGACCAGGTCGACGCTCGGGTCGGTGACCAGCGACTCGGCATCGGTGGTCAGCAGCGCCGGGTCGACGCCGGGACGCTCCACGTCC
This sequence comes from Propionicicella sp., assembly GCA_039811865.1. Taxonomy (GTDB): domain Bacteria; phylum Actinomycetota; class Actinomycetes; order Propionibacteriales; family Propionibacteriaceae; genus JBDHZK01. Next base: position 10,115 of record JBDHZK010000008.1, on the reverse strand, counting down.
AGGTTGCGCACGCCGATGCCCACCAGATCCAGGCGGCGGCCCACTCGGGCCCGCAGGTCCTCGGAGTTCTCGACGATCAGCCGGGCGACCTGACTACCCACGACCCCGCACCCGAGCAGGGCGACGCGAAGTGGAGGCAGTTGCGAGTTGGGCATCAGGATTCCTTAGATTCTTGAGCGCCCGCGTCGAGCGCGAGCAGGTCCTCAAGCGTCTCGCGCCGCAGCAGGGTGCTCAAAACCGCGTCTCGAACGCTCACCACGGCGGGCCGAGGAATGTGGTTGTAGTTGCTGGCCATCGAGCGGCTGTACGCGCCCGCCGCCGGGACGGCCAGCAGGTCGCCGGGGCGAACGTCGTCGGGCAGGAACTCGTCGCGGACCAGGATGTCCCCACCCTCGCAATGCTTGCCGACGACGCGGGACAAGACCGGCTGCGCCGAGGACGCCCGCGAGGCCAGCGCCGCGGAGTACTCGGCGGCGTACAGGGCCGGACGGATGTTGTCGCTCATGCCCCCGTCGACGGAAATGTAGCGGCGGGACTGACTGCCACCGATCTCGACCGGCTTGACGGTGCCGACGCGGTACAACGCGGTGCCGCTGGGCCCGCTGATGGCGCGGCCCGGTTCGATCGACATGCGCGGCGGCCGCAGTCCGAAGCCGCGGCACTCGTGCGCGATGATCTCGCGCAGGCCCTGAGCGAGATCGACCGGGCTGGCCGGGTCGTCCGCGCGCGTGTAGGCGATGCCGAAACCGCCGCCGAGGTCGAGTTCGGGCAACTCGACGCCGGTGGCCTCCTTGAACTGGGCGATCAGGCGCAGCGTGCGCCGCGCCGCCACCTCGAAGCCGTTGGTGTCATAGATCTGCGAGCCGATGTGCGAGTGGATGCCCAACAACTCGATCGCCGCGGAGTGGAAGCAGCGCACCATGCCGACCAGCGCCTGGCCGCCCGTGATCGAGAAGCCGAACTTCTGATCCTCGTGGGCCGTGGCGATGTACTCGTGGGTGTGGGCTTCGACACCGGTAGTGACCCGGATCAGGACGCGGGCGGTCGTCCGCAGTTCGCGGCACAGGCGCTCCAGGCGCGTGATCTCGTCCGAGGAATCGACGATGATGCGCCCGACGCCGGCCTCCAACGCCATTCGAAGTTCGTCTCGGGACTTGTTGTTGCCGTGCAGGCCGATCCGGGCGGGATCGACTCCGGCGCGCAGGGCGACCGCGAGTTCACCACCCGAACACACGTCGAGGTTCAGCCCCTCTTCGGCGACCCACTGGGCGACCTTGACGCAGATGAACGACTTGCCCGCGTAGTAGACCTTCCAGCCGGCGAAGGCATCGCGCCACTCGCGGGCGCGCGCGCGAAAGTCGTCCTCATCAATGACGTAGAGGGGCGTGCCCGCCCGCTGGGCCAGTTCGCCGACGCGGATCCCGGCGATCGACAACTCGCCGTCGTCCTCGCGCCGCACACCGCGGCTCCACAGCCCCTCACCCAGGTGGTTCACGTCGTCCGGGGGCACGAGCCAAACCGGCGCCGACGAGACGGCGTCGGCATGGATCGAGCCGGCAACGTGCATGTGGGTCATGCCGCGTACTGTGCCACGGTCGTCCGCGGCGCCCCGGCGGCACTCAACCGTTGGACTTGCCGATCTGGCTTGGTGATAAAGAGCCTCCGCGAGGTGATGGTTCGCACCTGCCGGGCCCCGTCCGCACGATCGGTCAGGACGCCTCGATCACCACAGCCGCGACCTCGTGCAGGCGCAGCCCGGCCGGTCGGGCAATCGCAACGCCGTCGGCGCTCACGTGGATCGACTTGCACGCTCCCCCCACGCACCGGCCGTCGAAGCGCACTCCCCACAACGTGAAGAACTGCCCCAGCGTGACCGAATCCGAGCCCCTGCCTTCGAGCCAGACGGCTCCGGTCTCGTCGTGGGTGTGCGCGACGGCCTGGACCGCACGCAGCCGGTCGACTCCGACGTACGCGGGCACCACCACGGGTTGCTGCGCCACGCGCACCGTCAACGAGACGATGTGCCGCTCTCCCCTGGTGTCCAACGGCAACTGCTCCAAGCCCGCGGCCTCGATGTAGGCGACGCCGTCGCGTGGCGCCGGCCAGGGCGGCGCGGTCGTCCTCAACTCCGCCGGGGGCACCGACGATTGAGGCACGCAACCGGTCGTCGCTGCCGCGATGACCAGCATCACCGCCAGCGCCGAACCCCGAGCCCGCATGCTCGTGACATTAGCCCACGCAGGTTTGGTACAGTTTCACGCGGCCCGTTGCGCCGGCCCCCGTAGCTCAGGGGATAGAGCACCGCCCTCCGGAGGCGGGAGCAGAGGTTCGAATCCTCTCGGGGGCGCTTTGTATCTAGTGTTGTCGCCGTGGAGGCGACGCTGACCCGATCCCCAGCCACCTGGACCAAGTTGCTGGACGCCGGGTGGGTATACGGCGCGGCCTGGATCCTCAGCCGGGCGTTGCTGGGATGGGTCTGGCAGACGCAGGCGCCGTTCATCGTCGGGGACCCGATCTACTACGCCGCGCAGGTGGACCGCTTCGGTGAGTTCGGCATTCGGGGCGTCCTGGTCGAGTACCCGACGCCCGTCGCCTACCTGCTCCTCGGCCTGCGGACGATCTCCGGTCCGGACGTCGGCGCCTACGTTTACGTCTTCGCTCTGGCCATGCTCGCATTGGACGCAGGCTTTACCGCCATGCTCTGGCGCAGCGGACCGCGGCGCGCCCAGGCGACGGGCTTTTGGATCGTCTTCATCGCCCTGATCGGCCCGCTGTGCTTCTTCCGTTTCGACCTGCTCCCGGCCGTGGTCGCCGGCGGCGCGCTGCTGTGGGCGGCCAGCCGGCCGGGGACGTCCGGCGGCCTGATCGGCATCGGCGCCGCCTCGAAGCTCTGGCCGGCGCTACTGATCGCACCGCTGCTCGCGGACGCGAAGCGGCGGCGGCGCACCCTGGCGGGCTTCGTGGGCGTCGGATTCGGGCTGGCGCTGGTGAGCCTGGTGCTGGGCGGCTGGGCGCGGTTGGTGTCGCCGCTGACCTGGCAAAAGGACCGCGGGCTGCAGATCGAGTCGGTCTTCGCCAGCGTCCCGATGATGCGCTGGGGGTTCGGCGATCCGGACTACTTCGTCGCCATGTCCAGGTACAACGCCTACGAGGTGTTCGGGCCCGGCACCGACCTCGCCGTCACCGCCAGCAACTTGGCCACGGTCGTCGGCCTGGCCGTGATCGTGTTCCTCTGCTGGCGACTGTTCCGAACGCCGCGGCCGACCCCGACGTCGGTCGGCTTGGTGATGCTAGCGATCGTGGCGATCATGATCGTCACCAACAAGACGCTCAGCCCGCAGTACGTGATCTGGCTCGGCGGGCCGCTGGCGGCGATGCTTGCGCTGCGGAGCGAACCATCCCCCGGGGCCCGCGACCTCACCGGCGCGGATTGGTGGCGCCTGATCGGTGTGGTCTGTGCGATCGCGATCGCGACCCAGGAGATCTACCCGCTGCGGTATTGGTCGCTGCTGGATCGCCTGCCCGACTCGCCGACGATGGTGCTCGTCTTGGCCGCGCGTAATCTCGCCTTGGTCGCCCTGTGCGTTTGGCTCGCCTTCCTGGCCTGGCGGGTGACTCCCCCCAGATCGCGGGCGGCAGCGACCCAGACGAGTGGCTAGGCTAGCCAGAAGACAGTTCTTCGCCGCCGACGGCACAAACCGGAAGAAGGCATCGTGAGCCCGGCACAACACACGGTCCACTTCGACCCCAAGTCCGAGTTCGGGGCCAACGACTGGCTCATCGAGGAGATGCGGGACCGTTACGAGTCCGACCCCGGTTCGCTCGACCCGCAGTGGATCGCCTACTTCGAGGGCGAGTCCGGCGCCGGGGGCGAATCCGCCGCAGAGCCGCCAGCGCCGGCCGCACCACGACCCGAGCCCGCAGCAGCGCCGCAGATCACCGCGCCCGCGTCGGCGCCCTCACCTGAGGCGACACAGCCGGCGCCGACCCCCGTTCCCAAGCCGGCCCCGGCTCAGCCGTCGGGGGACGGCAACGGGCATCGTCCCGTCGCACCGCCTCAGCCCAGCCCGGGAGAGCCGCGGCCGGCGGGCCAGCAGCCAGCGGCGGCGCGGCCCGCCCCGCGCTCGGCCACGAAGGAACGCGCGGACGACGCCGAGACCACCAGGAGCCGAGCCACGGTCGAGGGCCCGACGAGGTCGTTCGACCGCCAACCCGAGCGTCCCGGATCGGGACACCGGCTCTCCGCGGACATGCCGACCCTTGCCGTCCGGGCCTCGCAGGGTTCGATCGAACCCACTCAGCAGCAACTTCGTGGTGCGCCCATGCGCACGGCGAAGAACATGGACGCCTCGCTGGCGATGCCCACGGCGACCAGCGTCCGCAACATCCCGATGAAGCTCGCCATCGATCAGCGGCTGGTGATCAACGCACACCTGCGCCGCAGCACCGGCGGAAAGATCTCCTTTACGCATCTGATCGGCTACGCCATGGTGCAGGCGTTGAAAGCCATCCCGGAGATGAACAACTCCTACTCCGTGGAGGACGGCAAGCCGTTCATGGTTTCGCCGAACACGATCAATCTCGGCATCGCCATCGATCTGGCCAAGCCGGACGGCACCCGGACGCTGCTCGTCCCGAGCATCAAGGGCTGTGAGAACCTCAACTTCGCCCAGTTCTGGACCGAGTACGAGGCGTTGGTCGCGAAGGCTCGCAAGGGCCAGCTCGGGGTGGCCGACTTCGCCGGCACCACGGTCACGCTGACCAACCCGGGCGGGCTGGGCACCAGCCACTCCGTGCCGCGCCTGATGCCCGGACAGGGCCTGATTCTCGGTGTGGGGTCGATCGACTACCCACCGGAGTTCCAAGGCACCAGCCCCTACCGAATCAACGATTTGGGTGTCTCGAAGGTCTGCACGCTCACCTCCACTTACGACCACCGCGTGATTCAGGGGGCGCAATCGGGTGAGTTCCTGCGCCGGATGCACCAGTTGCTGATCGGCGAGGACGGCTTCTACGACGAGATCTTTCACTCGCTGCGGGTCCCCTACAACCCGATTCGCTGGGCGATCGACATCAGTGCGCATCGGCCGAATCAGGTGCAAAAGCAGGCGCGCCTGGTCGAGTTGATCAACGCCTACCGCACGCTCGGCCACCTGATGGCCGACATCGACCCGCTGGAATACCGCCAGCGCACCCACCCCGACCTCGACCTCGAACGCCACGGTCTGACCCTTTGGGACCTCGACCGCGAATTCCCCGTCGGCAACTTCGGCGGTAAGGACGGCCGGCTCTACCCGCTGCGCGACATCTTGATCATGTTGCGCGACTCCTACTGCCGCACGATCGGCGTCGAGTACATGCACATCCAGGATCGCGAACAGCGCACCTGGATCCAGGAGCGGTTCGAGATCCCGCACGTGCCCTGGCCGAAGGAAGAGCACCTGCGGATCCTCGACAAGCTCAACGAAGCCGAGATCTTCGAGACGTTCCTGCAGACCAAGTTCGTCGGCCAAAAGCGGTTCAGCCTCGAGGGCGGCGAGTCCGCCATCGTCTTCCTGGACGAGCTTTGCGAGAGCGCGGCCGACAACGACCTGGCCGAGGTATGCATCGGGATGCCGCACCGCGGTCGGCTCAACGTGCTGGCCAACGTGATCGGAAAGTCCTACGGTCAGATCTTCCGCGAGTTCGAAGGCAACATCGACCCGCGCCAGGCGCAGGGCTCCGGCGATGTTAAGTACCACCTTGGCGCCGAGGGCGAGTTCACCTCCGCGGCGGGCAAGGCGATCAAGGCGTCCGTGGCCGCCAACCCGAGCCACCTGGAGGCGGTCAACCCGGTGGTCGAGGGCATCACCAGGGCAAAGCTCGACCGGCTGGAGGTCGTGGACGAATACCCCGTCCTGCCCATCCTGATGCACGGCGATGCCGCCTTCGCCGGCCAAGGAATCGTCTACGAGACGCTGCAGATGAGCCAGTTGCGCGCCTACCGCACCGGCGGCACCGTTCATGTTGTCGTCAACAACCAGGTCGGCTTCACCACTGCGCCGACCGACTCGCGCTCATCGGTCTACTGCACCGACGTCGCCAAGACGATCCAGGCGCCGATCTTCCATGTCAACGGGGACGACCCCGAGTCGGTCGCCCGAATCGCGCGGATCGCGTTCGACTTCAGGCAGCGCTTCCACAAGGACGTCGTGATCGACATCGTGTGTTACCGCCGCCGCGGGCACAACGAGGGGGACGATCCCAGCTTCACCCAGCCTCTGATGTACAACCTGATCGAGCAGAAGCGCAGCGTCCGGCGCCGCTACACCGAGGCACTGATCGGCCGCGGCGACATCTCCAATGCCGACGCCGAAGCGGTCATCGCGCGCTTCCGCGAGCGACTTGAGACCGTGTTCAAGGAGGTGCGCGAGCCGGCGCGCGCCGCGGAAGAGGATGCCTACGTCAGGACGCCCTACTACCCCAAGAAGCTCGGAGTGAACGAGGGGACGGCGGTCAAGCGCTCGGTGCTAGAGACGATCGCCCAGGCGCATTTGACTTTCCCGCAGGGGTTCACGGTGCATCCGAAGGTGCTTCCGCAACTGGAGCGGCGAGCCGAGACCATCCTGAACGGCCCGATCGACTGGGCGACCGGCGAGCTACTGGCGCTCGGTTCGCTGCTGCTGGAGGGCCGTCCCGTCCGCCTGGTCGGTCAGGACAGCCGCCGGGGCACCTTCAGCCAGCGCTTCGCGGCGATCATCGACCGGAAGACCAACGAGTCGTGGGTGCCGCTGAAGCACCTTTCCGACGACCAAGGCGAGTTCTACGTCTACGACTCGCTGCTCAGTGAGTACGCGGCGATGGGCTTCGAATACGGCTACTCGGTGGCGGCGCCGGACGCCCTGGTCTGCTGGGAGGCCCAGTTCGGCGACTTCGCCAACGGCGCCCAGACGATCTCCGATGAGTTCATCGCCGCGGGCAACGCCAAGTGGACGCAAAAGTCCGGCGTCTGCCTGCTGCTCCCCCACGGCTACGAGGGCCAGGGACCGGACCACTCGTCGGCGCGGATCGAGCGTTGGCTGCAGCTTTGCTCGGAAGGAGCGCTGGCGGTGTGCCAGCCGTCCACCCCCGCCAGCTACTTCCATCTGCTTCGCCAGCACGCGTACGTCAACTGGCACCGGCCGGTGGTGATCATCACGCCCAAATCGATGCTGCGAAACAAGCTCGCCGTTTCGACGCCCGAGCAGTTCACCAGCGGTCGCTGGGAGCCCGCGATGGGCGACCCGAGCATCACCGATCCGGGCCGCGTCGAAAAGGTCATCTTGTGCTCCGGCAAGATCCGCTGGGATCTGGTCACCGCGCGCGAGAAGCTGGGCCTCGGTGGCCAGGTGGCCATCATTCCCCTGGAACGGCTCTACCCCTTGCCGACCAAGGAGCTGGCGGCCCAGCTGGAAAAGTACCCGCAGGTGACCGACGTCCGATTCGTGCAGGACGAGCCCGCCAACCAGGGCGCCTGGTGGTTCATGGCGTTGCACCTGCCCGCCGCCATTCGGACGGTGCTGCCCAACTACGACCTGAAGATGCGGTTGTTCAGCAGGCCCGAGTCCTCCGCCCCATCGGTCGGTTCGCACCGGGTGCACGAGATCCAGGAGTCCGAGCTCGTTACCGCCGCTCTCACGGCGGAGTAGGGATGTACTTCACCGATCGAGGAATCGAAGAACTCCAGAAGCGCCGGGGCGACGAGGAGGTCAGCCTCGCCTGGGTCGCCGACCAGTTGCGCACCTTCGTAGACCTCTATCCGGACTTCGAGGTACCCGTGGAGCGGCTCGCCACGTGGCTCGCCCGGTTGGACGATCCCGACGACGAACTGGACTGAGGCGATGAGCAGCGTCGACGAGGTTTGCGGTCTTTACCAGACCACGTTCCAGGCCGAGCCCCACGGGGTGTGGGCGGCTCCGGGCCGCGTGAACCTCATCGGGGAGCACACCGACTACAACGAGGGCTTCGTGCTCCCCTTCGCACTGGCCCAGCGGGCGCTGGTGGCGGCGGGCCGCAAGGCCGAGCGCGGCTGGACCTTCGTGTCGGCGCAGCTTGGTGAGACGGTCGAGGTGGCCGAGGACGCCCTCGTGCCCGGTCTACCCGGGTGGGCGGCCTACCTGGCTGGCGTGGTCTGGGCGCTGCGGACGTCCGGCTATACGGTGGACGGCGGCGGTCGGATGGTGCTGAGCTCGGACGTCCCGCTCGGGGCGGGGCTCTCCTCCTCGGCCGCTCTCGAATGCGCCGCGATGGCCGCGCTGTGCGACTTGTTCGGGCTGGAGATCGAGCCCATCGAGCGGGCCAAGCTCTCCCGGAAGGCGGAGAACGAGTTCGTGGGTGCGCCCACCGGGCTGATGGATCAGGCCGCTTCGACGCTGTGCCAGGCGCACCGAGCCCTGTTCATGGACTGCCGCACGCTCGGGTTCGAACTGGTCGACCTCCCCCTTTCCCAAGCGGGCCTGGAGGCGATGGTCTTGGACACGCACACCCCGCATGCGCACGTCGACGGCGAGTACGCCGACCGTCGTCGGGCCTGCGATCGGGCCGCGGATCTGCTGCGCGTCAGGGCGTTACGCGACGTGGAAGACCTGGCCGGCGCCCTCGCCCGGATCGGTTCCGACCAGGTGCTGGTGCGCCGTGTCCGACACGTGGTGACCGAGAATCAGCGCGTCCTGGACGCGGTCGTTGCCGCCCGTGCCGCCGATTTCGCCAGTCTGGCCAAGTTGATGGACGCCTCCCACGTTTCGATGCGCGACGACTTCGAGATCACCGTCCCAACGGTTGACACGGCGGTCGAAGCGGCTCGAGCCGCCGGCGCTGTGGGTGCCCGCATGACCGGCGGTGGCTTCGGCGGCTGCATCGTGGCCCTGGTCCCGGCCGGAGCGACGGACGCCGTTGGTGGCGCCGTAGCCGATGCCTTCGGTAGGCGCGGTTTCGCCGCCCCGACCTGGTTCGTGGCCTCGCCGAGCCAGGGCGCCGCGCGCGTTCATTGAAGCAGCGACGGCCTGCCCCCGCCGGCACTCGGGCGAAGGGGCCAGATCTGCTAGATGGACTTGGCCGCCGCGCGCCTGGCCCTCAACTCAGCCGTGGTGCTCGGCCAAAGGACCGCGACCAACGTCGCGATGGGCACGCAGGCAATCAGGGCTCCCGCCCACCAGGTGGGACCAGTCAGATAGCTCGTCGCGATCGCCAGGTGCATCAGGGCCATCGCGACGATTGGACCCCGCGCGAACAGGCTCAGCCGCCAAAGGCCCCACGCAGCCGCTCCCAAAGCCAGACCGTAGCCGATGAGCATCGCCGCGATCCCCCAACTGAAACCGCCGTGCCCGGACGCGAGCGAGAGCACGCCGAACGTCGCGACCGCCAAGCCGCTGAGCCCGGTCAGGAGCGCGCCGACGACCACGCCCCACGTGCGCTTGCGGTTCCGGTTCACGGCGTCAGCCTAGTTCGACGGGATCGCCTTCAGCCGAAGCTCAGCGGTTGACGACCGCGTGGATCTCGCCGATCGGCAGTTGGCGGCTCCCGGAGCGGTTCATCTCGAACGTCCCGCTCTGGCCGACCGCCGACCAGGTGATTCGCCACCGGGTGGTCGCGGTCACCGTGTAGTCGCCCACCGGCCGGGACGGTCGCTGGTAGGTGTATCCGCAGGTTGGAGACGGCGTCCCCGGCTTGACGGCCGAAGAATATGGAGTCATCGATTCGCAGCGAACAGCGTGCCCGTCGCCCATGTCGAACGACGTATCCAAAGGTTCGGCAAAGAGGTATACCGAAATACCCTGCACGGCCTGGGTGGAATGAATTCGTCCGGGCTGATCGGTCCACAACCAGATCGGGTAGCCAACGGCCAGCATCTTCCATTCGTTTCCCGACGGGTCCGGACCGAACTTCGGGGCGGGAGTGGGCACGTAGATCTGGGTCGCCACGCTAATCGCGATCTGCTCCAACGAGACCACCTGCGCGGGCTCGGCGCTTTGCCCGGGCACAGCCGGTTCACCGATGCGGCACAAGACGCCGACGCAACTGATCGGCTTACCCGAGGAAGTCTTGCCGGAGCTACTCCCCGTGGAGACCTTCCGACCATTCCCGTCGTACCCGACGGC
>JBDHZK010000007.1:0-39889 GCA_039811865.1 Propionicicella sp. | reverse complement strand
CCCGGCCCGCCGAGGCTGGGGCACAGCAAGATGGGGGAGTGCAGACAGAACGGGTGAACTGGCGTCCGATCGTGATCTACGTCTTGTTGGCCGACGCGTTGGCCTGGGTCTTGTGCCTGCCGCTGTGGTTGGGCAGGGGCCTGAACGAGGCGCCCGAGGTACTGATCCCCGTGCTGCTCGGGATGATGTTCATGCCCGCGGTCGCGGCGGCGGTCACGCTGAAACTGGTCGAACGCAAGCCGTTTTGGCGCACGGTGGGAGCGGTCGTGCCCAGGCCCCTGCCGCGTTGGTTCGCCTATTTGGCTATCGCCGTCGGCGGGATCTTCGCGCTCGTGCTCGGGGCGCTGCTCACCTCCCGATTACTGGGCCAATACCAGTGGGACCTGGCGAATCTTTCGGGGTTCCGCGAAGCCCTCGAACACCAGCTACGTGACCGGGTCAAGGGCGGGCAGGTCGATTTGCCCCCACAGACTTGGCTGTTGGCCCTGGCGACCATCCCGAACCTGCTGATCGCATCGGTGATCAACACGATCCCGGCTGCCGGCGAGGAGATCGGCTGGCGTGGCTTCTTGTTCCCGCGCCTGCAACCGTTGGGGACCTGGCCCGCGATCGTGGTTTCCGGGGCCATCTGGGGCACCTGGCACGCCCCGGTGATCCTGCTCGGCTACAACTATCCGAGCGTGCCGCCCTGGTTGGGCCTGGTGTTGATGGTCGTCTTCTGCACCTTGTGCGGTGGCTTCCTGGCCTGGCTTCGGGTCCGCTCTGCCAGCGTGTGGCCGGCTGCGCTGGGGCATGGCACGCTGAACGCTGCGGTCGGCGCCACGGCCGCCACTTTCAGCCTCGCCGGGCATCCGGTGAATACCGCCAACGGCACGATCATGGGCTGGGCCGGGTGGATCGTCCCGCTGATCGTGGTCGCGGTGCTGGTCGCCACCGGGAAGTTCGTTCCCAAGGGGGCCGATGCAGCCAAGGACGCAGGGATCAGCGGACCGGCCGTCAGCTCAGAGCGGCCCTGACCTTGCCGGCGACGGTCGAGCCGTCGGCGCGCCCCTGGACGCGCGCGTTGACGGCCTTCACGACCTGACCCATCTGGCGCATGGTCGGCTGTGCGCCGAGTTGTTCGGCCACCGCGGCGACCTCTTCGCCGATGATGGCGTCCACCTCGGCGGGGGTGAGCGGCTTCGGTAGGTATGGACGCAGGATCTCTGCCTCGCTGAGTTCCTTCGCCGCCAGCTCGGGGCGGCTGCCCGCCTGGTATGCCTGTGCGGAATCGACCCGCTTGGCGACCTCCTTGTTGAGGATCGCGAGTTCCTCGGCGTCGTCGAGTTCGCGGGCGGACTTTCCGGCCACCTCGGCGTTGGCGATCGCGGCCAGAGCCATGCGCAGCGTGCTCTTGGTCAACTCGTCGTGGGCCTTCATCGCCACCACGAGATCGGCCTTGAGTTTCGCCTTCAGTGCGGCCATCAAGTCCTCCTGTTTGAACGAGCCGACATCATCTCACGCACGGTCGGCGTCTCCGCAGGAGTGCTACTGGCCGTTAGCAGTCGATTTGGTCCGCTTGAGCAGGGCAAATCACCTCGTTCGCGCGGGCACGGGCGCGCGCGGGCACCGAAACCGTCACCGGGTAGGCTCGGGCCAGGCTTCGCGAGCACTGGGAGGGTCGTGGCGCACAACCCCTGGACGCCGGTCGTACCGCCAAACCCCTCGCCGGGGACGGATCCCAGCGTCGGTAATCCGACCAATACGCAGTCGGTGACCAACTCTTCGTCGGTCTGGGCTCCTCAGCCCAGTCATCCCTCGACGCAGTACCCCGGCGCAACCAACGCCACGCCCACATACTCCCGCCCGCAGCCGCCGGGCGGGCCCACCGCCGCCCCGAGCGGCCCAGCTCTGAACAATCCGGTTGCCTACCATCCGGCCCCGAACAACCCTGTGCCGCATTCCCCGGAGCTGGATCAGGGCTGGGGTCAGGTGCCTGCGCCCACCCAACAGCCGGGTCTGGGTGGGTTTGGAGCGGCCACAACCGGGCCGGCGCCCAGTTCGCCGACCCGGACCTACCCCGCCGGCGGCCAGCCGCCGTACCCGGTGGTCGGCCCCGCCGAGACACGAGTCATGCCGACCGTGCCACCGACCCAGGTGGTGGCCCAACCGGCCCCACAAGCGGGCTGGGGGAGCCCGGCCCTGGCCCCGAGCTATCTCCCGCCCGGCGTCCAACCAAGTCCCGCCCAAGCAATGGCGGCCCCCGTCTGGACGCCGAATCCGGTTTCGCCGGGAGCGCCGAATTGGGCTTCGGGCGGAGGTGGCACCGGCTATCCGCCGCCGCCACCAGGTGGGCATCCGGGGCCCGGCCAGGTTCGCCCGCCGGTGCCGTCCCGGAAGGGGCCGGCGATCGGAGTGATCGCTGCGGTCCTGGCCTTGGCGATCCTCGGCATCGGGACGTTGGTCGGCGTGGGCTTGCTGACCAACGCGAACGCCCGGTCCACGCCGACCGCCACGCCGCCGCTCACGCCTCGGCCCACCTCGCCGCCGCCGAGTTCTCCCTCGACCACGACGCCGAGCACAACCGCGAGCGCCGAGCCGACGCCGGACCCGAACACCGACGCGCCCCTGATCGACGGCCGCCCCCAGACGGGCTACACGGGGGCCGACGGGGAAGACAATCGCCTCTACAACCTGATGTGGCTGCGCAACGGCGCGGCGTCGTCCTGCCCGTCGATCACCGCCAAGAAGGCGCCGATGAGCACGACCGAGGTGACCCGCTACGCCCGCGAGATCGTGGCGTGCCTGATGGCGATCTACAAGCCGGCGCTCGCCGATCAAGGCATCACGATCGACTCGCCGAGGCTGATCACCTTCTCCGGTCCGACGAGCAGCCCGTGCGGGAAGCTCATCGATTCCAGAATCGCTGTGTACTGCACGTCGAACAAGGCGATCTACATCTCCACGGCGGCCAACCGGGACGACGAGGGGCTCCAGATGAGCAACCTGGTCTACCTGTGGGTCACCGCGCACGAGTTCACCCACTTCCTGCAGCACGAGACCGGCATCCTCGATGGCGCCGCACGAGACGACAAGCAGGTCAGCCGGCGGATCGAACTCCAAGCGAACTGCGGATCCGGCGTCTTCCTCGGCAGCATCTGGGACAAGGTCGGAAGCACCAGCGAGTACATCGCGCTGCGCTCGATGTTCGGCTACGTGTACGGCAATCAGGCGCCCGGCCAGGGCACGCACGGGACTCCCGAAAGCACCGCCTACTGGTTCGATCGCGGGTTCCGCCACGAGTACGCGGCTTGGGCGCGGTGCAACACGTTCGTGGTGGGCATCGACAAGATTCGCTGACCACTTCCGGATCCGAACCCCGACGTTCCCGAGAAACTCGAATCCACGAGAAGAGGCTGCGGACGAGCCCAGCCGTCCGCAGCCGATTGGACTTGGTGCGCGGCTACTTCTCCGGCGGCACCAACTGGTCGACGGGATGCTCCGAAGGGGTGAAGATCCCAACGGCCCCCTTGAGGCCGAGCGTCATGACGATGTTGATCCCGAAGGCCACGAGCGCGGCCAGCAACAGCGCGCCGCTGACGGCGGCCAAGATCATGTACGGGCCGAACTCGAAGTTGACGTAGATCGTCCGGCGCAGCATGCCCTGCAGGCCCGCCATTCCCATGAACGCGCCCATGCCGATGCCGCCGACCAGGTGGCACCAGAAGTGCACATCGGCGAGCTTTTGACTCCACAGCTTCGCCCCGTTCGTCAGGATGGGCAGCAGCAGGTAGACCGCCGCGTACAGCGTCATGGTCAGGCCGACCAGGACGGCAACGTGCACATGCGGACCGATCACCCACTGGGTGTTGTGCAGGATGCGGTTGAGCCCAACGTCGGCCTGCATGATCCCTGCGGGGACGGCCAGGGCGAATCCCGTCAGGCCGCCGATCAGGAACTTGAGCTCGTTCGTCCACTTCAAAGGCCGGGCCTGCCACAAGGTGGCCAGTGTGATGAAGAACGCCAACCCCTGGGTGATCAGTTCGAACACGGTCACCAGTTCGCCCGAACCGACCTTCAGCAGTTCAGGCTGGGCCTGGTCGGAAAGCAGGTGATGCGACCATACGGTCCACGAGACGACCAATTCGACGCCCAGCGCCAATCGGGCCCACTTGGCCATAAAGACATCCCGGCCGGTGATCATGGACGCGACCAGGTACCAGGTGCCCGCCACGAAGATCAGGACCAGTCCGTCGGCGACTAGGTCGAGTCCCCACCAGTACCAGTTCTTGTACAGCAGGGCGTCGACCCAACTCGTCTTCAGGGAGTTCCCGGCCAGCTCGGCGATCATATAGACGAGGATCAGGACGCCGCTGAAGGTGATGATCAGCGCGTTGAGGAGCACGTCCACGGTGCCACGCGCGATCGCCGCCACGGGTAGTGGGACGAGGTGTTCGTCCGCCGCGTCGGCACGGAACTTGCCCGTGAACACGCGCTTGATCGTGGTCAATCCGAGGGCATCGCCGAGCAGCCTGCCCACCGGCTGCTTCTCCATCCCGGCCGGGGTGTATGTGATCGTCTTGAACGTGTTCAGCACGAATAGCAGAGTCCCGACCATGACCAGCGCGATGCCGACGATGAAGAAGGCGCCGCCGAGGGGCTCGAACTGCGTGAAGTCCGCCGGTAGCGGCCAATAGAGCGTGTACATGGGGGAGTAGTGGGTGATGAAGCCCGTGAGCCAGAACGTGAAGACACCGACAACGACCAGCCACAAAGTCCATTGCGCGGTCTTGAACGACCACAGTGGCTTCTTCAGCAACAGCGGAGTCACGAAGGTGAAGGCGCCGAACACGAGCAGGTAGCTAGAGCCGAAGATGCCCACGAGCGGGTGCGCGGTGAGGATCGCGAAGAACTGCCGGGGGCTGATCAGGTCCACGGGTTTGACCTCATAGACCCGCATCAGCATGCCCTCGATCACGGCGAAGGCGTAGTAGATCAGACCGAAGATGACGTACTGAAGCGTCAACTTCTGCATCGGGGTCAAGGTCTTCGGCTTGAAGGCCGACTGGTTCCCCTCGAGCAGGGTGGTGGTGAAGGTGCTCATCTCAGGCCTTGTCGTCGCATCCGGTGACGGCGATCGCGTCGCGCACGATCATGTGGTAACCGGTCGGACCGGAGTATTCGGTCGACCGGATGGTGTAGACGCCGTTGGCCCGGAACGTCCAGACCAGGTCGTTCACGTGGCCGGGCAGCACCTGCATCTGCATCAGCATCGAGTTGTTCGGCCGGAACAGCCCGAAGCCGTAGGTGTTGTCCTCGCTGGTAACGCTGAACTTGACGAGCTTGTTGCACGGCACCTGGATCTGCTGGGCGGCGGGAACGGACTCCGGCAGGGCCCGTCCCTGGTAGTAGAACGTCTGCTGCTTGACCAAGAAGTGGTAGGTCGGCGCGTTCAAGCCGGCCTTGGCGGCGTTCAAGTCGTCGGGAACCCAGGGGATGGTGTTGTAGGTGACGATGTGGAGACTGACCCCGACGAGCGTCAAGAAGCCGACAAAGCTGTAGAAGAGGCCTGGTTTGACCCTGGGTGGCACGTCTGTGGGGCGCGTGATCCTGGCTGCGAACCAGGCGATGACGGCCAGGATCGCGAGGCAGTAGCAGGAGTAGATGATCGTCTGTCCCCACAGCACGGTGTTGGACTCGACCATGGCGATGGATGCCTTTCCGCGCCCCGGACGGGACGCCTCAAGCTCACGCTATTCCCACTGTTTTATTGGGGTAATCCGGGGTACGAAAATGCTGGTCGGGACGCGAAAACCTCTTGCGGGAGGGGGCACAGTGGAGCCTCGTGGGGTCCCGCATGTTCGTCGCGCTGCGACTTGAGCCGCAAATCGTGGCGCAACTGAGCTCTTTGGTCGACCCGCGCCGCGACGTCGACCCCGACGTGCGCTGGGCGAGTGAGGCGTCCTGGCATGTGACCTGTGCCTTCGCGGCCGACGTCCCCGCCGCTTTGGTGGATCCGTTCGCCGAAGCTTTGCAGGCGGTCGGGGAGCGGACTTCCGGGTTGGGTCTACGACTCGGTGGCGCCGGCTGTTTTCCGCACCCGGACGCGGCGAAGGCGCTGTGGCTGGCTGTTCGGTCGGTGCCCGATGAAGAGGATCTGCCGCGCCTGGCCCGCCGCGTCCGGACGTCGGCGCAGCGGCTCGGCATCGAGGTGGCAGGTGGGCGTTTCGTCGGCCACCTCACGCTCGCGCGCACGCGTCGTCGGTTGGCGGTCGCGCGCTGGCTGCGCGTCCTGGATGCGTTCGGCAGTTGGGACTTTCGGGTCGAGGCGATGGAGCTGGTGGAGTCCCACCTGGGCCGGGGGCCGGCTAGACACCACGTCGTTTCGACCGTTCCGCTCCAACACCTCCAGCCGCGGCCATGACCACGCACATCGGCTGTCCAAGCCATCTTGACCACAAGGTGCGCGAGGGAGCCAGATCGCCGGCGGTGCGCACTCCCCGAGCCGACGGGCCGCTACAGCCGGCGCGACCAGGCCTCGAGGCGGGCGATCAGCGGCTCGGGCCGGGCGTTCGGCGTCCGCAGCCACGCGTCCACGCCAGCGATCGCGGCGCCGGCGAGCATGCGTCCCTCCAGCTCGGCGGCGAAGTCGTCCTCGCCATGTGAGCGGACGACTGCTGCCAGCCGCTGCGCCAGAAGGGTCATGAATGCGCTCAACAGTGGCGTCGCGTTGCCGGAGACGAGCAGGGACTCGGCCAACAGACGATGCTCGGCCACATGGCGGACGAACTGCCGCAACATCTGCTCCGGACGTCGGTGGTCGCACTCGGGCAGGAGCGCCGCGGCCGCCTGCTCCACGATCTCTGCGGCCAAGGCATCCAGCGACTCGTAATGCCGGTAGAAGGTCGAGCGGGCCACCTCGCCGCGGTGCAGAACATCGCCGACCCGCACGTCTACCAACGGCTTGGTGGCCAGTTCCGCCAGCAGGGCACGCCGCAGCTTCGCCCGGCTGCGTTCGGCCCGCGGATCGGCCGTTCTCGGACGGAAGATGTCGTCGTGTTCGAGTATCCCGATCACCCCCTGGATCTTGCGGTGCGCTCGGCACAGGCTGGTTCTCGTACAAAGTGTTCGAGAACGGAGTATCGCATGTCGAGGTTGGAGAAGCTCGCCTGGGGGCTGGTCACCCTGCAATGGGCACTGACCACCGCCCATCACTGGTACGGCGGCGTCCTCTTCGCGACCAGATGGCGGCTGGAGGGCCTGGTGCTCGGGCTGATCGCTTGGGCGGTGGCCGCGGCCTTGTGGGGATTGGGGCGTCGGCGGGCGTCTGTTTGGGTGTCGGCGGGCTTCTTCGGTGGGCTGATCGGCGTGTTCGAGGGTCTGTACAACCACGTGCTGAAGCTGTTGCTGTACGGCTTGGACGCATCGCCTGGCCTGCTTCGGGCGATGTTCCCACCGCCGTTGTACGAGCCACCCGGTGACCTGATCTTCGAACTCAGCGGCGCCGCGCAAGGCGTCGTCGGATTCGCCTTGCTCTGGACCGCGCACCGACTGCTCGGCGCGCGGTCCAGAGCCGAAGTCAAGGACGCCGACGATCCCGGCCCGCCGTTGTCGCCGCAGGCCTCACAGCATCGTCGCCAGGCCGCGGGCCGCGGTCATGATCTGGCCGTGAACCTGCTCGATCCTGCGGTGGCTGGAGAATCGAACCCGGTCCAGCACTCCGAAGACCATCAGGCCGAGTAGGTACATGGCGATCACCTCGGCGCTCGCATACTCGTCGTCAGGACTGTCCGACGGTTCCGGCTCGCTCGCCCGCCGGTCTTGGGCGATCTCCATGAAGGCGCGGGCGAACGGTTCGGCGAAGATCTGCCGCGCGCCCGCCATTTCCGCTTCCCAGGGTCGTCCGCGCCGGAAGAGCTCTGTGGAGGCGACGAGGCTGGTTGACGAGTTCTCGTTCACCAACTGGACGAAGGCCAAGGTGATCAGATGCATCGCTTCCCATGAGCGCGCGCGCCCACGCACTTGCGCAAGTTGCTCGCGCATCATGTTCGCGCTGTGGGCAATGGATGCCCCGAAGAGTTCGGCTTTGGAGCCGAAGTTGTAGAAGACGCTGCCTTTGCTGACGCCGGCCAGTTCGGCGACCTGATCGATGGACGAACCTTCGTATCCATTTGACGCGAGGAGTTCGATCGTGGCGTTCAATAGTCGCGCCTGGGTGGCATCGCGCCGCGCCACCCGGCCGTCTCGTTTCGTTTCCGGTTCGGGGTTTGGTGTTTCGCTCCCGAACGGATCGTCGTCGGTCATGTTCCCCCCAAGCTCCGACGCGGTCTTTCGCGGAAGTTAGCACACCCGACAGTTCCTCCAACCGGCTTTGGCCTGCCCTGCGAAACGAAGTCCGAGATCCGGCCGCCAACTGCACCGATGGGGCCGGCCCCTAGAGTTCTGAGACCGGCATCCCCGAGGGCCCGAGCCTTTCGCGGGAGGGACGGCTCGTCTGTGTCTGCGGCGGCGGGACGACCTGGGGAGGACGCGCTCGGGCACTAGCCTGTTCCGACAGATTCGACAGGAGCTCACCGATGACCTACCGCCCCGAAACCCTGGCCGTGCAGGCGGGCCAGGAGAGCGCGGACCCGGCGACCAACTCGCGGGCCGTCCCCATCTACCAGACGACGTCGTACGTGTTCGACGACACCCAACACGCAGCGGATCTGTTCGCCCTGAAGGTCCCCGGCAACATCTATACGCGGATCATGAACCCGACTCAGTCGGTGTTCGAGACCCGAGTGAACGCACTGGAGGGCGGAGTCGGGGCGCTGGCGACGGCGTCCGGTGCGTCCGCCATCACCTATGCGGTGCTGAACCTCACCTATGCCGGGGACAACATCGTCGCCTTGTCCACTCTTTACGGCGGCACGTTCGCTCTGTTCGCCCACACGCTCCCGCAGTACGGCATCACCGTGCGGTTCGTCGATCCCGGCCGGCCGGAAGACCTGGGTCGGTTCGTCGACGACAAGACCAAGCTCGTCTTCGGTGAATCGATCGGCAACCCCGCCCTGAACGTCCCGGATCTGGACGCCTGGGCCGAAGCCGCGCACGCTCACGGGCTGCCGTTCATCGTCGACAACACCGTCCCCACGCCCTACCTTTGCCGGGTCTTCGATCACGGCGCGGACGTCTCGGTGCATTCGGCAACCAAGTACATCGGAGGGCACGGGACAACTCTGGGCGGGGTCATCGTCGATTCCGGCAACTTCGACTGGCCGGTTCACGCCGAGCGTTTCCCCGGGCTCACCGGGCCGGACCCGGCCTACCACGACGTGGTCTGGAGCGACGCGGTCGGAAACCTGGCCTACATCATCAGGGCGCGGACGGTGCTCCTGCGCAACACCGGCGCGGCGATCGCCCCGCTGAACTCGTTCCTCTTGCTGCAAGGGCTCGAGACGCTGCACCTGCGGATGGAGCGGCACAGTTCGAACGCACTGGCGCTGGCGCAGCATCTCGCCGGGCATCCGGCCGTCTCCTGGGTCAACTACCCGGGGCTGGAAGGTGATCCGAACAAGGCGATCGCCGATCGCCTGTTCACTGGACGCGGGTACGGCGGTCTGGTTTCCTTCGGCCTGAAGTCCGGCCGCGAGGGTGGGTCGAAGTTCGTCGAGTCGCTGAAGCTGTTCAGCCACCTTGCGAACATCGGGGATGCCAAGTCGCTCGTGATCCACAACGCCTCCACGACGCACAGCCAGCTCACCGACGCCGAGCTCAAGGTGGCCGGCGTGGCGCCCGAGATGGTCCGGTTGAGCGTGGGAATCGAGAACGTGGACGACCTCATCGCCGACCTCGACACCGCGCTGGGCGCCGACTGAGGGGAGACCGCATGCGACCCGACCCCGGTTCGGTCGGGCTGACGACCACGCACGTCGTCCGCCTGTTCGAGCCCGATCGACCACTGCGGCTCGCCTTGGGCGGGCGCCTTGACGAGGTCGATGTCGCCTACGAGACCTACGGAACGCTGTCGGCGGCCAAGGACAACGCGGTGATGATCTGCCACGCCCTCACTGGGGACGCGCACGCCGCCGGTTGGCACCCCGGTGCCAAGCGACCCGGGTGGTGGGACAACCTGATCGGCCCCGGCCGCGTCCTGGACACCGACAAGTACTTCGTCATCTGCGCGAACCTGCTGGGTGGCTGCCAAGGGACGACGGGCCCGCTGTCGATCAACCCCGCCACTGGCCGTGCCTACGGGCTGGGGTTCCCGCTGCTGCTCATGCGTGACTTCGTGGACGTCCATCGCGCGCTGCTCGCCCATCTCGGGATCCCGCGCCTGCTGGCCGCAGTCGGGGGCTCGCTGGGCGGCATGCAGGTGCTGGAGTGGTCGCTGCGCTACCCCGAGGAACTGGCCAATGCGCTGATCATCGCTGCGTCATCGCGGCTGACCGCGATGAACATCGCCTTCTCCGCCGTGGCCCGCCAGGCGATCATGCGAGACCCTGGCTTCCGCGACGGCCAATACGCCGCCGAGGGTGTCGCCCCCACGACCGGCCTGGCCGTGGCCCGGATGATGGCCCACATCACCTATCTCTCCGAAGAGGCGCTCACCGAGAAGTTCGGCCGAGCCCCGCACCGGGAGAACGGCACCCCGGGGTTCGGCATCGACTTCGCCATCGAGAGCTACCTGGACCATCAGGGTTCGGCGTTCCTCGAACGCTTCGATGCCCTGTCCTACCTGTATCTGACCCGGGTGATGGACTACTTCGACCCGTTCGCCGACGAGGACGCCACCCGGCTCGCGTCCGCCGCGAGTCGACTGCGCTACCTGGTGTTGTCGTTCGGCACCGACTGGCGCTTCTCGACGGCCCACTCCCGGCGCATCGTGACGCATCTGGAGCGCGCCGAACTGCAAGTCAGCTTCCGAGAGATCTCCTCGACCTGGGGTCACGACTCGTTCCTGCTCGACCTTCCCGAGTACCACAAGACCCTGCGGGTGTTCATGGAGCGCGCCTTGCGAGAGGGGATCTGATGCTACGCCCCGACCTGGCTTTGGTGGCCAGCCTCGTGCCGGACCGATCACGCGTCCTCGACCTTGGCTGCGGCTCGGGCGAACTGCTCGCCCACCTCGCGGTCACGCGCGGGTGCCGGGGGACCGGGATCGAGATCGCCCCGGACGCAGTCTTGGCGGCGATGGCGGCCGGGGTCAACGTGCTCGAACTGGACGTCGACCACGGGCTGGACTCGTTCGCCACCGCGTCCTACGACGTCGTGGTGCTGTCCCGGACGCTGCAAACGATTCACAAGCCGGCGATGGTGCTGGGAGAGATGGGCCGGATCGCCGATCGGTGCATCGTTTCGGTTCCCAACTTCGGCTTGCTTCGGCATCGGCTGCGGCTGTTGCGGGGCCGCATGCCGATGTCGATCGAGCTGCCGTACGCCTGGCACGACACGCCGAACATCCGGCACACCACGCTGGTCGACCTGGAGGCGCTGTTCGCGTCGCTGGGCCTGCGGGTCGAGCAGCGCATTCCGCTTTCTCCCGGCGGGCGACGCCTGCGCGACGATCGGCTGGCCAACCTGCTCGCGGGCAACGCCGTCTACGTCCTGCGGCCCACGACTCTCGCCTGAGTCCGGCCGCCTCAGGCGACCAGCAAGGACGCCCGGGTCGGCTCGTAGGCCTTGGTGCGCAACGGCATCCCAGCCTCGGCGGGGGTCCGATTCGCCTTCTTGGAATTGCAGGGTGCGCAGGCGGCCACGGTGTTGGTCCAAGCGTCCTTGCCGCCGCGCGACTGCGGCATGACGTGATCCACCGTGGTCGCCCTCGACCCGCAGTAGGCGCAGGTGTGCCGGTCTCGGCGCAGCACTCCCCGCTTGGTCCAGCCGACGCCCCGGGCATACATAAACGAGGTTCGTACGTAGCGGACCAGCCGCAGCACCTCGGGCCACGGGTACTGCCCGAGGTTCACCCCGACACGAGCGGCCTCGACAACCGCCACCTCCCGCACGAGCATGCCGACCGCGTGTTGCACGGAGACGGTGTGCAACACGGTGTCGTCGGTGTTGAGTACCAGCACGCCCGCCATTGCCCCTCCTTCTACCGCCCGTTGCCCGACCAGGGCACAAAAAAACCGTCCCGGTCAGGGGACGGTCGCCGACGCCTTGGCAGCGCGGGGACGCTACCGGGCCCGATCTTGGCTATCCGATCGGGCCGAACTGGGCTCGGTAATGCCATCGCACGGTCCTAACGTTCTCGCAACTGTGACTGCGACTGCGACCAGGGTAGCCAGGTGTCCTGGTGCTGTCGCGGCATTTCGGTTGCCGCTGTTGGGGGACGTTGGGCGCGTCGGCGAACGCGGCCAAAGGCCGTACGAATCCTGACCACCAGGTTCAGGTGTCGTTTCGGGTTTGGCCGCCGTCGGTGGACGCCGCGTCCTAGAGTCACGCCCATGGCAGATATGGCTTGGGCGCAACGGTTTACGGGCGAGGGACTCGCGGCGACGTTCTCGATGAGGCTGGAACGCTACGGACCCGAGTTGGCGCAGAGTCTGCGAGCCGTGTACGGAGCCCGCGGAGCCGAAACGATGGCCCGAGTGGAGGACCTGATGGCGAAGGCGCTGGCCGAGCGCTCGCCGGAGTTGCGCCGCTTGGACGAGGCCAGACTGGTAAATCCCGACTGGCTGCAGCGCCCCGAGATGATGGGCTACGTCACCTACGCCGATCGCTTCGCGGGGACCCTGAACGGTGTCGCCGATCACATCGACTACCTGCAGGGCTTGGGAATCAAGTATTTGCACCTGATGCCGCTGCTGAAGCCCCGCGACGGGGAGAACGACGGTGGGTACGCCGTCCAGGATTACCGGGCGGTGCGTCCCGACCTCGGCTCGATGGCCGACTTGGAGTCGCTGGCGACCAAGCTGCGACAGCGCGGCATGAGCCTGGTGATGGACCTCGTGTTGAACCATGTCGCCCTCGAGCATGAGTGGGCGGTCAAGGCGTGCGCGGGTGATCAGAAGTATCGCGACTACTTCTACATGTATCCCGACCGCACCGAGCCCGACGCCTACGAGCAGACGCTGCCCGAGGTGTTCCCCGACTTCGCACCGGGCAACTTCACCTGGAGCGATGCGGCCAATGCCTGGGTGTGGACGACCTTCAACTCCTACCAGTGGGACGTCAACTGGGGTAACCCGGACGTCTTCTGCGAGTTCCTCGACATCATCTTGTACCTGGCCAACCAGGGCGTCGAGGTCGTCCGGTTGGATGCCATCGCGTTCATCTGGAAGAGATTGGGCACCAACTGTCAGAACCAGCCAGAGGTGCATCACCTCACCCGCGCCCTGCGGGCCGCGGCCCGGATCGTCGCGCCGGCGGTGGCGTTCAAGGCTGAGGCCATCGTGGCGCCGCACGACCTGATCGCCTACTTGGGCGTTGGCATCCACCACGGCAAGGTGTCGGATACGGCATACCACAACACCTTGATGGTGCAGCTGTGGAGCGCGCTGGCCAGCCGCGACAAGCGGCTCCTCGAGGTCGCGTTGGCGCAGTTCCCGCCGAAGCCGACGAACGCCGTCTGGGCCACCTACGTCCGCTGCCACGACGACATCGGCTGGGCGGTCAGCGACGAGGACGCGGCGCGCGCGGGGATCGACGGCTGGGGGCATCGCAAGTTCCTGAGCGACTTCTATTCCGGCGACTACCACGGCTCGTTCGCCAAAGGGATGGTGTTCCAGTACAACCCGGTAACCCAAGACCGGCGCATCTCCGGCACCTGTGCGAGCCTCGCCGGGCTGGAATCGGCCATCCAGTCGGGTGACCAGGGCCGGATCGACCACGCCGTGCGTCGGGTGTTGTTGATGTACGCCGTCATTCTCGGCTTCGGCGGGATCCCGCTGCTGTACATGGGCGACGAACTCGGCCTGTTGAACGACTACACCTTCGCCGACGACCCGGACCACACCGCCGACAACCGCTGGGTCCATCGTCCCAAGATGGACTGGGGTCTGGTCGAGCAGGTCGCCCGCGAGTCGTCGTCCCCGGCCGGCCGAATCAACGCCGGACTACGGCACCTGATCTGGGTGCGGGCCCACAGCGAGCAACTGCACGCCAGCGTCGAGGCGGCCGTCATGCCCTATGAGGACGAGCGTCTGCTGCTGATCCGCCGGGATCACCCGACCGGGGCGATGGTGCAGGTCTACAACGTCAGCGAGAACCAGGTCTATCTGCCGACCCATCTGCTGCGCAGCCACGTCGGCGCCGTCGCCGATGAGAAGATCAGCGGCTACGAGTACTCCCTGGAGCCGCATCACCTGATCATCGAGCCGTATCAGGCCCTTTGGCTGGTGGAGAAGACCGAGCCCCTGCCCTGATCGGCTAGTGCGCAAGGGCCAGCGCCGCGACGATCCGTTCGGCGCTGGCCCCGAGCCCGAGTTCGGCGGCCAGGTCGGCCCACGCCACGGGGTGGGCGGGCTCCTTTGGCAGGACGAGGTCGGCGTCGGTGAGCCCCAACACCAAGTCGCGGCGGACCGCGACCACCGGCAGCGCGGCGCCCAAATAGTCGATCCCGGCGGCGAGCTTGGCGGCCAGGGCGGGGGAGAGGCGTCCCGCGCTTGCCGCAGCCAAGATGCCCTCGATGTCGCCATGGTCGGCGATCAACCGGGCGGCCGTCTTCTCGCCGATGCCCGAAACACCGGGCAGGCCGTCGGAGGGGTCGCCCCGAAGCGTGGCGAAATCGGCGTAGCCGGCGCCGTCAATGCCGTACTTGTCGCGCAGCACGGCGTCGGTGATCACCTCGTGCCGGCTGATCCCGCGCCCGACGTACAAGACGCGCACAGCGCGGGCGTCGTCGACCAACTGGAACAGGTCACGATCCCCGGTGACCACGTCGGCGGGCATCGTCGAGGTGCTGGCGAGCGTGCCGATCACGTCGTCCGCCTCGTGGTCATCGGCCCCGACGATCGGTAGCCCGAGTGCGCTGAGAACGGCAACGATCATGGGGATCTGGGCTTGAAGCTCCTCGGGCGCGACTTCGGTCTGGGGGTTCACCGCACCTCGTCCCCCGGCGCCCACGACGTCGCTGATGCCCCCGGGATCGACCCGATGCGCCTTGTAGCTGGGCACCAGTTCGGTGCGCCAGGCGGGTCTCCAGTCGTTGTCCCAGCAGCAGGCCAGATGAGTGGGCCGGTACTGGGAGACGAAGCGGGCGAGGAAGTCCAGCAGCCCCCGCACAGCGTTCACCTGACGTCCGTCCGGGGCGCTCAACGAGGACGGCAGCCCGAAGAAGGCCCTGAAGTACAACGACGCGGTGTCGACTAGCAAGAGTCGGGGTCCAGACATGGCGGCATGGTGTCACGATTGGCCTATGGAGAGCATCGATCGCCAAATCCTTTCGTTGCTGGCGGTCGAAGGCCGAATGTCTTACACCGATATCGGGAAGAAGACGGGCCTGTCGACGTCCGCCGCGCAGCAGCGCGTCCGCCGCCTGGAGCAGCGCGGGCTGATCAAGGGCTACTCGGCGCGGATCGACCCCGAGGCCCAGGGGTTGATGTTGACGGCGTTCGTCGCGCTCAAGGCCGTCGATCCCGCCACCGAGGACCGGTTGCCCGAACGACTCGAGGAGATCGAGGACATCGCGTCTTGTTACGCGGTCGCGGGGGAGGAGAGCTACTTGCTGGTGGTGCAGGTGGCCACTCCGGCCGATCTCGAAGCCGTCCTGAATCAGATCCGGACGCTCGGTGTGTCGACGAGGACGTCGTTGGTGCTGTCTGCCCGGTTCGCCGATCGGCCGGTGATCGCGCCGGCGCAGTAGGCTCGCCCGGTGCCGCGCTGGATCCGCATTTGCCTGCCCCTGGTCGCCGGTGCCATTACGGGGTTGGCGTTCGCCCCGGTTTCGTGGTGGCCGCTCGCCATCGTCGGTCCCGCCTTGCTGACCTGGACGATCCGTCGGCGTCGGCTTACCTCGACGAGGTCAGCCAATGATTCTGGATCGTCGGCTCAGCCCGGCGAAAGCTCGTCGCCCGAGCTTGTCGAAGGGATGTCGCGCCGATTGAACCGACCCCGGCGCCCGGTTCGCCGGTTGCTCGGCTGGGCGGCACCGGGCTACTTGTTCGGCCTGGCGTTCCTCGCCGTGACGGTCAACTGGCTCAAGGCCGTTCATCCGGCGGCGGCGGTCGCGGTGATCGGGTTCGAGGCGGGCTGGTTCGCCACTATCGGCGTCGGCATCCGCTTGGTCGGACGGTTGCGCTGGTGGCCGCTTTGGGCGGCGGGCTGCTGGGCGATGGTGGAGTACGCGTACTCGCGCTTTCCGTTCGGCGGCTTCGGCTGGGTTCGTCTCGGCTTCACCATGGTGGATGCCCCGTTGGCCGGCTACCTGCCGTTCGTTGGTTTGGCCGGGGTCAGCTTCCTGACCGCGCTGGCCGGGCAGATCCTCGCCTATCTGGTGGAGCCCGGGCCGGCCCGCCGCCGGATCGCGACCGGCGCCATCGCGCTGGCGGTGTTGCTCGCCGGGTTCGCTGGGTTCGCCTACCAGCCGGCGGCCGACGGGCCCAGCGTTACCGTTGGTTTCGTCCAAGGCAACGTGGACGGGGTGGGCATCGAGGCGCTCGGCCGCGAGCGGTCGGTCACCAACAACCACCTGTCCGAAACGATCGCGCTGCTGGCCAAGGCGCAGACGGGCCAGGTACCCGAACCGGACTTCATCTTGTGGCCGGAGAACTCGACCGACATCGACCCGACGCGAGACCAGATCACCGCAGAGGTAGTGGATGCCGCGGCCCGCTTGGCCGGGCGCCCGATCTTTGTCGGTGCCGTGATGCGAGGACCGGGACCGGGACAGCGCCAGACGTCCGGGCTGTGGTGGCAACCCGGGGGCCATGTCGAAGCCCGCTACGACAAGCGCAACCTGGTCCCGTTCGGTGAGTTCATCCCCTTCCGCGATCAACTCCTTCCCCTGATTCCGCTGCTTGCACGGGTGGGCGCGCAATCCGTTCCCGGAACCACCCCCGGTGCGCTCCGGGTGAGGCTGGCCGATGGTCGTCCGCTAGTGGTCGGCGACGTGATCTGCTTCGAACTCGCCTACGACCAGACCGTTTACTCCGCGATCACCGGCGGCGCTCAGGTCGTGACCGTGCAGTCGAACAACGCGACCTATCGCGGCTCGGCGCAGGTGGCGCAGCAGTTCGCGATCACGCGCGTCCGGGCGATGGAGACGCGTCGCGAGATCATCGTCGCGACGACCAACAGCCTGTCCGGCTTCGTCGAGCCGGACGGCTCGGTGAGAATGCGCACGAGCGAGGGGACGTCCGCCTCGGGTGCGTACCCGATGCCGCTGCGCAGCGCCGTCACCCCGGCCGTCCGGCTGGCTGCCGGGCTAGACCTGGCGTT
Source organism: Propionicicella sp. (assembly GCA_039811865.1). Taxonomy (GTDB): domain Bacteria; phylum Actinomycetota; class Actinomycetes; order Propionibacteriales; family Propionibacteriaceae; genus JBDHZK01. The sequence goes on along the minus strand of JBDHZK010000007.1, from coordinate 22,546 downwards.
GGCCTTAATGGGCCTGCTAGGGGCGCTCGCGGGTACGTCCAGGGTCATCCGTCAACGTTGGCGACGGTGAGGTGAGGTAGTTTTGAGGCGACAAACCGTCGTTGCCCAATCCCCTGGAGAGTGCTCATGCCCGAGCCTGCGACCCTCGACAAGGTCCTGGTCATTATCCCCACGTTCAACGAGGCCGAGAACATCGAGAGCATCGTCGGGCGGCTGCGCACCAGCGTCCCGTCCGCACATGTGCTGGTCGCCGACGACAACTCCCCGGACGGCACCGGCGACATCGCCGATCGAATGGCCGACGGCGACGATCACGTGCATGTCCTGCATCGCCACGGCAAGGAGGGTCTCGGCAAGGCGTACCTCGCGGGCTTCCAGTGGGGCCTGGACAACGGCTACGACGTTCTCGTCGAGCATGACGCCGACGGTTCGCATCAGCCCGAACAGTTGCCGTTGCTGCTTGAGGCGCTGAAGACGGCCGACATGGTCAAGGGCTCCCGCTGGGTGCCGGGCGGACGCGTGGTGAACTGGCCGAAGTCTCGCGAGGTGCTTTCGAGGGCCGGGAATCTGTGGACCCAGGCGTGGCTCGGCATCAAGCTCAAGGACGCCACGGGCGGCTTCAACGCGTTTCGCGCCGACACGTTGCGCGGGATCGGACTGCATAACATCGAAGCCGCCGGCTACGGCTTCCAGGTTGATCTTGCCTGGAAGGCATTGCAGCGCGGGTTCGTGGTCAAGGAAGTTCCGATCGAGTTCATCGAGCGGGAGCGCGGACAGTCGAAGATGAGTCGCAACATCGTCATCGAGGCGGCGTTGCTGACTGCCCGTTGGGGCATCGCCCATCGACTCGGGCAGCTGAAGTCGCTGGTCGGCGGCAACGGCCGCCCGGCCGGCCAGATCGGAGGAGAACAAGTGGATCTGAAGGCAACGGCCAGCAGGCTCGCCAAGGACGCCGGTGCCAAGGCCGGTGAGCTGAAGGACAAGATCGTCGACAGCGGCGTCCCGGCCAAGGCGGCCGAGCTCGCCAAGGACGCCGGCAAGAAGGCCGGCGAGCTGAAGGACAAGATCGTCGACAGCGGCGTCCCGGCCAAGGCTGCCGAGTTCGCCAAGGACGCCGGCAAGAAGGCCGGCGAACTCGCCAAGGACGCTACTCACAAGGCCGGCGAGTTCGCCAACCAGGCCAAGTCCAAAGTGAGCGGCTCCGGGAAGTGAGCCAGCCGCCCGTCGTCCACGCTCGGCGACCGATCCGCTGGGGCCTTTGGGCCCTGGTGGCGCTGTTCATCCTCATCCCGATCTTCGAGGTTTGGCTCCTCTTCCGGGTTGGCGATGTGATCGGGCTGTTGCCGACGCTGATCATCCTGATCGCCGAGGGGTTCCTCGGCGGCTGGCTGATGCGGCGGGAGGGACGGCGGGCCTGGCGAGCCTTGACCGAGGCCTTCAATTCCGGGCGAATGCCCACCGGGGAGTTGGCCGATGGGGCTTTGGTGCTGGTCGGCGGCATCATGCTGATGCTGCCCGGCTATTTCACCGACGTTCTCGGGCTGTTTTGTCTGCTCCCCTTCACTCGGCCACTCGCACGAAAGCTGATCGGCTTTTTCGTTGCGCGCAGCGTGGCCAAGCACGGCGTGGACGTCGGCGTGCTCCAGGCCCGCTTGGAGCCGGAGACCGTCATCCGAGGCGAGGCCGTCCCGGACCCGCAGCCGCCGTCCGCGAATCACTCAAATGATGTGATTCGCGGGGAAATCGAGCCTTAGTAATCCACGGTTGCTGCGAAAGTCAACCAGCCGCAGATTCTCAGATGTGAAGCTCCGTGGGCTTCCGAAGGTGCGGCGCGTCCCGCATCCCGGGCTGCCACGATGGGGCGCGTGAGCGACGATCTCTTCCCCGGGAAGCACTTCATCAGCACGGTTCTGGGCGCGCTGGATACCAAGCATCAAATGTCGGGTGCGATCGCGCAGCGTTATCTGCAGCGCGCGGCGATGGCCGGCATCATCATCGGCCTGATGTACCTGGTCAATTTCACGGTCGTCGCGACGTTCGCCGATCTGAAGCTCGGCGAGACCACGCTCAGCGGCATCGGAAAGCTGGTCGGCGCGCTCGCCTTCGGATTCGCGCTCGTGTTCATCTATTACACGAAATCCGAACTGCTCACTTCGAACATGATGATCGTCTCGATCGGCGCCTACCACAAGGGCACCTCGATCGGCCGCGGGCTGAAGCTGCTGGGGATGTGCTACCTGGGCAACTTCCTCGGCGGCTGCCTGATCGCCATCCTCGTCAAGTTCAGCACCCTGATCAGTGGGAGCATCCTGACGGCGGTCGACGGCGCGGTGGCGCACAAGCTCGAGTACATCGCGCATGGCCCAGCCGGTTGGGCCGATCTGTTCGTCCGCGCCATCCTCTGCAACTTCATGATCAACCTGTCGATGCTGCTGGTCTACAACGGGCTCATCCACGACGACTGGACCAAGAGCGTCGGCATGATCGTGTCGGTCTTCATCTTCGCGTTCTGCGGCTTCGAGCACTCCGTGGCGAACACGGTGTTGTTCACCGTGGTTGGCCTGCTGCACGGCATCGACGTTTGGGCGGCGCTGGCCAACGTCGGGATCGCGTTGCTGGGCAACTATCTTGGCGGCGGCGTCCTGATCGGCTTCTACTACGCCTACGCAAACGACGATCGCTCGTTCCTCAAGAACGCAACCGTCAGCAAGTAGCACTCACATCGCCCTTGGCTGGACGACCGCGGGGCCCGGACTGAGGCAAGCAGACCGGGCCCCGCGGTGTCGCTCGCGTTTGGCGCCACGACGAAGATGAAGGCGATCGACGCCCAGCTAGTCGCGCGGGGTGCGGATCTCCTCAAGCCGCTCGGCCAGGAGATCTTCGAGTTCTGGGATGGAGCGACGCTCGCGCAGCATGTCCCAGTGTGTGCGGGGCGGTTTGGTCTCCTTCGCCTCGGCCGTCACACCGTCGGACCGCTTGCCGATCTGGCCGCAGCGCGGGCACTCCCATTCGGTTGGGAGTTCGGCTTCTTCGGCGAAGGTGATCGTGAAGTGATGGGCGCGCGGACAATCGAAGCCGATCTCCTGGCGGGCGGCGAACTCGATGCCCACCTCGTCCTCGAAGCTCTTCGAGCCGAGGCCCGAACCGCGTAGTGCTCGATCTGCCATGTCTTCCTCCCGGGGGTCTCTCGCAAGGTCAACGCCGATGGACGCGCAGATAGTTCCCCAGAGCCGCCCCCTCGACCCTAGCGGGGCCACCGGCCAAGGCAAAGGGGCTGACGGTCAGATGATCTTGGGCTGCGGGTTCCCAGCATCGTGGATGCCCCTCCGAACATCGACGCGCAGCAGGAGCAGGCCACCCAACAAGAAGAAGGCGACCAAGGCGATGATCGAGAAGCGATAGGAGCCGGCGAACTGGAAAGCCAGACCGTAGACGAGGGTGCCCGACCAACTGGTGCCCCGCTCCATGGCCTGGTACAAGCTGAAGTACTCCGCCTCACGTCTGGCCGGAACCAGCTGGCTGAACAGCGAGCGGCTGAGAGCTTGGGTCCCGCCGAGAACCAGGCCGATCGCGGCCCCCAGGGCCACGAAACCGCCAAAACTGCCCGACGGCACCAAGAAGGCCGCCGCGACCACCACCAGCCAGATACCGATCCCGGCGAGGATGACCCGCTTGGCCCCGAAGCTTCCAGCCGCCCGACCGAACGCCAGCGCGCCGAAGAAGGCGATGAACTGGATCAGCAGGAAGACCATCATCACCTGCCCGGTCGACATGCCCAGCTCCGCCTGGGCGAACAGGCTGGACTGCCCGATCACCGTCTGGATACCGTCGTTGTAGAACAGGTATGCCACCAGAAACCACATCGTCTGGGGGTAGTTGCGCAGATCTCGCAGCGTGTGCACCAGTTGCCGCCAGGTCTGGCCGACCGCCGCGCCGACCGATGTGCCCGCGGACGGGCCTGGATCGTCCGCATCCAGCGCCCGACGGGGCAGGTTGCGCAGACCCAGGTAGGGGATGAGGGTGAACAGCCCCCACCACAGCCCCGCGGACAACAGGCTGATCCGGACGGCCATTCCCGTGCTGATCCCCAGTCGATCGTGGAGGGTGAGCAAAGCCAGATTCAGGGCGAGCAGCAAACCACCGCCCAGATAGCCCAGCGCCCAGCCCTTGCTCGACACGGCGTCGCGCTGATCGGGCGTCGCTATGCGGCAAAGGATCGCGTCGTAGACCACCAACGACGCCCCGATACTCAGGGTCGCGATCACGTAGAGCGTCACGCCCAACTGCCAGTTGTCGCCCTCGAGAAAGAACATGGCGCTGGCGGCGGTGGCCCCGATCGCGGCGGACGCCGCGAGCCAGTTTTGGGGCTTGGCCGAGCGGTCGGCCAACGCCCCCACCAGGATCAGGAGGACGGCCGAGACAAGCGTGGCGAAGGTCGCCGTGTACGGGTGGAGGGAGCCTGGTGCCACGGGAATGCCGAGGACGTTCAGGTTGGTTGTGCACTGCTGGCCGTCCGGCAGCGCCGGGCAGGCGGCGTTGGTGGCGAGGCTGGTCAGGTAGGGCCCGATCAATACCGTGTAGGTGGTCGTGAAGTAGGCGGAGTTCGCCCAGTCGTACCAGTACCAGGCGCGCTGCTGCCGGGTGCTTTTCATCGCGTTCCCTCCCACATTCCACGGGCCGTCAACACGTCTTTGAGGACGTCGATGCGATCGGTGACGATGCCGTCGACGCCCTCGTCGATCAGGCGGTTCATGGTTTCGGCGTCGTCGACGGTCCACGCGTGGACGACGCGCTCCGCGGCGTGCGCGGCGGCGATCAGGCGCGGCGTCAGCACCCGGATTCGGCCGCCGCCCGGTCGGGGCACATCCAGCGGTACTTGAAACGCGGGCGCAGGGGTTCTGACCAGCCGCATGGGACGGGCGGCCAGAGTCGCCCACGCGACGCCGAGGCGCCCAGCGGCGGTCGCTACGGACGTCCCCATGAGGCGGCGGAAGCGCCAAAGCCGCCGAGGCCCGAACGATCCGACGCAGACCCGTGCGGCGATGCCATGCCGACGGATCGAACGGACCAGCGGCTCCACGGCTCGATCGTCCTTGATGTCGAGGTTCAGTCGGACGCCTGGGAAACCGGCCACGATCTCCTCGAAGGTCGGGATCGGGTCGATTCCGCCAACGCGGAACTCCGCCACCTGGGCGGCGGAGTAGTCCGCGATCCGACCCGGCTGGCCGGTCACGCGGCGCAGGTCGGCATCGTGAAAGGCGACCAGCGTGCCGTCAGCCGTGGTGTGCAGGTCGGTCTCCAGATAGTCAAAACCAAGCGCGACCGCCTGGCCGAACGCGTGCATGGTGTTCTCGCGGCCGAGGTTGGGGCCGTACGCCGCGCCGCCCCGATGCACGATCGCGGCGAAACCCCGCAGGCAGGGATAGTCGGCGGCGCGCACGAGGCTCAGTATGGGGGCCGGTGGCGATGCGGCGCTCGTGCCGCGCTCGGCCGTTGTGCAGGATTGCCGCACGATTCGCCCGGAGTTCGGGCTGAGGCCGGAACGAGCCGCCCGCCGGACGGCCTGGGCGCAGTCGGCGAGCAGGCGCTAGCGAATCCGGGTGACGCCGAAGGTGTACGTGGGGGCGACGAGTTCTTCCTGTGCGCCCACCAGGAGCAGTTCGGCCGACCCGGAATCGGTGGTGGCCTTGAGCACCGAGTAGACGGCGTTGGCCGTCTTGCCGAGAGCCAGGGCCGGGTCCGGGCTCTCCAGGAAATTCGCCAAGAAGAGCGCCGCGGTGAGGTCGCCCGAGCCCGTGAAGGTCCGCTCCAGCCGAGGTGTCGTCACCTGCCAGGCGCCGGCGTCGGTAACCAGCACCATGGTCAGCTCATCCTCGTCCGAACCGGCTACCACGACGCTGGTCACCAGGACGACGCTCGGGCCCAGCGCGCGGAGCGCGTCCACGGCCGCGAGCACTTCGTCCAACGTGCCGGTTTGCCGACCGGTGAGGAAGTCGAGCTCGAAGTGATTCGGCGTGACGATCTGGGCGTTCGGGACGACCCGATCGCGCATGAACTCCGGTATCCCGGGACGCACGAAGAAGCCCCGGCCCACATCGCCCATGACCGGGTCGCAGCAGTAGATGGACTTCGGGTTTCGCGTCCGGACCAGATCGACCGCGTCCAGGATCGCCGCTCCGACGGTCTCCGCGCCCTGATAGCCGGACAGGACGGCGTCCACCCGGGGAAGCACGCCGCGCTCGTCCACCCCCATGATCACGGCCGCGACATCCTCGGCGCTCAACAGGGGCCCACGCCAGGCGCCATAGCCGGTGTGGTTCGAGAAGTGCACGGTGAGCACTGGCCACACCTCGACCCCGAGCCGCATCAGCGGGAAGGTGGCGGCGCTGTTGCCAACATGCCCGTACGCGACGCTGGACTGGATCGACAAGATCGTGGTCACGGCGGCCATTGAACACGATGGCCGTTGCGTCACCAAACCGATGCGGAGCCCCCCGCCCTCCACCTCGCGCTCACGCCAAGGCGGGGGTGGCGGTTCAGTCCCGGAAAACGTCGATCTGCGCACCGAGCGCGTTCAACCGGTTCGGCAGATCCTCATAGCCGCGGTTGATGACGTAGACGTCGCGCAGCACCGACTGGCCGCGAGCCGCCAACGCGGCCAACAGCAGGCAGACCGCCGGGCGCAGTGCCGGCGGGCAGATGATCTCCTGGCCGCGCCAGCGGGTCGGCCCGTTGACGACGATCCGGTGCGGGTCGAGCAGCTGGACGTTGGCGCCCAGCTTGTTCAGCTCGACCAGGTGAATGGCCCGGTTCTCGTACACCCAGTCGTGGATCAGGGTTCGTCCCTCGGCCACCGCCGCGATCACCGCGAAGAAGGGCAGGTTGTCGATGTTGAGGCCGGGGAAGGGCAGGGGGTGGATCTTGTCCTTGGCCGCGACCAGTTCGGAGGGCTTGATCGTCAGGTCCACCAGACGGGTTTGACCGTTGGCGGACCGGTACTCGGGCGAGACGTCGTAGCGCAAGCCCATCTCGTGGAGGATCGCCAACTCGATTTCGAGGAACTCGATGGGACACCGTTCGATGGTGAGCTCGGACTGGGTGACGACCGCCGCGGTGATCAGACTCATCGCTTCGATCGGGTCCTCGGAGGGATCGAACTCGACATCGACGTCGATGACCTCCAGCCCACGCACCCGCAGAGTCGTCGTCCCGATTCCCTCCACGGTGACGCCGAGCGCCTGGAGGAAGAAGCAGAGGTCTTGCACCATGTAGTTGCTGCTGGCGTTGCGGATCACCGTCTCGTCGAACGACTGCGCGGCGGCCATCAGCACGTTTTCGGTCACGGTGTCGCCGCGTTCGGTCAGCGTGATGTGACGCACCCCGTCGGGCGAGTGCGCGACGTGAGCTTTGTACCAGCCCTCGGTGGCCTTGACGTCGAGTCCGAAGCGACGCAGCGCCTGCAGGTGCGGGGTCACCGTTCGGCTGCCAAGGTTGCAGCCCCCGGCGTAGGGGAGGTCGAAATCATCGAACAGATGCAGCAGCGGACCCAGGAACATGATGATGCTGCGTGTCCGCCGGGCGGCTTCGACGTTCATCGCGGAGAGATCCAGCTTCTCGGGGCACCGCAACTCAAGGCTGGAGCGGTCATCGGACCAGGTGGCGGCCACTCCGATGCTGGTCAAGACCTCGAGGATCCGGTTCACCTCCTCGATCTGCGCGATGCCGCGCAGCACCGTCCGACCCCGATTCAGCAGCGCGGCGCACAGCAGGGCGACGGCGGCGTTCTTCGAAGAGCGGCAGGGAATCGAGCCGGAGAGTTTCGTGTCACCCTGAATGCGGAAGTGCTGCACGCCCCCAGAGGAGGTGTGGCGCGGATGCTCCAGCGCTTCGGCGACCCTGCTGACCAGGTCGATTCCGATGGGAGCGACCCCGGCCTCCAACTCGCGGATCGCTGCCGTGCTGAGTCCCAAAGAATCTGCGAGTTGCGTGGGGGTTAGCCCGCGTTGCTGCCGCGCATCGCGAATGAGGCTTCCGATACTCGTCGGCGAGATGTCCGTCACGCAGCGAAGCGTAACTCAACGCTTCCGGGTCTCAGGCTCAGCACCGCCACCCCCGGGGGTGACCGCCCGCGGGACGTCGAAACGCATCGTGGCTTGCCTGAACGGCGTCCCCGGCCACCGACACTGTTCTAGAGTGACCGCCATGACCGCACACTTCGACGTCGTTGTCCTGGGAGCCGGCCCGGGCGGATACGTGGCCGCCATTCGCGCTTCTCAGTTGGGTTTGAAGACCGCCATCATCGAGAAGCAGTACTGGGGCGGCGTGTGCCTCAACGTGGGATGCATCCCGACCAAGGCGCTGCTGCGCAACGCCGAGCTGGCGCACATCTTCCACGCGGAAGCCAAGACGTTCGGCATCGAGGGTGACGTCACCTTCAACTTCGGGGTCGCCTTCTCGCGGAGCCGGCAGGTTTCGGAGCGGATGGTCAAGGGCATCCACTTCCTGATGAAGAAGAACAAGATCACCGAGTTCAGCGGTTGGGGAGAGTTCGTCGACGCGAAGTCGATCAAGGTGACCACCGACTCCGGCGTGGAGACCCTTACCTTCGACAACTGCATCATCGCGGCCGGGTCGACGACCAAGATGCTGCCCGGGACGAAGCGCTCCGATCGCGTCTTCACCTACGAGGAGCAGATCCTGTCCTCCGATCTGCCCGGATCGATCGTCATCTGCGGCGCCGGCGCCATCGGCACCGAATTCGGCTACGTCCTGGCCAACTACGGGGTCGACGTGACGATCGTCGAGTACTTGGATCGGATGGTGCCCAACGAGGACCCGGAGATCTCCGCCGAACTCGCCAAGGCCTACAAGAAGCTCGGTGTCAAGGTCATGACGTCGACCGGCGTGGTCAACATCGACGAATCCGGGCCCAAGGTGCGGGTGACCGTGAAGCCGGCCAAGGGCGGGGACGAGCAGGTGCTGGAGGCTGATCGCGTCCTGCAGTCGCTGGGCTTCGCCCCCCGCACCCAGGGCTATGGGCTCGAGAACACGGGCGTGCAGCTCACCGAGCGCGGCGCGATCGAGATCGACGACTTCATGCGGACGAACGTCCCCGGCATCTACGCCATCGGTGACGTGACGATGAAGTTGATGCTCGCGCACACCGCCGAGGCCCAGGGCGTCGTGGCCGCCGAGACGATCGCTGGAGCCGAGACCATGCCGATCAACTACGACATGATCCCGCGAGCCACCTATTGCCAGCCCCAGATCGGGTCCTTCGGCTACACCGAGGCGCAGGCCAAGGAGCGTGGCTACGACGTGAAGGTGGCCAAGTTCCCGTTCGCGGCGAACGGGAAGGCCTGGGGGCTGGGCGATGCCACCGGCTTCGTGAAGGTCATCGCCGACGCGACCCACGACGAGATCATCGGCGCGCACATGGTCGGGCCGGACGTCACCGAACTGCTACCCGAACTCACCCTCGCGCAGCAGTGGGACCTCACCGCCCACGAGGTCAGCCGCAACATCCACGCGCACCCGACGCTGTCCGAAGCCTTGAAGGAGGCCGTCGAAGGCATCGCCGGGCACATGATCAACTTCTGATCCCGCGGGCAGAAAGCCGGCGGCTTCGCCACCCCCTCGGGTGCCGGGGCCGCCGTCTTGCTGCCTGGGCCTCGTGGGTCGTCCTCCAGCGGGGTCGTTGGGACGGCCGCTGCGGCGTCCGGTGGGCGTAGGTTGGGCCCACGCTCAGGCACTAGGAGGCCGACGATGTGGTTGACCGGTTCTAAGGCGGCCGACGAGTTGCTCGGAAGCGACCCGAACGCCTTGCTGATCGGGATGTTGCTCGACCAGCAGGTGCCGATGGAGAAGGCGTTCTCGGGCCCGGCAGTGATCGCCGAGCGGATGGGCGGCAAGCTGGACGTCCGGGCTATCGCCGCCGCCGACGCCGACGAGTTCGTGGCACTGTGTTCCCGGCCGCCCGCGATCCATCGCTTTCCCAAGTCGATGGCGCTCCGCGTCCAGGCACTGTGCCGAATCCTGGTCGACCGTTGGGACGCCGACGTCGACAACCTCTATGCAGGCGCCGAGTCCGGAGCGGAACTGAAACGACGGATCGCGTCCCTTCCGGGGTTCGGCCCGCAAAAGGCGGCGATCTTCGTGGCCCTGCTCGGCAAGCAGGCTGGGGTCACCCCGCAGGGCTGGCGGGCGGCGGCCGGCCCCTACGGTGAGGACGGCTACCGCTCGGTCGCCGACATCACCGACGCCGACTCGCTGGCCCGAGTGCGCGAAGCCAAGCGAGCGGCGAAGGCGGCCGCCAAACCCAAGGATTGACGTTCGGCTCGATTCAGACGTCCCCGGAGGCCGTCTTGGAGTGGCGCAGTCCGAGGAACGCGAGGATGCCAAGGACGACCGCCCCCACGAAGGCGGCGACGGCCGCGTAGCCGGCGATCACGCCGATGGTGCCGAACGCGTAGGCATTGAGCAGCAGTCCCCGCAGCGTGTTACCCATGAACAGGGTCTGGCGCAGCTCACCGAGCTTGGCGAGTTCGGCCTTGTCAGCATTGGGGTCCTTGGCCATCTTGATGTACTCGCCACTGACCTCCTCGTAGGTCTTGCCCCCGGAGGACTTGTTCATGTGGACGAGAATGTAGTGGTCGGCGAACGCCTTGGCCTGGTCACCGTTGGTCATTTCCTGGCCCGCGTACTTCTCCAAGTACGGCTTGATCAGGGGATCCTCCAGCGCCGCCCCCGAGGGCATGGTGATCTTCTGCGCGGTGAGTTGATCGCGCACCTCCTGGCCGATGAACGAACTGGCCCAGGTCAGCAGCCCACCGGCGACCAGAAGGATCGCCGCGAGGGTCAGGCCGGTGTACGAGATGAGTTTGTCGAGCGCGCTCCGCTTCATTGTGGGGCCTCCGGATAGATGATCTGTCAATCAAACGGTAGCCCGCGACTTGGGGACGGATCGTTGGGCCCCCGGGTTTTCACGGAGCTGCTCCTTTCGGCAAACTGGCGCAATGCTCCGCCAGACTGTGGTCGCCGCGGCGATCGTCGACTCCCTCGAGCAGCCGACGGCGCTGGCCGCGTTCCGCCGCCGCGGAGGCCCGCACGCCGGCGCTTGGGAGCTTCCGGGCGGCAAGGCCGAAGCGGGCGAGTCTCCCGATCAGGCTCTGGTTCGCGAACTGCGCGAGGAGCTGGGCCTCTCGGTTCGCCGCGGGGTGGAAGTCACCCGCGGGGGTCAGGCCTGGGAGATCGATGCCGACCGGCAGCTTCGCGTTTGGTTGGTCGAGCCGGCGGCTGCCTCGGATCGGCTCAGCGACCACGACGCCGTCCGCTGGCTCGAATCTCACCAGCTCGCCGACGTCGCCTGGCTCCCGGCGGATCGACAGGTTGCCGAACACCTCGGCGAGTTCTTGGGGCTGACTCGTGTCCAGGTGGCGGTCGCCGATCCCGCCGAACCGGACGTCCACCGATTCCTCGGCGAGCACACTGCTCAGCTGGCCACGATCAGCCCGCCCGAAAGCTGTCACGCCCTCGATCCGGGCGAGCTCAGCGCTCCGGGGATCACCGTTTGGGCAGCCCGATTGGACGATCATCTGGTCGGCACGGCGGCGCTCAAGCGGCACATCGACGGCCTGGCAGAGCTGAAGTCGATGCGGACGTCCCCGGAACACCAGCGCAACGGGATCGCCGCGGCGTTGCTGCGTCGGCTGGTCGCACAGGCACGCATCGAGGGTATTCGGCGGCTGAGCCTGGAAACCGGCACCGAAAGGTTCTTCGCCCCCGCCCGCGCGCTGTACGAGCGTCACGGCTTTGTCGCCTGCCCTCCGTTCGCCGACTACGTTGCCGATCCGTTGAGCGTCTACCTCACCCGTCAGCTGTAATCGCGAGAACCGTCGGTGCGGGTGGCTACATTCGCACCGACGGTCCCATCGAAGGAGGCGCATGTATCGAGTACCCGATCGCAGCGGAAGGTTGTTCGTCGTCACCGGCGCCAACAGCGGCACCGGACGCGAGGCAGCCAAGCGGCTGGCCGCGGCGGGCGCCGACGTGATCATGGCCGTCCGCAGCGTCGCCAAGGGGGAACAGGCGATGGCCGAGATCGGCCCCGAGCGCTTGCAGGTGCGCCAACTCGATCTGGCCGACCTGCGCAGCGTCCGGGCCTTCGCCGCGCACCTGATCGACGAGGGACGTCCGTTGGACGCCTTGATCAACAACGCCGGGGTGATGGGCGTCCCCAAGCGCATGGAGACCGCCGACGGCTTCGAGTTGCAGCTGGGGACGAACTTTCTTGGTCCGTTCGCGCTGACCAACTTGCTGCTGCCGCTGCTGCTGAGGGCGCAATCGCCGCGAGTCGCCACCATGGCCAGCGGGCTGGCCAACGTTGGCAAGATCAACTTCGCCGACCTCAACTCCGAGCGACGCTACGGACCCTGGTCGGCCTACGCGCAATCGAAGCTGGCGGATCTGCTGCTCGGGCTGCGGCTGGCCGAAGTGGCGCAGCGGCGTGGCTGGGCGCTGCGCAGCACGATCGCGCATCCGGGCTTCACGCGGACGAACCTGCAGGCTGCCGGGCCCAACCTGGGCAGGGACCGTCCCGGTTTCAATCCCTTCGGGAACTGGAATCCGGTTCCGTCCCAAGCGCCCGAGCAGGGGGCGGAGCCGCTTCTGTTCGCCGCGGTCGATCCCGCGGCCGAGAACGGGGCCTACTACGGTCCGTCCGGCGCGATGGGGCTGGTGGGTCAGACCAAACGGGTCACCTTGCCGAACGCAGCTTCGGGTCCGTCCCTGGCCCGCTCGTTGTGGGCCGTGGCGCAGGATCTGACCGGCACCCAGCTGCCGGATTGATCGGCATGCACGTCGCGGCGACGAGCCTCAGCGTGGTCAAGGGGTGTAGGCAGGAATCGGTGTCCAGCATCGGCCTCGGGTCTGGCACGGTGGTGGGCAACCGACGATTCGCCCTGGTCGACCTTGATGGGGGAACGGTCCTGCGCAGCGTCGACCACGGGTGGCTCGCCGGCGTTCGCGCAAGCCTGGGCCCCTCGGGTTTGGCGCTGTCGGCCGGCTGCTCGGTGGTTGTGGGTCGGGTGCGGCCCATGCCACCCGCGACGGTGGACTTCTGGGGGCGTCTGGTGCACGCCTATCCCGTGCCAGGGCCGTGGGTGCCCTGGCTTCGCGACATCGGTAGCCTCCCCAGCGCTGAAGTCGCGCTGGCGGCCTTCAATCCTGGAGACGTCGTCTACGGCGCGCCCCTAACCCTGGTGACCACCGGCTCGCTAGCCGTACTGGCGGCGGAGTTGGGCTCGGCGGTGCAGGCATCCCGGTTCCGGGCGAACGTGGTCGTGCGGGCCGAGGGCCCCCAGGAGGCGGCTTGGCCAGGGCGGCGCCTTCGGCTGGGGGACGCGATCGTCCGGGTGCGGGCCCCGGTCGAACGTTGCCGCGTCATCGATGCCGACCCGGAGACGGGCCGCCGCGACGTCCGGCTACTGGCGGCCCTTCGCGAACGGGTCGCGGGGGCCGCGCCGACCTTCGGGATGTCCGCGGACGTCGAGCGCGCTGGGCGGGTCCGTCCTGGAGACCAGGTCGCCTTGCTGAGTTGAGTTGGCTTCGTGGCCCGATCGGGCGACGAGACCGCGCGCTCCCGAACCGCGGTTTACGCTTAGCGGGTGACGACCCCGCACCTCGTGCTCATCGCCAATGCCGGCGACTCGACAATCACGGTTTTCGAACTGAGGGCGGGAAGCCTTGTCCCGCTCAGCGTGGCGAGCCTCCCAGGAGCCTGCTCCACATTCGCAATCGACCCCGACCGCGACCTTGTTTACGCCGCCGTGAAGGGCAACCCGCCGGCGGTGCTGACCCTGAAGCTGGACCGGCCCACCGGTTCACTCGAGAATGTCGGCACGACCCCCATCCCGGAGGCGCTGGCCTACCTATCCCTCGCGCCCGGCGGGACTGTCCTCCTCGGCGCCGCCTATCACGCCGGCAAGGGGTGGACCCGCACCATCGGGGACGACGGCATCGGCGATCCGGTCTCCCAGATCGCGTTCGCGAACCTCCATTGCGTGATCACCAGCGCCGACGGCCGCTTCGCGTACTTCGTTTCCCTGGGTGAGGATCTGGTCGCGCAGTTCGAGTTGTCGGAATCCGGCGAACTCTCCCCCCTGGATCCGCCGACGGTATCGATCCCTCAAGGCAGCGGGCCGCGCCACCTGATCATCGACGGGTCCGGCGAGAACGCCTACCTACAAACCGAGTTTTCCGCGCAAGCCATCCGGCTGCGGCGAGACCCCGGGTCCGGCCAGCTCACCCTAGGCGAGGCCGTCTCGATCGCCGATCCGTCGGCCGAACTGGGCCGTAGCGTCTTCGGTGCCGATCCCTTGGCCAATCACTATGTGTGGGGTGCGGACCTGCACCTTGCGGGGGAGCGCTGGCTGATCTGCTCGGAGCGCAACGCGAGCACCCTGGCAACGGTGAAGATCGGCCCGGGGGGATCCTTGAAACAGGTGGTCAACCTGGTCGTCACTCAACCGCAGCCGCGCGGGTTCGCAGTCTCTCCCGACGGTGGCCTGGTGGTGGCGGTCGGGGAGCGGGGGACCGACGCGTCGGTGTACCGGGTGCAGGAAGACGGGCGACTCACCCTGGCCGGCGAGGCGCCCACGGGCAAGGGCGCGAACTGGGTCCGGTTCGCCTGAGGCCGGGCCGTCGCATACCCACCCCCGGACCCGGCGACGGGCAGGCGAGGCCATCTGCTCAGGCTCGGGCGCTCGCCTCGAGCCAGGTGTGCACCAGCGGGACGACGCTGGCCCCCTCGCCTGCGGCGGAGGCAACTCGCTTCATCGAGCCGGCGCGGATGTCCCCCACAGCGAAGACGCCCGGCACGTTGGTCGCCAGGTCGGCGGGCGGCAGGCCGTTCAGCCACGACTCCCTGGGCACGTTGCGGCCAGTAAGGACGTAACCGACGGCGTCCTGCGCCACTTGCTCGGGCAGCCAGCCGCAGTGCGGCTGGGCACCGAGCAGCAAGAACAACCCACCGGCGTCCTCCCGGTACTCATGTCCGGACCGGACGTCCCGCAGGGTCAGCCACTCCAGCCGGCCATCACCGCCGGCGTCGGTGACCGCGGTGAAGGGCCGCACGGTGATGCGCGGGTTGTACTCGATCTCGTAGATCAGGTACTGCGACATGGTGGACGCCAGCCCCTCGCGCCTGACCAGGATCGTCACGGAACTGGCGAAGCGCGAGAGGTGCACCGCAGCTTGCCCGGCCGAGTTTCCCCCGCCGACGACGAACACCGGTCGCCCCTCCATCTCGCGGGCGGCGGTCATCGCGGCTCCGTATTGCACGCCGCGGCCGGTGAAGTCGTCGATGGCAGGCACTCCCAGCTTTCGGTAGCTGACCCCCGCGGCGATCACCACGCTGCGAGCGCGGACGTCCCCGCCGTCCGTCTTCAACACGTGCGGCTCCCCGGCGGCGCCTGGAACCAGGGCGGTGACGGGCCAGCCGGTGAAGAAGCGGGTGCCGAACCGGATCGCCTGCGACCGGGCCCGTTGCGCCAGACGCATGCCGGAGATCCCGCGCGGGAAGCCGAGGTAGTTGCGAATCATCGAACTGGTGCCCGCCTGGCCGCCGATGGCCTCCGCCTCGAGAACCACCGTGGAGAGCCCCTCGGACGCGCCGTAGACGGCCGTGGCCAGCCCGGCCGGGCCGGCGCCCACGACCGCGAGATCGACCACGGTGTCGACGTCGATGTCGGCCGGACGGCCATAGATCGCCATGGCGACATCACGGACGGACGTCGCCACCTGTGGCGCCCGGTTGTACGTCGCGACCAGGGGAAACGCCTCCGGCTCACGGCCGTAACGCTCGATCAGCGCGCGTCCCTCCGGGCTGTCCGGCGGGTAGGTGTGGCTGGGCGACCCGATCCTGTCCAGGTAGTCGCGGATGGCCAGGGTGGCCGGGTTGACCGCGTCCGAGACGATTAAGACGGCTGCCACCTCCGGATCGGGAACCGTGGATCCCCAGTCGGACAACAACTCGCAGATCGCGGTGTGGAACTCCTCGTCCCGGACGCCGCGCGGGATCATCAAGAAGGCATCGAACTTGCCGGCGCTCAAGCCATGACGAAGGTCCGGGGCGTCCTGGGCAAACCGCTGCCAGTGCGCGGCGACCACTCGCCGCGACGTTGGCACCAGGTGCCTCAAGTACCCCATGGCTTTCAGGACGGGGGCGTCCGGAAGCGTCGATTCGACCACGAACAGGGCCACGTGCCGGCCCTGCGCGAGGATCTCCTCGGTGATCTGGCGCGCCTGATCGGCCGTCCGGGCCGGATGGATCGTGTAGTCCCGGGAGTAGCGGCCGAACTCCTCCAGCAGGTGGTCCACGTGCTCAGCGCTGACCAGGACGATGGCCGGGGTGGGGTTGCGTCCGGTGCGCACGGCGGTGTCGGTTGCCGCTGGAATGGTCATGACGCAAAGTCTCGCAGTTCTGGACCGCCAAGGCAGTGCCGAAGAGCGCCGGGATACCGCCGGCGGGCGCGTCGTTTCCCAGTCACATCCGCGAAAAGCTGATCAACGCTTGGTCGCGAAACCTGGCGGCTGGACGTGTTCGGGAGGCGGGGCGAGGGTCTGCGGCCCGGCTCCTCGGGTGGCGCTTGGTCAGCCGCGCCGGGCAGGATTCCTCCTCGACTCAGGATTCCGCATCGACCCAGCGTCGCCCGGTTAACTCGGATAGAACGATGTCAGGCACTACCGGGTCGGGTCAGGCAACGTGGCACAATCCGAAGTTGCGGTATCAAGAGCGGTTGGCGGAAGGGGGTGGGCAGATGGCTCAGCGCGAACCCACGCTGTCCGATGTTGCCGCGCTGGCTGGAGTGTCGGTCACGACGGTGTCGCGGGTTCTGAACAGCCGCGGATACCTCAGCGCCGAGATCAAGGGCCGCGTGGACGAGGCTATTCGGGCGCTCAACTATCGTCCAAACCAGATCGCACGTTCGTTGCTGGGCCAACGCACCCGCATGATCGGCGTGATCATGCCCACCACTGCGCTGCCCTTCTTCGGCCAGGTCACCGCTGAGATCGAGAACGACCTGGCGACGCGTGGGTACCGGACCTTGTCTTGCAACAGCTTCGGTCGGGCGGACAGGGAACGCGAGTATCTGCAGTTGTTGGCGGGCAACCGGGTCGACGGCATCATTTCCGGCGCACACAACCATTCCATTCCCGAGTACGCCACGCTGCGGTTGCCGATCGTCACGGTTGACCGAGAACTTTCGCCGTCCATCCAGAACGTACGGGCCGCGAACGAGGAGGGCGGACGGATGGCGACGCGCCTCCTGCTCGAACGCGGTTCGCATCGGCCGATGCTGCTCACGTCGACGTCGTCCCCGTTGAATCGGCGGGAAGCGGGATACCGGTCCGTGCTGGGTGACGCGGGCATCGAACCCCTGGTCGCAACGGTCGAGTTCCACACCCCAGAGCCCGCCCGAACCAGCCAGATCTTCGCGGCCCTCGACGCCGCGCGGGAGATCGACGGGGTTTTCGCCACCGACGATCTGGCCGCCGCGACCGCCCTCGAGTGGGCGCGGCAGCGCGGCGTCCGGGTGCCGGACGACGTCCGGGTGGTTGGGTTCGATGGGACCGAGGCGATCCGTCGTGCGCTACCCGGGCTTTCGACGATCCAGCAGCCGATTCGAGACATTTGCCGTCGAGCGGTGGAACACCTGGTCTCGCAGATCGAAGCGGCTTCGTCCGACGAAGAACCCTTGGCCGTGGCCGCCGAGGAACTCCCTGTCACCCTGATCGAAGGTTGGACGACCGGGGGCTGCCGGGCTCCTGACGAGACGAAAGAAGGGGGCGGGCCGCTTCCTGCCCACCCCCTTCCTCAGTGATCCGGTCAACTTGCGGCCGGCACCTCTTTCGCCACGACCTCAAGCATGCGGTCGCCGGAATACACCGATCGGGGATCGTCCGATTCGACCGCGGCGTACTTATCCGCGTTCGTGACAACGATGGGCGTGGTGATGTCGTAGCCCGCCTGCTTCACGGCGGCCCAATCCACTTCGGCCAAAACCTCGCCGCGGTGAACCTGTTGCCCCTTTTTCACCTTGGCTGCGAAGTGCTCCCCCTTGAGTCGGACGGTGTCCATGCCGATATGAATCAGCAGCTCGATTCCGCTCGCCGACCGCAGGCCGTAGGCGTGCCCGGTGGGGAAGGCGACAATGACTTCGCCGTCCACGGGGGCGACAACAGGTCCTTCGGTGGGAATCACCGCCGCGCCCGGACCGAGCATTCCGCCGGCGAACGTCTTGTCGTTGACCCCCGAGAGCGGAATGAGCTTTCCCTTCACCGGCGAGGTGACCGAGAAGTCGTCGACCGCACCGGCGAGCAACGCCCGAGCCTCGGGATCCAGCTCCGCGGGGGCGGACTCGTCGGTCTCGTCAACCTTCGCGCCGGCCAGCGACTCCGAGCCTCGGGTGCGGCCGTAAAGGAAGCTCACCGTGAACGACAGCGCGAAGACGATGACGCTACAGACGACGAACATCGGAATGCTCGCGGGGTTGATCGAAACGAATCCGATCAGACCGGCGGCCCCAAGTGCCACCGCATGCACGTTGAAGATGCTGATCAACGCACCGCCGATCGCGGCCGAACCGATCGCGACATAGAAGGGCCAGCGCAGCCGCAGGTTGACGCCGAAGATGGCCGGTTCTGTGATGCCCATCAGCGCGGAGACCGCCGAAGCGCCCGCCATGCCCTTCAGCTTGCCGTTCTTGGAAAGGATGAACACCGCCAGCGTGGCCGCACCCTGGGCAATGTTCGCCATCGAGGCGATCGGGAAGATGAACGAACCCGGCCCGGTGCCCTGCTGGTACTGGGCGATCAGGGGCAACTCGACGGCCGGGAAACTCTGATGCAGACCAGTGATGACGATGGGGGAGTAGATCAGGCCGAACAGGAGCCCGCCCACGAATCCAGCCGAGGTGTAGAGCCACTGCAACCCGAAGGTGAGCCCGTCGCCGAGTCCCCGAGCAAGCGGCCCGAGCGCAATAAACGCGAGGAAACCGGTGATCAGGATGGTGATGAGCGGGGTGAGCAGGAAGTCGGTGGTTCCCTTAAGGACCTTGTGTAGCCACTTCTCGATGGTGGCGAGCACGAAACTGACCAAGAGCACCGGGATCACCGTGCCTTGGTAGCCCGCTTGGGCCACCTTCAACCCGAAGAGGTCCCAGTAGGGCATGGTCCCGTCGGCGATCGCTTTCGCGACGCCGTAACCGTTCACCAGGCTGGGGAAGACCATCGCCGCACCCATTGCGGCACCCAAATACGGATTGCCCCCGAATCGCTTGACCGCGGAGTAACCGACAAGGACGGGAAGGAACGCGAACGGGGCGGCGGCCAGCAGGTTCACCATGGCCGCGAGGTCCTTGATCGCCGGCACCATCTCGATGATGGACTTCGGCCCGAAAAGTCCGGCGGAGGTGAGGACGTTGTTCAGGGCCATCAGCAAACCACCGGCGATCAGTGCCGGCAGCACGGGGACGAACACGTCGGAAAGAGTCTTGATCAGGCGGATCAGGACGTTGTCCTTCTTGGCGGCCTCCTGCTTGGCCTCGTCCTTGGACAACTCACGGACGCCGTTCTTGACCAGGTTGTCGAAGACGATGTCAACGTCACCGGGTCCGATGATGATCTGGAACATGCCACCGGCCGAGAAGGTGCCCTTTACGTCGGCGTCGTTGTCCAAGGCGGCATTGTCGACCAGCTTGTCGTCCGCCAGCACCAGGCGCAGCCGGGTCGCGCAGTGCGCCGCGGCGGAAACGTTCTTGGGGCCGCCTACGGCTTGTAGGACGGTCTTGGCCACTCTTGCATGATCCATCCGTTCTTCCCCTTCCTCCATGAAGATGCATCACCCCTGGCGGCGGCGCCTGGGCGATATGTCAAACGTTAGGCAGTCAATCGATTGACATAATAGCTGCACGCAGTTCGTGGCGCAACGAGATCCGCGTACTTGGGGCGCGGTACCCGTCAAAACAGGGTTCCTTCGGCTTCCAAGATCCGCAACTCGCCGGACGTCGCCAACCGCACTCGTCGCTGGCCGTCGGCGAAGAAGACGCGCATGGTGAACGACGCGGCTCCCGCGTTGACGAAAACCTCGGTGATCGACCCGTCCTGGATGACTTCCAGGTCGACGATGCCGCCCGGCACAAGAACGGTTCTTCGTTGCCCGCCGACCGAGTAACGCGTGGCGGACCGGTCGATCGTGAGCACCCCGTCCACCCCCGAGAGGTGCACTGCGGAACCGGTCGGGCCGATGCTCAGCTTCCACTCGGCGTCGCGATTGGGATCCAGACGGAGCCTGAGTAGGAACGCCCGCTGGGCGGCCAGATCGGCGAACTCGAGTTCATCGTCGGCCAACAGGGTGTTGGGCTCGGCCAGGCGCTGTCCGTCCGCGGAAATGGCGGGCCGCTGGATCAGCCGTCCATTCCGCAGGCTAAGCCACCGAGGCACGGTCAACGCGTGGACCCAACCGTGCTCGCGCAGGGAGGGTTGGTCGTCCTGGCCGGGGTTGCCCAGCCAGCCCAGCAGCAGTTCGGTACCGGCCGGGTGATCCGGAAGGCAGAAGCCCTGGGGGGCGTAGAACTCGAAGCCGTTATCCAACTCGATGATTTCGCTCGCGTCCAGGAACCGCCGGCCCTCCAAGCGCCCCACCACGTAGCAACAGGGAAACTCGTTGTGCTCAAGCCCGTCCTGGAACTCGATCCCCTGAGGACAAAACACCAGGACGTCTCGCACTTCGCCGCTGACTTCGTCCGCGATTCGAAGAAGATTCGGACACTCCCACATGAAGCCCAATTTCGCGAAGCGGTTCTCGGCACCTGGGAACTCCAGTTCTCCGAGGAGTTCCCAGGAGAGCAGGTCGGGGGAGTGGTAGACCAGGACGCAGCCCGTTTCGTTGGCGCGTTGGGCGCCCAGGATCATGCGGTAACCGCCGTCCGGGTCGCGGCGTACCTGCGGATCCCGAAAATGCGCGGTGTAACCGGGCGGAGGTCCGGGGATGAGGGGATTGGCAGCGTCTTTCGGGAAGGTGGACAGGTCGGTGGACGTGGCCGCGCACTGCGAGCTCTCCCGTTCACCGTCCGGGTGTTTGACGTTGCCCGTGTAATGCAGCCAGACCCGGTCGTCCTCGACGATTGCTCCGCCGGAGTAGACGCCCGTCCGGTCATAGGGGGCATCGGGAGCCAGTGCGGGCGGATGGGTCTCCCAGTGGAGGAGGTCAGTCGTGCTCGCGTGACCCCAAAAGATCAGGCGCTGGTGCGGGAAAAACGGCGCGAACTGATAGAAAGCGTGATACCGGCCGTCGAAGTGAACCAACCCGTTCGGATCGTTCAGCCGCCCGATCGGGGGGGCGACGTGAATCCGTGGGTAGTCCGGGTCGGCGGGCGCGTCGCTGTCCTGGATCGCCCGTGCTGCCAGAGTCATCAGGTCGCTCGTACGGCTCACGATCCGCACCATAGCATCGTTATGACGTTCGTTTGACAGATCGTATGGACGCGTGCTCGATCGATGGTTCGTGTTGCGTGGTGGGATTCGTTCTCGCAATCGAGCGCTGCATCGGTTCGGCCTGCGAGGCTGCCCGCATGACATCCGACGAGGTTAAGAATGGGCCGATCCCGTCCGAGTTGCTAGCGCGCTGCCGAGCCTTCCTGATCGACATGGACGGCACCCTGGTCAACTCCAATGCCGCCGTCGAGCGCGCTTGGGCGCACTGGGCCGAGTCGGCCGGGGTCGACCCGGACGCCGTCCTGGCCTTTTGTCACGGGCAGGAGACTGGTGCGACCTTGCTGCGCTTTCGGCCGGACCTCACCTCAGCAGAGGTGGCCGCCGGCGTTTTGGCGCATCAGGAGCGGGAGATGCACGATCTTGATGGCGTCGTGGCAATGCCGGGCGCGAGCGAACTGGTGGCCTGGTTCGGCGCCAATGGCATCCCGTGGGCGGTGGTTACCAACGCGCTGACCCCGCTCGCCCAGGCAAGGCTGGGTGCCGCCGGTGTCGTTCCACCCATGTTGGTGGCGCGCGACGAGGTGCGGACCGGCAAGCCCGATCCGGAGGGTTATCTGCTGGCGGCCCAGCGGCTCGGGGTCCCGATCGATCGCTGTGGGGTGATCGAGGATTCACCCTCGGGCTTGGGCGCCGGGCGGGCGGCCGGGGCGGTGACCATCGGTGTTTCGGGGGCCACCGACGCGGCGATCGTGTACGCCGACCTTCCGGCTCTGCTCGCCGATCTTCGGCAGCTGGCGTCCCAACCGGCCCAGCGCGGTGGGGTTTCGAGCTGGTGACCTAGCCGTTCGTCGCGGTTGGGGGTGTTTGGCGCGTCCGCTGGCGAACTCGGCCCGTCGGCCACGCGCTACCCTGCCACGCATGCAGAGTCGCGCACGCATCGATCATCCCGGCGGTTCGTCTCGATGAGCGGGGGACTGGCGGCGCTTCTGGACGACATCGCGGCCCTCGCCAAGCTTGCCGCGGCATCAATCGACGACGTGGGGCTGGCCGC
>JBDHZK010000006.1:0-41507 GCA_039811865.1 Propionicicella sp. | reverse complement strand
CTGGGCTGGCCTGCAGGCGGTACCAGTCGGGATCGATCCAGATCTCCGCGACGGTGTCCAACTGGGCTGGTGCCCCGACCGGACGACGCGAGCGGGTGGGTGGTTCGTCATCGGCGGCCGTCTCGACGGCCGGCGAGGGGGGCGGCCCTTCGACGAGCCCAGGGTCCGCGGCGGGAGCAGTGGTTGCCGGGGTAGCGGGCGGGGTGGTGGCTTCGCTGGGCTCGGCTTCCCAAGTGGGCTCAAGGTCCGCCGGGGGCGCAGCGGGCACGGGGGTAGCGGGTGGGGTGGTGGCTTCGCTTTGCTCGGCTTGCGAAGTGGGCTCGGGGTCCGCCGGGGGAGCGGGCTTCCCCGTCAAGTTGAGCAACTCCGCCACCGTGCCGCGAGGGAGGGTGCCGGTGGTGTAGTCGTAGCCGCACGCCTCGCAGAACAAGGCGTCCGGAGGGTTCACCACCGAGCAATTCGGGCACGGCTGGCCCGCGATCGGGGCGGCTGGGGGAGCCTTCGGCGCCGGAGCGTCCGCCGGCGCGTCCACGGGCAGCCCGCAGATCTCGCAGTAGTCGGTGGTTTGCGTCTGGTGCCCGTCGGGACAGGTCGCCATCTCAGCCTCGAATCCTGGTCGTCTTGGTGGACGAGGTGTCCAGCGCCATCTCGTCGGCCCGGTCGACCGCGCGCTTCAGGCGCACGGTGCCGGTGTCGGCGTCCTGAACGTCGACCACCTTGCGCAGCTTCGAGGTGGCCTCGTCGTTTCCGGTTTGGCTGGCCAGCTGGACGGCCCGGCCCAGCCGCATCGTGGCCGTGGCGGTGTCGCCCAGAGCCTTGGCCGCCAGGCCCTCCTGGATCGCCGTGGCCAGTTCGGTCTGCCCGGTGTAATGAGCGACCTCGGGATTGATTCGGGCGGTCAGCGAATCGTCCGCGGACCACTTCGCCTTCACCAGACCTTGGGTGAGCACGTCGTTGTTCACCGCGATCTGGACGCGGGCGGCCAACTGCTCTTGGCCCAGCGACTTCGCCGGCAACCGGACGGCGATGTGGTAGTCGCGCTCCTCATCACCCCAAGATCCGGTGGGGTAGCCCTGCGTCAGCGGGTTCACGGCGACGCCCCGGTGCGTGAGATCGGCCACGTTGGGGGAGACCTGACGGACGAATAGCACCTGCGCGCCTTGCGGCGTCCAGACCCGTAACTGCGCGTCGGCCACCCCGCGGCCCATCGACTTGCGCATCAGCTCGGCGAAGGCTGGGCCAAGTTGGGCGGCGTTCGGGATGATGTCGACCGTCCCTAGTAGCGCCTGGGCGATCTTGCGGATCTCCGATACCTTCCACTCGACGCCGACGCCGCGGCAATCGGCCTGGAATTGGCCGACGCAGTTGCGGATCGCCGCATCGAGCTGCTGTGGGGTCTCGTTGTGGTTCTCGCCGTCGGTGAGCAGGATCACGTGCTTTTGGGTCAGCACGCCGACCGAATCGAACAGCGCCCGGGCCAAGTTCAGCCAGCTACCGATGGCCGTCCCGCCGTCCGCTCGGAAGTACGTGATCGCCCGGCGGGCCTCCGCCCGGGTCTGCGGATTCATCGGGACCATGCCGGCGCCGCGCTGCACCATGGGGTAGGCGAGGTAGGCCCGGTGGTTGCCCGCGATCACCGCGAACCAGGTGCCGTCGATGATCTGGTCCAGCGCCGTCATCGCTGCCGCCTTGGCGGCCTCCATGTTCTGGTCGCCCATTGAACCGGACGTGTCGACGATGACAATCTCGCCGGCGGCTCCGCCCGAACTTCCAGCGGCACCCGCGCCCGTGCACGAGACCGTGACGATGGCGTTCACGTCCGTCCCGCCATCGGGCAGGAACTCGTTTTGGAACACGGTGGACGCAAACTGCGCCATGACAGGGGCCTCCTCAGGCTGGTGTGGGAGTCGGGGACTGATCCAGGTTAGGCGCCGCCTGGGGCGGGTCGGGATCCGGCAACCCGGGACTCACCCTGGCCAAGGCGACGGAGATGTTGTCCCGGCCCCCTTGGCCGTTCGCCCACGTGACCAACGAACGGGCGATCGGTAGCGGGTCGCTGGGCGAGATGCCCGGGCCGATCGCGGCCCGCAACTGCGCAGCGAGGGCGTCCGGTTCGCTGGCGTAGTTCCAAAGCCCGTCCGAGCAGGTGAGGAGCCAGCCCGGCCCCGGCACGTCGAGCGCGCCACAGGTAGGGACGATCTCCTCGGCGTCGCGTCCCAGCCAGCGGGTGATGGCGTGAGCTCCGTAGCCGGATTCGGCCTCTTCGCGGGGGACGCCCATCGCGATGCGGGCCTGCGCCACGGAGTCGTCCGTGGTCAGCTGCAGGTTGCGGCCGTCGTCGCCGAACCAGTACGACCGCGAGTCGCCCAAGTTGGCGTGGAAGATTCGGCCGCCTTCCAGCACGGCCGCGGTGAACGTGCACGAGGCGGCGTTGTCGGAGTCGGCGGCGGTATTCGCCAAGACGGTCGCCTGCGCCTTGGCCGCGGCGTCGGTGAGGGAAGCGAACATGGCCGCATCGCGGCTCTGCGGGGTATCCATGCCGGTCGCCTGGTTCGCCGCGAGGACGTCGCGCGCCCGGCGCGCCGCGGCCAGCGAGGCGAGGTGGGAATCGGTAGAGGTCGAAACCCCATCGCAAACCACGAGCACGCACCGGGTGCCTTGCTCGGCCGACGCCGCCACGGCCAGGCCGTCCTCGTTGCGTTCGTGGCGCACGCCACGGTCGCAGACTGCCGCGACCCAACTGGCCGGTTGTTCCACGAAGTGGTCGCGTTCGCTCGGTGCCCGCGCGCCGCAGGTTTGGCAGTAGCCGTCCGGCCCCACCTCGCCGCCACAATCGGCGCAGCGACGCGCCGGAGCACCTCGGCCCGGGTTGGGGCGGGTGGACGCCGACCCCTCGGGCGCGGCGGTGGGCTGGCGCGGGGGAAGGGTGGGCACCAGGGGATTGCCGCAGCTCTCGCAAAACGACTCGTCGCCGACGATCCGGGCACCGCAGGCCGGGCAGGTCGCGTCGTCCACCGTGGCGGGGCTGGTGGGATCAGGCGGTGCCGGCTCACCGGAGGACGGTGCCGGCTCGGGGGAGGGCCGTGCCGGCTCGGGGGAGGACGGCGCCGGCTCGGCCCCGGCTTGCTGGGCCGGCTTGGGCGCGACCTGGCCATGGGTGGCGGGCATCGGGACCGGACGCGGGTCGAAGTCGAGCCGGTCGGGTGAGTTGGCCGGTCCCCATCCCGAGTTCGGTGGGAGCGTCGACCAGTTCGGCTGTTCCCAGGTGGCGTCGTCGCTCATGTCAGGCTCCATCTGCGAATGCGATTGGCCTTGTCAACCAGGATCGTACGGTCGTCCGGCCGAGTCTTGTGCCGCGCCAACTGGCGATATGCGACCTCCAGCCGGTCACGCAGGCTGTTCTCCGTGGCGGGCGTGTCACCGACCTTGAGCGAGCCCGCCGCCCCCTTGGCCTCGACCTCGGCGAGCGCCTTCTCCAAGATGGTCACTTCGAACTCGTCGTTGACCGCCGAGTCCAGCCGTGCCGATCGGATCATCTTCATCGCCTCGGCCAAGTCGGGCAATCCCTTGCCCAGGGAGAGGATGTGCTCGGCTTTCAGGCGTCGGCTCTCGTTGAACCCGCGGCTGGTGCTCGGCACCAGGTCGAGCGCGTCGAGCGCCCCGCGCAGGTCTCCGCGCTGGGCGCGGATGCGGGCCAGGCCGAAGCCTGCGGCGGTCACATAGTTGGCGTCCGTGCTTGCGCAGATCTGATACAACCGCTCCGCGATCGCCTCGTCGGATCCGTTCTCGCACGCCACGGCGAGCGCGAGCTTCGGCGCCAGCTCGCCGGGCACCTGGCCGTAAACCGCGTTGAAGGAACTCTTGGCGGTCTCGTAATCGCCGGCGATCAAGGCGCCCAGACCCGCCATCCAGACGGCCCGCCATTCCCACGGATCGGCGGTCAGCAGCGCGTTGACGTTGTCTCGCAGCACCTGCTGGTTGCCCAGCCTGAGCGCGGCGTCGCACCGGGCCAGGTAGATCTCCGCCGACGACTGCGGCGGCTCGGACAAGGCCGCCAGGGCCTCGACCGGATCGGGCAGGTCGATGGAAGCGAGCCAGGCGTAGTTGGGGTCGGTGGTGTCCAGGCGGAGCTTGGGCAGTTGCCGCCAGTCGAACCGGTCCGACGACACCAACGGTGGATCGAACAGCAGGGAGTTGGCGGTGGACGTGGCCACGCCGGGCGTCTTCGAGCCCACCACCTCGCGCAGCACACCGAGCAGCTGCACCCGCAGCTCGTCCGCGCTGCTGAACCGATCCGCCGGGGCGAGCGCACAGCACTTGGCGAGCAGCCGGTGGAACGAGTCGTACTCGGTGAACAGCGGGGTCTCGGAGACCGGCGGCAGGGTGAACTCGTACGTCGACTGATAGCCCTTGAACTCGCTGCACAACACCATCAGCGTCCGGCCGATGGTGAAGATGTCGGACGCCACGCTGGCCCCGAGCGTCGAAACCTCGGGCGCCTGATAGCCGACCGTGCCGAAGATCGGCGAGTGGTCGTCGTCGGCCCGGCGAACGCCGCCGAGGTCGATCAGTTTCACCGAGTCGCCGACCTGGATCAGGTTGTCGGGCTTGAAATCGCAGTACAGCAGCCCCTGCTCGTGGAGGTAGCTGAACGCCGGCAGGATCTCCACGATGAACGCGATCGCCTGCTCGACCGGCAGCGGGTCGTAGACCCCGCCGTTGGCGGCCAGGCGTTCCTTCAGCAACTGCTTCAGGGACCGTCCGCCGACGTACTCCATCACGATGTAGCCGGCACCGTCGTGGGTGACGAAGTTGTAGATCTCGACGATCAGCGGGTGCTCCACCTGGGCCAGGAACCGCTGCTCGCTGATGGTGGCGGCCAGCGCGTCCGCATCGCCGGCGTTGAGCAGCCCCTTCAACACGACCCAGCGGTCGGAGACGTTCTGGTCCCGGGCCAGGTACACCCAGCCCATTCCACCGTGGGCGAGCGGACCCACGATTCGGTACTGGTTGGCGACCAGATCGCCCGGCCGGAGCTTGGCGTCGAACGAATACGGCCGGCGGCAGTTGGGGCAAAAGCCTTCTGTGCGGCCCGGTTTACCCTCGCTGGAGCGCCCCACGGGGGCCCCGCAATTGGGGCAGTTGCGGCGTTCCTCGGGGACCACCGGATCGGCCATGACGACCTGCGCCGGGTCGATCTCGGGAGCGGCGGGGACGACCGTCAGGCCGGCCCCCAGGCGAGCAGAGCGGAGCCGTCCCGTCCCCACGCGCCGGGTCGGCGCGTTTGCCGACAGGACGCGTGCCGAGCCCAGGGCTGTCGACCCGAGTTGCACCGACCCACGCGTGACTGTGGAAACCGCGGCGCCGGGGCTGGGTGCGCCCGCCGGGGGAGCCCCGCAGACATCGCAGTAGCCGTCGATGATCCGGCCGGTGCAGCCGGGCTGGCGACAAACCGCGGTCGCCTGTTTGGCCGGACGCGCCCCCGGGACGCCGCGACTGGTGGCCGGCGCGGCGGCCGAAACGTTCGCGGGGGTGACCGGGGCGCTCGACGGGCGGGCCGGGGGATTGGGGGCGCTCCCCGGCGGAGCGGGGGGCCGAAACCCTGCGGGGCTTGGTCCGGACGAACGCGCGGGGCCGGGTGACTTCGTCGGCGTCGGGACGGCCGCGGTCGGGGTCCGGGGGACAGCGGGTGCGGCCGCCGGGCCGGGTGTGGGCGGCATTCCGCAGACGTTGCAGTAGCCGTCCTCGATGTCTCCCGAGCAGCCGGGCTGGGTGCACTTCACGCGCCACCCCCGGTCAACCACTCCAGCCCAGCCACCAACGCTTTCAAGGCCTCGACCGGGGCCGGGCGCCGGGCGAACAGTTCGTCGGTCAACGCGAGCAACTCACCGACCACCGGGTCTTGGCCACCCGACTTCGCCCGTACCGCCGAAATCCTGACTCCCAACTTCTCGTAGCCGGCCATGGCCTGACCGTAGGCCTGTTCCACGACATCAAGTGCCCGACCGACCTGGTCGAGGCGGACGACGTAGGCGTCGATCGCCTGGGCGGTGTTGGGCACCGCGCCGAGCGCGTCCAGATCGGGGACGGCGTACTTCGGTGGAGCGTCGAGCGTTGCGACCGTTCGGGCGACCAGTTCGGAAACGGCTTGCCCGCGCGCACGCAGCTCGCCGAGCCGGACGCGCGCGAGTTCGAGCTTGTCGCGGGCCTCCCGTCGCCGGGCGCCACCGACGATCAGGTCGCGTTCGTATCTGGCGGCGTCGATCTCCAGGGGTCCGATCAGGCCGCCGACGTCGCCGCCCCGCTCCTGCTTTTGGCTGATCTCGGCCACCCGGAGCGAAAGGGCGGTCAGTTTCGCCTCGGCGCCCTGACGGGCGGCCGGTGGTTCGAGGGCGACCTGGTCGCGGATACGCTCGAGTTGGGCGCGCAGATCGCGCAAACGGGACGCGTGCTGCTCGGCCGAGGCGTCCAGGTTCAGCCGGCTGCGCAGCTGGCCGGCGAGGGCGTCGGACAGGCGGCACGCCTCCGGCAGCGAGGCGCCGCCGAGCGCCGAGCCCGACCCGCGGGTCCCGCCAGGCTCGAGCCGTCCCCAGATCAGCGTGGAAAGCTTCTCGCGCTCCACCGGCCCGACCCGACCGGAGTCCCACGTGGCCTCCAGCAGATCCGTCCGGTCCTTGACCGCCTGCCAGATCGTCATCGACAACGCGATGTCCGAGGTCAGCGACCTCCGCTCCGGCGAGGCGAGGACGGCCGCGTCCAGGGCGTCCAGTTCCTCCCGGCGGCGGCTGACCCAATCGGTCAGCGCAGACAGATAGCTGAGCAGGTCGCGCGCCTCGACGGGAACGCCGAGGCGTCCCGGGGCCGCGGGGGCGACGGCGCTCACCGGTATTCCCGCAGGCGTTGGTCGATCCCGACCGTGGCAGCCGCGCCGGCCAGCGCGGCGCAGACGCCAACCCCGAGGGCACCCAGTTCCAGGGGCAGCGACGCCGACGTCAGCGCTGTGGCGACCTTGCCGGCGCTCGTCGTCGTCAGCTTCGCCAAGGCCGTATCGAGGGTCGAAGCGGCCGACCGGGTTGCCTGCGTGGCGCTGGCGGCCTGTTGGGGCTTGCCGGCGTCAGCCAAGGCGCGCAGCGACTTGTGGGCCGCGGTGTAGGCGTTCAACTGGCCGGTCAGCGCGGGATTGGACTTTGCCAGCGACTGGATGGCCGCCGAGGCGGTCGCGACGGAAGAAGCCCACTGCTTCTCGTACGAGGCGGCCGAGCCGGAATCCAGCAGGCCGAGCGACTCCTGCGTCCGGGCATTCAGGACGGCCTGGCGTGCGTCGGCCGCCGCGGAGGCCACATGCTGCTCGGCGGTGACGTCGGTCTGGGTCGCGACGCCGCCGAGGGTGGTCGCCCCGATCGCCCAGGCCGCGCCGAGTAACACCAGGGCGAGCGCCAACCCCAGGTTCACGACGCGCCGGAACCGGACGGCCACCAGGTAGGCGCTCACCAGCACCAAGGCGAGCGTCCCGATGCCAAGGGCGGCGAAGATCCATCGGCCGGCGTCGAGCGAACCCCCCGTGATCCCCGCCTGGTTGGCCTGCACCAGCTGGTCGAGCGGCGCGATGGCGTCGGTGCGCAGCGCCGCGCTGGCCTTCACCAAGTCGGCGGCCGCACTTTCCTTGCCCAACGGTGTGTTGGCCGCGCGGGCAGCGGACATGGCGGCCGCGAAGCGGCTGACCGCCGTGTTGATCGCGGCGAGTTGGTCGCGGTCGCCGGCCTGCGCGCCCCCCGCCTCGACGATCAGCTTGCTGGCGCCGGCCAACTCGCTCAGGTACACGGGGTACTGGGCCGCGTCGTCGGTGGGCAGGACGAAGATCTGCCCCGAGATGGCGTCCGCGGTCAACAGATGCGCCCGGATCTGGGTGAGGCGCTGGTACTGCGTGGCGTGGCCGGCCGCGGCGATGGCGTCCTGGCGCGCGTTCCAGCAGACGACCGCCCCGATGCCGGCCATCGCGAGGGCGGCGACCAGGCACACCACCTGCAGCCAGCGCAGCAGGGCCAGGGTTCGCGGTCGTTGGGGACCCGAATGCGCCATCCCGGCGCGTGCGGCCAGCGCCAGTTCGCCGGGGCTGGCGGGCACGCCGGACGCCCGCGCAGGGGCAGTGGTGGGGGCGCTCACGTCTCGTCCGATCCGCTCGGGGCAGCGTCGTCGCCGGACTCGCTCTCGGCAGCCGGGTCGTTGAGGTCACCGGCCGGGGCATCGGGATCGGCGACACCCCACTTCGCGTCGGGGCCATGAGCTTCGGCGGCCGGCGCCGGCTCGTCCTCGAAGTCGGTCGGCAGGAGCGTGCGTAGCTGTTCCAGCGTCGGTTCGGTCACCTCTCGCAGCCGCCAGGCGTGGTGGCCGACGGCGGCCTCCAGGGTGTTGCGGGCGAACCGCCCGTTGCCGAACGTGGAGTCGCGCAACTGCTGCGACAACTGCTCCCGAAAACGCTCCTCGACGCCCTCACCCAGGTCGTAGTCGGAGGCCGCGGCCATGGTCGTCAAGATGCCGACGAGTTCGTCGTCGGTGTAGTCGTCGAAGGTGATGGTCGTCCTGAAACGGCTGGCCAGACCGGGGTTGTTGGCGATGAAGATCTCCATCGGGACGGGGTACCCGGCCACGATGACGACCAGGTCGTCACGGTTGTCCTCCATCTCCTTGACGAGGGTGTTGATCGCCTCCTCGCCGTACTGGTCGCCGTTGAGCGAGTAGGCCTCGTCGATGAACAGGACGCCGCCGATCGCCTTGGCAGCGACCTCCGCGGTCTTGATCGCGGTCTGGCCGAGGTATCCCGCGACCAGTTCGGAGCGGTCGACCTCTACCAGTTGTCCCTTCGAGAGCAGGCCCAACGCCCGATAGATGCCGGCGACCAACCGCGCCACGGTCGTCTTGCCGGTACCCGGGTTGCCGACGAAAACGAGATGCCTGGTGATGGTCGGGCTACGCAGGCCCGCCTTGTGGCGCAGTCCCTCCACCCGCAGCACGGCCGACTGCCGGTGGATCTCGGTCTTCACTCGAGATAGCCCCACCAGAGCGTCCAATTCGGCGAGGAGTTCCTCCAGGGTCTTGGCCGGTGGCTCGGGCTCGGACTCGGGTTCGTCGGCGGCCGGGGCTGGTGCGGCGGCCGCGGTGGGCGCCTGGGTGGGTGCCGAACCGGACGGCGTCGGGTCGAGCGGGGCCGGCCCGACCGGGGGCGTCGGCGTCGGCCACGACGGGGTGGGGCTCTGCAGCGAACCGAACGCACCGGGAGCTAGGGGGTCGATGTGGCGCAGATCGAACAGCTTCGACTGGTTGGCGTTGAGCTTGCCCAGCACCTCGTTCAGTAGCTGCGGCGCGCGGGAGGTGAAATCCGCCTGCGGGTCCGGCGATGCGGTCGGGACACCGGGGCGTGGGCCGAGCGCCGCCAGTTGGGCCGCTCCGGCCATCTGGGCCGCCCCGGCGACGGCCGGTGAGGGTTCGCCGAGTAGGACGGCGGCCGAACAGACGGCGACCAGCGCGGCGGCGTACTCCTTGGCGCGAGGGTTGCCGGCCGCGGTCAGCAAGCCCAGGGTCGGTACGGGGGAGGCGCGCCATCGACGGCCCCGGATGGCCGCCTCGACGAACTCGGTCGCGCCGGGCCCGCGTCCGGTTTGCGTCGCCCAGTCGACGTAGGCGGCCTTGCCGGACTCGGCGACGGCCGCAGCCAGTTGCTCACCGTCGGTGCGGGCGGCGACCGGGTCGACGTCCAACTCGGCGGCCAACTCGACCAAGGCGCCCAGCGCGTCGGAGAGTTCGTTCTGGGATGGATGCATCGGCTAGTCCAGGTTGAGAGGGTTGGCTGTTGCTGAGCGCGGCGGCGGCACCGACGCCTCCACCGGGGGAAGCGCGTCCGCGTCGGCCGCGTGCCCGAACCGCTGGCGCAAGAATCGACCATGCGTGATCAGGGCCTCGGCATCGGTCCGGTTGACCGCGTCGCGAATCTTGTCCATCGTGCCGCCGAGTAGATCGAGCTGATCGACCAGCAACAGCAAGGAGGTCTTGCCGTTTTCGATCGGACGAGAGTCCGCCCAGTCCCGCGGCAACCGGACGTAGGCCCCGATCGCCTCGGGCAGGTAATCGGTGGCGGTCGCGATCACCGAGAACGAGTCGAGACTGCCCAAGCCCAGGTTGCCGATTCGCGGCAACGTCTCCCGGACGCTCCGGGTGATCCGCCGCACGCGGGCGCTGACGACGGCCGGGACGCGTCCGTCCGCGACCATCGCCTCCACATCCTGCAGTGCCGCCTCCAGGTCGGCCGCCGTCGGGGCGGGCGCGGGGGCGGCGTCGACCGGCAACTGTGCCTCGGGTCTCGAAGGACCCGTCAGCCAATCCAACAGCCCCATCGAAACCTCAGCGCTGGTCGAGCTTGATTTCCGGCAGTGCCTGCCGGGAGTCCTGCTGCTGCACCCGCGTCAGGTAGTCGCGCGACTTCACGACCTCGTTCTCCAAGACGCCGATCGTCGCCGACATCGTGTCCAGCGCCTTCAGCTTGAACTCGTCGATCGAGTCCATCGTCTGGTAAATGTTCGCGAACGCGGCCTGCAGTTGCTCCAGACCGATGGTCGACGAAGCCGCCTGCTGCTGAATCGCGGCGGAGTTGTCGCGCAGCATCTCCGACGTCCGCTGGATCAGCCCGGAGGTGGTGGTGTTAAGCGCCGTGATCTGGTCCAGGACCAGCTTCTGGTTGCCGAGAGCCTGAGCGACGATCACGGCCGTCCGCAGCGCCGCCACCGTCGTGGTCGACGCCCGGTCGACACCCTTGATCAACTCGATGTTGTTCTTGATCACGATGTCGATGGCCAGGTACGACTGGATCGAAACAGCCAGTTGCGTCAGCAGGTCCTGGTGCTTTTGGCGCACGTAGAACAAGACGTCCTGGCTCATCACCTTCGCCTTCTCGGGATCGGTGACCTCGAGTTCGGCGATCTTGGCGGTCAGCTTGGCGTCCAGGCGTTCGGCGATGTAGACGTACTGGTTCAGCCGGCCCATGACCGTCCACAGGTTCTGCTTTTCCATCGTCAGCGCGATGTTGTCCTTGGTCAGCTCGTCCTGACCGCTGCGCAGGGCGTGCAGAATCCCGTTCAAATGCGACTGGGCGCTTTGGTACTTGCGGAAGTAGTCCTGGATCTGCTCGCCCATCGGGATGATCCCGAGGAACTTCTTCGCCCCCCGGGTCTGGCTCGGGTCGAGCGCCTCCACGGTCCGGCGCAACTGAAGCAACGTGTTGCCCACCTTGGAGCCCTGGGCGATCCCGCCCTCCTGGAGGGCGCGGACCGGGGCCTGCAGCAGGCGATTGGACGTCTCCGCGGCCCGGCGGATGTCCTCGTCGCCCATGCTGCGCACGGCATCGGCCTGGGCGGAGAACTGCGGCGACTTCGCCTCCGCGGCGTCGATCGCGGCCAGGAACTCGTCGGCCTTGGCGTCCAAGGCCGGCACCTGGGCGGCGTCCACCGCGGGGGCCATCTGGGGCGCCTGCGTCTGGGTCACCACGGGGGGAGGAGCCGGGGCCTCCAGCGAGAGCGTCGCGACGGGGGGTTCCAGGCGGGCAGCGCCACCGGGCTGACTGGCCATGCTCATGCGAGACCTTCCTGACTTACCTGCGGGTTAGCCAAATGTATCCGGACCCGGGGTATGGATCGGAAGACGGCTCGTCGCTCCGGTCAACCCCGGGGGGGCCACTGGCCGAGCCCTGACAAGGTCAGGTCGGCGA
Source organism: Propionicicella sp. (assembly GCA_039811865.1). Taxonomy (GTDB): domain Bacteria; phylum Actinomycetota; class Actinomycetes; order Propionibacteriales; family Propionibacteriaceae; genus JBDHZK01. The sequence continues at coordinate 29,752 of JBDHZK010000006.1, read as the reverse complement.
TCAACTGGGCCGCCTCGTCCACGGGCAGCAACGACCCGCTGCGCTTCCAGTGCCGGACGGCGAACGTGCCCATGCCGATCAGGCTCCAGGCCAACTGAGCTGCCCGCACGTCGTCCAGGCCCGAACTGCGCGCGATGACCGGACCCGCCTCGAGCGCGATTTCCTGCGTGTTGCCCAGGATGGCTTCCTTGACCACGGGGTCCTGCGGAAGTTCGGCTTCGAAGATGAGTTCGAACGCATGATTCTCCGATGCGGCGAACGCGAACAGAGCGTCGATGGCGCCGACGAACGGATGTACCCCCTCATCCGTACTCGACATGGAGGCCGAAACGCGATCCCGCAAGTCCTGGCTCGCGCCGACGATCACCGCCCGCAGCAGTTCGAGTTTGGAATCGAAATGCTGATAAAGCACCGGCTTGGTCACCCCGGCGGCCTTGGCCACGGCGTCCATCGAGGCATCGTGATAGCCCTGCCGGGCGAATACCTCGGTGGCGGCGGCGAGCAGCAGTGCGCGGCGCTGCGCTCGGGGTAGACGTTGGCGGCGCTGCGGATCGGGTTCGGTCACGAGTGAATGGTAAGGCCAGGGACCTTTACTCGTCAGTAAGGGGAAGGGGTGCCCCCGAATCGGCCAACAGATCCGCGGCCAGGTCCCCCATTTCCTCGACCCGGGCAAGGACGTCGCCGGCGACGAACGCCAGGGGCCGTCCCTGCGCGGCCTCGGCTACCTCGTCCCAGGTGATCGGGGTGGCCACGGTGGGGCGGTCGCGGCCACGCAGGGAGTAGTTGGCGATCGTGTTGCGGGCCGACTGGTTCTGCAGAACGTCGACGAACACCTTTTCGGCCCGGGCGGCCACCGAGTTCTGAACGATGAACAGGTCGGGTTGAGCGGCCACCAGATCCAGCGCCACCCGGCGGGCGTACGCCGTGGCCCGGCGTCCGCAGACCGGTTCGATGGCCGCCTGCAACTGCAGGCCCTTGCTCCCGGACGTGCGCGGATAGGCGATCAGCCCGTCCGCCGCGAGGCGCGCGGCGGCCAGCAAGGCGGCCTTGGCGGACGTGGCCATGGTGGTCCCCGCCCCCGGGTCCAGGTCGATCACGAGCAGGTCGGACGCGGGCGCGTCCGGCGCGTCCAGCCGGATCAGGCCAGGCGCCGGCGCCGGGATTCGCCATTGCGGGGTGTGCAGTTCCAGCGCCGCGTAGTTGGCCAGCAGGACCAGCGTGGCCGGGCTGTCGGCGACGACATAGTCGATGTCGGAGTCGGACGCGGCGACGCGTTGCAGCCGAACCCACCCCGGACAGCCGTTCGGAGCGTTCTTCTCGTAGAAGCTGAACGCATTGGGCCCGGTCCCGTCGGGGAAACGCAGCCTGGTGATCGCCCGATCGGCCAAATGCGGCAGGATCGTCGCGGCGATGTTCAGGTAATAGTCGATGACCTCGGCCTTGGTGAATCCGGTGGCGGGATACAGCACTTTGTCGAGGTTGGTGAGCGTGAGCACCCGTCCGGCGATATCGACCTTGATCTCGGTGGCGGGCATCGGACCTCCTGGGAAACTGGTAACACAAAAGGCGAGAGCCGGACGCGCCCAATGGCGCGCCCGGCTCCCACGGACGATCAGTTGCGAATGCGAACGCGATCGGCCTGCGGTCCCTTGGGGCCGGAAGTGATCTCGAACTCGACCTCCTGGCCCTGATCAAGCGATCGGAATCCGGTCGTGTCGATCGCCGAGTAGTGGACGAACACGTCCTGGTCGGCACCCTCGACAGCGATAAAACCGTATCCCTTTTCGGCACTGAACCACTTGACGGTTCCTTGCGCCATGTACTTCTCCCTTACCTATTTGACTCCGCACCTCACGGATTCATGGCTGCTGCCAGACATACATCCTGGCGAGTCGTTGGGCCCGAGCCATGGGTCGGCCGAGCCGGGGCAACGCGCGACAGCGGCTCAACCCTTGCATATCCGAGAGTTACCCGCCAGTCCGCCCACCCCTGTGGGCGAGGCGGCGCCGCCCGCGATTCGAGCCCGCTCAAACCCGCCTGACGCGACCGTCCACGACCGACACTCCCTCGGCGCTTAGCCGCCTGGTGGCCTCGGCCACCAGGTGCGCCGCGATGCGGCCGTCCGAACGGATCACCCGCCACCAGTCGACCTCGTCGCCCAGTTGGGCCAACGCCGCCCCGACCTGCCTCGGGCCGGTTCCGACGAGCCGGGCGATCTCGCCGTAGCTGACCGTCGTCCCCGGGGGGACGGCCCCGACGGCGAGCGCGACCGCGTCCAGTAGTTCGCGACGGGTCGGGGGCACAGGTCGAGCCTAACCGGGCGCCTGGTGCACGTTCGGCGCCGGATCGAGCCCAGGATTGTCGGACCCGGGTGATTGCATTGGCGTCGTGATGCCTTCCACCGGGCCGTACCGACTGATCGCGCCGAACGCGGAATGGGTCGCGCCCACATTGGACTCCGGCCAAGAGCAGGTCCTTGCCCACGCAGAGGGCGGCTTGCTCGTGTTGGGCGGGCCTGGCACCGGCAAGACCACTGCCCTGGTGGAGGCCGCGGTGGCGCGGCTGCGGGCCGGCCGCCGATGTCTGGTGCTCACCTTCTCGCGGCGGGCGGCGGTGGACTTGAGGACGCGGATCGCCGGCCGCCTCGGCCGCACGGTCGACTCTGTACTGGCCCTGACGCTGCATGGGCTGTGCCTGGCCATCGTCCGGCGCTTCGGCGATCTGGAGCCATTCGGTGCGTCGGTGCGGTTGCTGACCGCTCCCGAGCAGGAGTTCCGAGTTCGCGAGGTGCTCGCCGAGCACGGCCCCCGCCGCTGGCCCGAGCAGTTGGCCGGCGCCCACCCGACCCAGGGATTCGCCGCGCAGTTGCGCGACCTGCTCGCGCGGACGCGGCAACTCGGGTTGGACCCAGCCGACGTGGCGGCTGCAGGACAGGTCCAGGAGCGTCCCGAGTGGGTGAGCGCGGGGGAGTTCGGCGAGGCCTACTTGGACGGGCTCGACTTCGAACAGGCCCTTGACTACGGCGAACTGGTCCATCGGGCCAGGTTGCTGGTGACCCACGAGCAGGTTGCGCAGACCCTGCGGGCAGAGCTTGGGGTCATCTACGTAGATGAGTATCCAGAGCTCGACGGCGCCCAGATCGGCCTGCTTCGTCAACTGTCAGGCCCCGGCGGAGCATTGGTGGCCGCCGGTGACCCCGACCAGGCCGTGTTCGGCTTTCGGGGAGCCCAGCCCCGATCCTTGGCGGAGTTCGGCGACGACTTCGCAGGGCCCGGCGGTCCGGCCCGGACCCTGGTGCTCGGCCGATCGCATCGTCAGTGTGTGGAGCTCGAGGCCGTCACCAGGCGGGTGGCCGACCGACTGCCCAGCGCAGGGCTGCCCGCTCAGCACGTTCGCGCGCTCCGCTCGGCGGACGGGGCGCCGCGCGGCGCCCGGGTGGAGGCATTCACCTTCGAAGGCGAGGGCGCCCAGGCCGAGCACATCGCGGACCTGTTGCGCGTGGCTCATGTCGTCGAGGGCGTGCCCTGGTCGCGGATGTGCGTCCTCGTTCGTTCGGGACGCCGGGGGATCCCGCCGATGCGGCGCGCGTTGGTGGCGGCGGGCGTCCCGGTCGAGGTGGCGGGGGACGAGATCCCGCTTGCCGCGGAACTCGCCGTGAGGCCGTTGCTTTTGGCGCTGGATGTGATTTCGCGGGGTCGCCGACCCAACGCCGATGAGGCGTACCGGCTACTGACGTCGCCGTTGGGCGGGCTGGACAGCGTCACTCTGCGCGCCCTGGGGCGCGGTCTGCGGGCCGCCGAGCGCGCGGAGTCGGGCGGGGTGGACCTGCCACGGTCGTCCGGTGAGTTGATCGCCCGCGCTCTGGCGGCTCCGGAGGTCTTGGCCGACTACCCCGATCTCGCCGGCGCCGACCAGGCGCGGGCCCTGGCGAGCTTGCTGATCCAGGTGGAGGAGAACCTGGCAAGGGGCGCCAACGCCCAGGAAGCGCTTTGGGCCTTGTGGTCTGGCACGAGCTGGCCGGAGCGGCTCGCCGCCCAGGCGGCCGCTCGAGGTGAGAGCGGTCGTCGGGCCGACCGCGATCTGGACGCTGTCTGCGCGCTGTTCGAGCTTGCCGAGCACTCCGAGGAGGTGGTCGGCAGCCGCGGCCTGGCCGCCTTCTTGGGCGAGGTGGCAGCGCAGCGGATCCCGGCCGACACGCAGCGCGAAGGCAGCGTGCGCGGGCAGGCGGTCAGGGTGTTGACGGCCCACCGCGCCAAGGGTCGCGAGTGGGAGCTCGTCGTGGTGGCAGGGGTGCAGGAGGGGGTCTGGCCAGACGTGCGTCGCCGCGGAACGTTGTTGGCGGTCGAGGAGCTGGCCGAGGCGACCGGACGCGACCCGCGGCCCGATTCGGCGGGAGAGATCCTTGCCGAGGAACGGCGGCTCTTCTACGTCGCGATCACGCGCGCCACGCGCAGGTTGGTGGTGACGGCCGTAGCCGGCACCGACGGTGAGGCCGACCAGCCCTCCCGGTTCATCCACGAGTTACGGATCCCGGTACGCTCCGTGTCCGGTCGGCCCGGCCGTCCGCTCAATCTCACCGGATTGGTGGCCGAACTGCGCCGCACCAGCGTCGACCCGCAGGCCAGCCCGGGGCTGGCGGCGGCGGCGGCAAAGCGGCTGGCCGTCTTGGCAGAGGCGCGCGATCGTGGGGGACGTCCCTTGGTGCCGGCGGCCGACCCCGCCAACTGGTGGGGCTTGCTCGAGGTGACGGATACGCCAACCGAGGCCGGGCGCCGGCCGCTGCGCCTCTCCGGCAGTCACGTGCAGGCACTGCTGGACTGCCCGCGCAAGTGGTTCTGCTCCAGGCAGGTGCGCGGCGAGTCGGGGCGGTCGAACGCGCTGACCCTCGGGTCGATAATCCACACGCTGGCCGAACACGCCCAAACCGAAGGTTTGGAACTCGATGAGCTGGGGACGAACCTCGGGCGAGTGTGGGATCAGATCCCGTTCGAGGCGGCGTGGGTGTCGGCCGCGGAGCGGGTCGAGGCCGAGCAGGCGCTGGCGCGCTATGCGGCTTGGGCGAGCGCGAACCCACGCGAGCTCGTCGGGGTCGAGGTCGGCTTCGAGGTCGTCGTGGACGTGGACGGCGAACCGGTGACCCTGGTGGGCAGCGTAGATCGGCTCGAGCGCGAGTCCGACGGCCGGCTCCGCGTGGTCGACTTCAAGACCGGCCGGACCGCGCCCACCAAGAACGAGGTGGCCGCGGTCGATCAGTTGGGGGTCTACCAGTTGGCCGTGGAGCAGGGCGCCTTCGAACCTCAGGTGCCGGGTGAGCGGCGCTGTTCGGGTGCGGAGTTGGTGTTCCTGCGCCAGGGGGACGGTGACTACCCCAAGGTGATGCCCCAGGCCTCGCTGGCCGAGGTCAGGGGAGCCGACGATCGGTACGAGACCTGGGTGCACCGCCGAATCGCCCAGGCGGCGGAGGTCCTGCGGCGCGGTGCCTTCCCGGCCACCCCCGGCTCTGCGTGTGCGCGTTGCGCGTTCGCGGGCAGTTGCCCGGCCACCTCTCGGCAGGTGATCTCGTGACTGTTTCGGTTCTCGCAGTGGGGCAGCGGCTGCGCACGCCGCAAGATCTGTGTGCCGCCTTGGGCATCGGGTTCTCCGAGCAGCAGTTGGCCGCGGCGACCGCGCCGATGGAGCCGGGCGTGATCGTCGCCGGCGCGGGCTCGGGGAAGACCACGGTGATGGCCGCCCGGGTGGTCTGGCTGGTCGGCACGGGCCAGGTGAAGCCGGAGCAGGTGCTGGGGCTCACGTTCACCCGCAAGGCGGCCGGCGAGCTGTCGGGCCGGATCAGAGCCGCGCTGGTGCGCGCCGGGGTGGTGGCGGCGCAAGGCGTCGACACCGAGGGCCAACAGGTCGTCATGACCTACGACGCCTTCGCTGCCCGGCTGGTCAGCGAGCACGGGCTGCGGGTCGGGGTCGAGGGTGATCCGGCGATGCTCACCGGAGCCGCCAGGTTCCGGCTGGCGAGCCGGGTCGTTGCCGCGGCGGCCGGGCCGTTCGAGCACCTGTCGCGGCTGCGACCGGATTCGGTGACCGAGCGCGTCTTGGCACTGGACGCCGAGATGCAGGCTCACCTGGTGCCCGGTGCGGCGCTGCATGCGCAGGCGCGCCGCTTCGCTCAGGCGCTCGAGGTTGCCCCGCTGAACAACCGCAGGGCCGTCTACGCGTCGGTGCGCGCGGCCCGAGTGGCCGCCGAGGAACGCCTTGAACTGGCCGGCCTGGTGAGGGAGTACCAGGCCCTCAAGCGACGACTCGGGTATGTGGAGTTCGCCGACCAGATGGAGGTCGCCGCCCGGCTGGCCACGGACGTCCCGGTGGTCTCGGCGCGCCTGCGCGAGCAGTTTGCGGTCGTCCTGCTCGACGAATACCAGGACACCTCCTCAGCGCAGGCCATGCTGCTGCGTTCCCTGTTCTCGGGCACCGAGCCGGCGTCGGGTCTCGGCCATCCGGTCACGGCGGTGGGTGATCCGTTTCAGGCGATCTACGGCTGGCGCGGTGCCGCCGCGAGCAACATCTTGGCGTTCTCCTCCGACTTCCCGCGCCAAGACGGACGCCCGGCGGCGCGGTTCGCGCTGACCGTGAACCGCCGCTCGGGGCAAGGCATCCTGGACGCCGCCAACGCCTTGGCCGAGCCGCTGCGCAGCGATCCGCTGCTCGCCTACGACCTCTCCGACACCCTGCTCAGGGCGCCGCGGGACGCGGCCCCGGGTGAGGTCTGGGTGGCGTCCTTCGACGCCTGGCCCGACGAGGTGGCGTTCGTTGCCGACGAGATCGTCGCGGCCCAGGCGTCCGGCCGGGTGCCCGCCTGGCGCGAGATCGCCGTCCTGAGCAGACGCAACGCCGATCTTGCCGAGGTCTTCTCCGCGCTCCGGGCGCGCGAGGTGCCCGTAGAGATCGTGGGGTTGGGCGGGTTGTTGGGGCTGCCGGAGGTCGCCGATGTCGTCGCGACGCTGCGGCTGATCGACGATGTGACGGCGAACGAGGACGCCCTTCGGCTGCTGACGGGGCCCCGGTGGGCGATCGGCCCGGGGGACCTGGCCCTGCTCGGGCGACGCTCGGCGGAGCTGGCCAGGCTCCCAGTCGCGCCTGAGGGCGGACTCGAAGCGGCCCTGGAGCACGCGGTCGGGGACGTCGATCCGACCGACGCGCCCAGCCTGCTCGAGGCGGCGGGAGATCTGGGTACGCACCCGTTCAGCGCGGCGGCCCGGGGCCGGCTCACGGAGTTCGCGGCCGAGTTCGAGAGCTTGCGCCGGCACGCCGCCGAGCCGGTGCTCGACCTGGTCCACCGGGTCGTCGCAACCCTGGGCTTGGACGCCGAACTCGGCCTGGTCGCCCCCGACGGACGCAGACAGCTAGCCACTTTCATCGACGCCGTGGCCGACTATGTCGGGGTGGACGGCGAGGCGTCCCTGGCTGGCCTGCTTGCCTACCTCAGGGCCGAGCTCGAGCATGGGATGGGGCTGGAGCAGGCCGTCCCCTCCGAAGCCAACTCGGTCAAGTTGCTGACCATCCACAAGGCGAAGGGGCTCGAGTGGGACTTGGTCTTCCTGCCGAACCTGGCCGAGAAGGTCTTTCCCAGCGAGCGGGTCACCGCCAACTGGGTGCGCAGCGCCGCGACCGTCCCAGCCGAGTTGCGGGGGGACTCGGCCGCCGTCCCCCAGGTGCGCGACGTGAGCGACGCAGGCTTCCAGGACTACCGAGACGAGCTGGCGATGGCACATCAGCGCGCTGAGGATCGGCTCGCCTACGTGGCCGTGACGCGGGCGCGGCGGCTCGTGGTGGGCAGCTGTCACACCTGGCGGGTGGGCTTGGCGACCCCTCGCAGCCCTTCTCGGTACTTGACTTCGCTGTGGTCCCAGGCCGCGACTTCAGGCAACGTCAAGGCCCAGGCGCCCGCGGTGTCGGGACCCAACCCAGCCGGTAGCGGGCCTAAGCAGTTCGCCTGGCCGGCTCCGCTCGATCCCGAGGCGCTGAGCCGGCGGCGTGCGGCCGCCACCGCGGTCGAGGAAGCCCGGGCAGCGCTGCGTTGCGGCGACGAGGCACCGGACGATTGGCTCCTGCTCGACGAAGCGGAGGCCGTGGCCGGCTGGGATCTGCACAGCGAGCTGCTGTTGGCCGAGGCCCACGCAGCCACGCAAGCACGACGAAGCGTCGAACTGCCCGTCGGGATCGCCACCACGGCGCTGGTCGGCGCTGCGCGCGACCCCGAGGGCTACGCGGCTCGACTCGCTCGGCCGATGCCCAGGCCGCCCTCTCGCCGGGCCTGGATGGGCACACGGTTTCACGAGTGGATTCAACGTCGATACGGGCAGGGCGCACTCGTCGACGTGGACGATGACGACGACGACCGTGGGGAGCAGCCCGATTCGGAGCAGGACTTCTCCCGGCTCTGCGCGGCATTCGAGGCGGGGAGGTTCGCGTCCTTGGCGCCGCTGGCGACCGAGGCGGCCTTCACGCTGCCCCTTGCCGGGCAGCTCATCCGCGGGCGAATCGACGCCGTCTATGCCGGCGTAGCCGACCACGACTTCCTGGTGGTGGACTGGAAGACCGGCTGGCGGGAGGCCGTAGATCCGCTGCAACTGGCGATCTACCGGCTGGCGTGGGCAGATCTGCGTGGCGTCGACATCGAACGGGTCGCCGCGGGCTTCTATTTCGTGCGGAGCGATGAGTTGGTGTTGCCGAGCCTTCCCGACCGGGCGGGATTGGCCGAAGTCGTGACCGATCTGACGAGACGATAAGTTGCTGGGCGAACCAGAACTTCTACAGCGCCGACGTCCAAGCTGGCGGTGGCGGATCAGGGCGAGGGATCAAGGTGCCGGAAACGAGCCGCCTGGACCGGGCGGAGGCGCAGCGAGGCGACGCGGGTTGGGTGGCCACGCTGTGGCGCCAGGCTGAATCGCGGGTCCTCCTGATCGACGACCTCGGCTTGGTCGCTTGGGACCCCGCCGAGTCGGCCCTGCGGTGGAAGGCCACGAAGGGTCAGTACAACCCCGCGCGTCACTTCCTGGTGGGGATGGTGGACGGCCAGGCCCGGTTCACCCGCTCCGGCTCCGACGACGGTCGATTCGAGTCCCTGCGACAGGTGGGACACAGCCTCGATCCGACCGAGACCGAGGTGGCGACCACCGCACTGGCTCTGGTGTCGTGGCATCGCGCGGGGCTCGCCTGCCCGGCCTGTGGTGGACGGACGACGGTCCGCGGGGGCGGCGGTTGGCGCTTCTGCGCGGCCTGCGCACGGGAACTCTTCCCACGCATCGATCCGGCCGTGATCGTCGCCGTGGTCGATGCCGACGATCGGCTTCTGCTCGCCCATCAGGCCGCCTGGCCCCGCGGGCGGGTGTCTCTGCTGGCCGGCTTCGTTGAGGTGGGGGAGTCGCTTGAGCAGACCGTGCGCCGCGAGATCGACGAGGAAGTCGGTCTTGAGGTGGGCCGGATCAGGTACGTCTCCAGCCAGCCCTGGCCGTTTCCGCGCTCCCTGATGCTGGGGTTCGTGGTCGAGGCGCAGACGGTGGAGATCGTCGTTGACGGCGTCGAGATCGAAAGCGCGGGCTGGTACTCCCGGGAAGACCTGCACCGCGCGGTGGGGGCCGGCGAGATCAGCCTGCCGGCGTCGGCGTCAATCGCCCATCGCATCATCAACCGATGGCTTGCCGGCGACCTGCCCGGCTGAGCGGGCCGCGCCCGATCGTCGCCGCGACGCGGTCGGTTGTGGAGGGGGTGGCGATCGACACCATTTGCCGACCTGATCGGATCGGTTTGTCGACGCTGACCCGGTCGGGCGTGCCGACATGTCGAATCCGATGCCGGCGGCCCGACCCCTTCAGAGCGTCGGGTCGGCCGGCGGTGGCACCCACAGCCGATCCGCCAATCCGCTGGCCCGCCGGGCGGGCCGTTCGATCGCGCGGCGGACTGACTCGGGCGTCCCGATAAGTTCCACTCGGCTGGTGGCCCGGGTGATCCCGGTGTACAGCAGCTCGCGGGTCAGCAGCGGCGAGGTCGGTGGCGGCAGCACCAAGCTGACCGCCTCGAACTGGCTGCCTTGGGCGCGATGGATCGTCAGCGCGAGCACGGTGGCGACGTCCTCCAATAGCCAGGGCCGGAAAGAGCCGGAGCCGAACACGGCCCGGGGGCCGTCCGCGGTTTCGATCACCACGCCGGTGTCGCCGTTGTAGAGACCGAGGTGGGCAGCGTTTCGGTTCACGATCAGCGGACGTCCGATGTACCACTCACCCTCACGGCCGTACCCGGGGACGGCGGCGGCGACGATCGACTCGGCTCGGCGGCTCCACCTCGCCACGCCGTACGGGCCGTTTCGGTGGGCGCACAGGAGCCGGTGCGAGTCCAGGGCCCGGAGCGCCCCTTCGGCGTCACCTGCCCGAGCTCGGTCGATCAAGGTGGCGCCTTGGCGGGCCAGGCGGTGAGCCAGCCGCTCCCTCGTTGCTACCTCGTCGGGCGAGCAGAGCGCCACCGCGTCGTCGCCGGAACCGAGCAAATCCAAGGCGGTGGCCCAGTCGCCGTCGCGGACCGCGGCCGCGAGGGAGTCGATCGAGCCGCCGAAGCGCCAGTTGCGGTCGAGGACGACAACGTCGCGGGCGCCTGGTGCCCGGGTGATGTCGGCCATGACTGTGCCGGCCTCCACGGAGGCAAGCTGGTCGGGGTCACCCACCAGGACGATCCGGGCGTTGGGCCGCACCGCGTCCAGCAGGCGCACCATCAACTGCAGGGAAACCATCGACATCTCGTCCACGACGATCACGTCGTGCGGCAGGGGGTCGTCCTTCTCATGCAAGAAGCGGGTGTGGGCGTCCGGGCGCCAGCCGAGCAGGCGGTGGATCGTAGAGGCCTTGATGTCACTCAGCGCGCGGGCGTCGGCGTCCGGCAGCCCGGCGAGAGCCGTTGCGATTGCGGCTTCCATCCGTGCCGCAGCCTTGCCCGTGGGAGCGGCCAGGGCGATGCGCTCCGGTGGCACGCCGAGACGCGTGAGGAGCGCGAGCAGCCGGACGATCGTGGTCGTCTTTCCCGTCCCCGGGCCGCCGGCGATCACCGTCACCCAAGCTTGTGCGGCACGGGCGCAGGCGACTCGCTGTCGATCATCGTGCGCCGCCGGCCCGAACAGGGCGGCCAACTCGTCCGACAGGACGTCCACGTCGGGCTTTGGCGGTGGCGCCGCCGCCCGTGACCGCAGTTGCGCGGCCAACTCCTCTTCTTGGCCCCAGTGCCGCTCCAGGTACAGCCGCTCTCCGACCAGCCGCAACGGCCGAAGCCCGGGCCCGCTGGGCCCGAGCGTGACCAGTGGGCTGGCCTCGATCGCGGCCAGCCAAGCCAATGGTTCGGGCCAAGGCAACTCCGCTACGTCCACATGGTCGCCGACGGCTTCGTACTCGGCCGAAGCGGCGACCAGTGGCTCCAGGCAGACCGAGCCCGCCCGCACCGCCTGGACCGTCAGGGCGAGGGCCAACAAGACGCGCTCGTCGCCCTCCCCGGATAGGCGGCCGACCCGGACGGCCACGTGGACGTCCGCCAGGCCGAGTACTCCGGCCTCGTGGAAGACGCGGAGCAACCCGGTGGCCCGCAGCGCAAGTGGGGCGGTCATGGGCGCCTGCCCGCCAGCAGGTCGGAGGCCTGCGAGACCAGGTCCGGCGAGGGCCGCCAGGCGAATACCCCGTGCGGTTGGCCGTCGAGGGTGGGTGTGCCCGGACCCGCCATTCCCCGCACGAAGGCGTACAGGACGCCGCCGAGATGCCGCTGTGGGGAGTAGCCGGGCTGTCGCCAACGTAGGAACCGGTGTAGCGCCACGCAGTAGAGCAATGCTTGAAGCGGATAATGGCTGGCCATCATCGCCTCGGCCAACGCGGGTTGGGCGTAATGCTCGAGCCGCTGGTCTTCGGGCGGGCCGAGGCGATTGGTCTTGTAGTCCACGACGAGATAGCGCGGTGACTCGCCGGCGGGCTCGCGTAGGACGGCATCGATGCTGCCCACCAGGAACCCGCGCAGGCGGCGGGGGTCCAAACCGGGGTCTGCCAGGCGGTCCGCGTAAGGGGCCAGCGGATCGTCCGGCTCGAGGTGGGCATCCAGCAGTTGGGCAAGGTCGCGCAACCGGGCGCCGTCGTCAGGGGTTCCAAGCGGGAGCTCGAAGGCCAACTCGGCCAATCTGTGCCGAGCGGGATAGTCGGCGAGGCTGCGTCCCGGGGCCAGGGGCCCGAGCGGCGTCCGATAGGCGGCCAGGACGCCGACGGCCAGTTCTGCGGCGTCCACCCCGCCCGGCGCCAACCGGGGTACGGCCCATTGGCAGGCCGCCTGGACTGCCTCGACGAGATCGTCCGCGCCTGGGTCCACGTGTTCGAAGACGGCGTGGACCAGCGTCCCGAAGGCCGTACCACCGGGCATCCCGGCCAACAGGCTCAGCGGCCCCCGCGCTGGCTCGAGCACGGGATCGTCGTCTTGTGCCGGGGACGCCGGCTCGTCGACTGTCAACGGACCCATCGGTTCCACCAAAGCCAGGGAGTGGGCCTGCGCGGTGAGGCCGGTGTAGGACGTGCGGCGCCACTCGGTGTCCAACGCTCGGGTGAACCGTCTCGCCGACAGCGGCTTCCCCGGCGCCGGGGGTGGACCGGGAGCCGCGCCCCTAGAGGCGGTGGCGGCCTCGATCAGGACGCCCGTCCCCGCGAAACGGCCGAGGCCAAGCGGCGTCATGTCCGGATATTGCGGGGCCGGTTCGCCCCCGGCGGCCAGGTCATGACACAGCAGCCGCTGCAGGGGGGAACCCCAGGTGTCTTCGCCGGCGGCCGCCCACCAGGCCGTGACGTGTTCCGACGCGCGCGTGAGCGCCACGTACAGCAGGCGAAGGTCTTCGGCGCGGCTTTCGGCGAGCTCGGCTCGCACGTGGGCGGAGCGATCCCGGTGTGGACCGCCGAGGTCCACCATGCGGCGACCCTGATCGTGAAACCGGACCGGGGTTTCGGCCCTGATCCGGCCATCGCGACGGGTGGCGAGGTCGGGCAGCAGTACCACGGGGAACTCCAGGCCCTTGCTGCGGTGGATGGTCAGCACCTGGACGGCCTGCTCGTCGGTCTCCAGTCGTCGCGTCGCTTCCTCCCCGTTGGTGCGGCGCATCCGCTCGGCCAGGTGATCGCGCAAGCCGGCGGCGCCCAAGCCCTGCGACTCCGCCACCGCATGCAGGAGTTGGGCGATCTGGCGAAGGTCGGTCAGCAGGCGATCGGCGTCCGAACGGGTGTGGGCCTGGGCAAACTCCGGTCGAGCCGATACCTCGGCGAACAAGGCGGCCACCGAGTTCTGTTTCAAAGTGCGCTGCAGCGAGATGATCGCCTCACCCCAGGCCGCCTGCTGCTCGTCGTCGGCCACCGCGAGTTGCGCCAGCCGGACGCCGAAGAATGGCGTGAGCATGGCCTCGCGCACCTGCCGGCGTCTGGGCTCGGCGAGGGCTCGCAGCAGGCTCAGCCAAGCGGACGCCGCGACGGAGGCATACACGCTTTCGGCTCCTGCGAAGACGGCCGGCGTCCCGGCGCCCACCAACGCCTGGGCGATCCGCGCGCCCTCTTTGTTCGAACTGACCAGCACTGCGATGTCGCTAGGAAGCAGCCCCCTGGGCTCAGCGCCGGCTCTCAACTCCGCGCCGCTGGCCAGCAACTCGTGCACAGCTCGCACGAGGTCGGCCCGGACGGCTCGGCGCGCCTGGGAGTAGGTGGCGGCGCCGGACTCGATCTGGCGAATCCGGACGGCCGCGCCCCACCCGTCCGGAAGGCCGCGCAGGCGCGACCCAGCACGGGCGGCGCTGACCCTGGGCACGAGAATGTGGTGGCCGAGATCGGTGCCGGCCATGAGCTCGTTGAGCGCCGAGACCAAGGGCGCGCCAGCCCGATGGTTCCGGGTGAGCGTGCGGACGCTCGCCTGGTTGGTGGCTGCGAGATAGCAGTGGACGTCCGCGCCGCGGAAGGCGTAGATAGCCTGCTTCGGGTCGCCGATCAGGATCAAAGTGCTGGCCTTTGAGAAGGCCAGCCGAAGCACGTCCCACTGGATGGGGTCGGTGTCTTGGAACTCGTCGACCAAGACGACTCGGTAGGCCTTGCCCAAACGCTCGCGTGCGACATCACCGGTAGCCGGGTCAAGCAGGGCAGACCGCAGGCGCGTGAGTTGGTCGTCGTAGGTGAACAGTCGTCGCTCACGTTTGCGCTGCGCCACCAAATCTCGGACCTCCAGCGCGAACTCCGCACGCTCGGCGGCGACCCCGGTGGCGGGCTGGACGATACCCGCGTCGGGCAGCCGGACCGCTTCGAACGCGAGAGGTAGGGCGCCGGACGGGTTGTCGGTGAAGTCGGCCGGCGCCGCGATCGATCCGTTGGCGTACCGGCGAACATAGACGTCGGCTGCGGCGTCGCGGACCAGATCGGACAGGTCGTCGGTGAAGACCGGGGAGGAGTCGTAGTCGGCCAGGACGCCCAGACCCCCGAGCATCCGATGGCAGAACTCGTGCGTGGTCGCGATCGTTGCCGAGTCGAATCCCGCCAGGGCCTCGTTCACCCGGTCCAACCGAAGTGCCCGCTCGGCCCGCGAGCAGTCGGAAAGGGCGCCGGCGAAGCGATCCTGCGGATCGGCGGACGCTCCTGGGTCGGCGAGCAGCCGCGCGGTCGCGTCCAGGCGGTCGCGGACGCGCCGGCGAAGCTCAGCGGTCGCGGACCGCCCGAAGGTGACCAGCAGCAACTCCGACAAGCGCACCTTGCCCTCGGCCAGGTAGCGGGCGGCAAGACCGGCGATCGCATACGTCTTGCCAGTCCCAGCGCTGGCCTCCAAGACGACCAGCCCGGTGGGTAACTCGGCCGCCGGGTCGAACTCCCCGGCTGTGCGTCGCGCCTCGGGCTGCTCCGCCGGTCCGGTGGGCAGTGCAGGAGAAACGGAGTCGTTCACGTCGACTCCTCCGAATCGATGATCGGATCCCAGATCCGGCAGGCCAGGCGCTGCAACTCGGCGCGCTCGGTGGGAGCGGTCGGCAGAATCGCCCGGGCGTCCGGGAAGAAGCGCGCCCAGCTGTCGTCCCAACTCCGTTCCGCCGCGCGGACGGCATCGTCCCACCGGATTCCCCCCGAGGTGCGCTGCGCCTGCGCGAGCAGCAGCGACGCGCTCAGCGGCAGGGGCAGCGGACGCGTCAGGCCGATGCGGTAGGTCTCGACCAGGAACTCGAGGTAGTCCAGGGCCGCAGCCGGGGTCGGCGGATGCCAGGTGGCCACGGTGTTGCGGGCCACCACGACAGCCCGAGGCGTCGCCATGTCCGGGCCGGACGAAGATCCCGCGGCCACCAGGGCACACAGCTGCACCCACGCCGCGAGGCGATGCTTGGCGCCGAGCCTGGAATAGGTGTACTGGACGACCGCGCCGGCGCGGGTGGTGACTCGGCCGGTCACCAAAGCGTTGGCCAGCGCGATCGTGATCGGGTGCGGGACCGCCTCGTCACGCGCGGCGGGCAGCGCCTGCAGCACATCGCGGACGCCGTCGGCGATGCGGTTCAGGTGCCGGCTGCCCAGCGCCCTCGGCGGCAGGTCGCCGGTGAGCCACTCGGCGTGCTCGACGCGCTCGCGAGGCAAGCCCGCGACGGCCCGCTGCAGCATCCGATCACCGATCTTCCATTGCTCCAGGCCATCGAGTGAGAGCGGGAGTTCGTCGTCCACTTGCTCGTCGCGCAGCGACGGCAGTTCCCCGCGGACCCGGAGCAACTGCTTGGCAGGGTGCGCGACCAGGTCGATCAGACCGTTCAGTGGAACGGCTTCGGTTGTGGACACCGCCGGGAGATTCTCCCCGGCTTCGAGCAGCAGGTGGCTCGCGCCCACCCCTGAAACTGGGTTCTCGCGGGCGGCGGCGTGCAATCTCGCCGCCGCCAGACCCGCCGGGTCGAAGCTGCGCGGCGGGTGCGACGGGTCCGCGTCCCGCCCGGCGGGTGACCCGCTCGCCTCCGGCTCGAAATACTTGCGTGAGTACGGCTGCAAGGGATGGATTCGAACCAGGCTCTCCCGCTGGCAGCCGGCTGCGGCCGCAGCGGCGTCCAGCAACTCGCGCATCGGCACCGGCAGGGGGGTGGGTTCGTTCGACCGCGGGTCGAAGCCCTGGCCGACCACGACGAGCGCGTCGCGTGCGACCAGCACCGCGTCCAGGAGCGATTGACGGTCATCGGCGCGAGGATCCGGGTCATCGGGGTGCGGGTCGCGCAGCAACAGGTCGTCGCCCTCGGCGGGCAGTGCGCGCGGAAAGCGCTGCTCGTCGAAGCCCAGCAGGCAAACCACCCGGTGGGGAACCTGCCGCAGCGCGGCCGGGTCACAGACGGTCAGGCTTCCGTTGAGGTAGGACGTCCGCGGCCGGGCATTGGCCAGCCGGTCGGCCACCAGCGCCTGGAAGTCGGCCAGTCCGAGAGGGGCCGCTGCGGAGCCCTCCGCAACGTCGGCCAACAGCCCGTTCAGCGCCGTCGCATGCCACGATTCGTCCGGGGCGGGCTCGGCCAGAAGTTCGACCGCCTCGCGGGCGCGTTCCGCCCATGTGCCCGCCGGGTGCATGCCGTCGAAGGAGGCCACCACGTGCGCGATCCGGGTGATCAGCTCGGCCAGCGCACCGATCAGGCCGACATCACTGGAATCGATGTCGTCGAACGGGAGGGCGGTGCCGATCGAGGCGAGGTCGTCCTCGGTCAGGGTGACCCCCAGCAGTAGCCGGTCGAGCCCGGCGGATAGCGTGTTCTGGCCGTAGCCGGTCAGGCCGAACTGGCGCCGGTGCTGTTCGTGCAGACCCCAGCGCATCCGCGATCGCTCGACCAGTTCGGCGAGCCGTTCCCCCTTGTCGGGGTCGAAGGAGAAGCGGCGCGCGACGGGTTCGAGGGAGCACAGGTCGATCAGCTCCGACGCCTCGCACCGTCCCTTGGCGATGGAGAATGCCCGGTCCAGGACCTCGAGGAGGGGGTTGTCGCGGCGACCCCGTGGCTCGACCACGGACAATCCGAGGCGCGAGGCCGGATGCGGCAGTGACGTTTCCGCCGCGACGCCGAATGCGGAGCGCAGCAGTGGGGCGAAGGTGGCGAGGTCCGGGCACCACACCACGATGTCTCGCGGCTGCAGCGTCGGATCATCCGCCAGCAGCGTCAGCAGGATCTCCCTCAGCATCTCGACCTGGCGGTCCGGCCCGTGTCCCAGGTGGACCTGAACCGACGCGTCCGGCCCTGAGCCCGGCTCGGGAAGTGCCGCGTCGTCCAGGACGGCCCGGCGCAGGCGGCGCAGGACGGTGTCGGTGGCCTCGGGGATCGGCCGGCCCAGGTCTACCACCCGATCCGCGACGCCGGCGATGGCCCCGCGCACCCGGGCGGACTGCCTGCCCAGCCGGGCGTTCAGGGGGTTGACCGCCTGAGTCGGCGAGCACCGCGGGGGCGTCGGGTCGAGCAGGTACACCGAGACCGGCATGCTCTGGGAGAGGGCGCGCAGCAGGCCGAGTTCCGCCGCGCTGACCCTGATCGGGGCGAATACCGGTAGCGCTGCCGGCGCGCTCGCCCAGCGGCGGCCAGCGCTCAACTGGCGCGTCAACTCGATCTGAGGCAGCACCACGTCCGAAGCGCGCAAGCGTCGCCACAGCTCCGCCTGCCACGCCGCGTCGCTGGGGACGTCCGTGCGCCCCTGTTCCCACGAGCGCAGGAGCTGCGGCCGATGCTCGGCGTAGCGCCGGAACAACGACGCGATCCGGCGTGCGGTCGGATAGCGCCGGCCGGGCCGCAGCGGGTCGCCGATCACGCCCAGATGATGGATGACCGGCGCAAGCCAACCTTCAAGGCGGCATTCGTCCAACAGCGTCAGCACGCGCCAGACCAGCTGCGACTCCTCGGCCAGCCCGAAATCGTCGGCCAGGCGGCGCCGCAGTCCGCCCATGGCGACGAAGTCGATCCCGGCACAAATCCCGTCGCCCAACCCGGCTCCGAGCCGGTTCGACAGGCGCTGGGCCAACCAACGCTGCGTCCCCGGGCCCGAAACGACCACCAGTTGCGCCTCGAACGGGTCGCCGACCGTACCCAGGGATTCGGCGAGTGCGTCCGCCAGGGTCTCGATGCTGCGAGCACGCGAGACCGTCAGCCCCGCGAGTTCGCCGGGGGTGTCATAGTCCAAGACCGAATCCTGCTTCCTCATCTTGCGACAAACCTTAGGAGCAGGCTCCGACAGTTTCCTTGGCGCCGGAACTGGGGCCGGTTTCGTCCGAGCCCGTGTCTACAGTGATCCCCATGCCCGAACCGGACGCCCTGCTCGCCGCGCTCGACCCCGAGCAGCGCGCGGTCGCGACCTCCCTGGGTGGCCCCACGGTGGTGCTCGCCGGTGCGGGCACGGGAAAAACTCGGGCGATCACTCACCGGATTGCCTACGCAGTGGCGATCGGCGCGTACGACCCGGCCAAGGTCTTGGCCGTCACCTTCACCACGCGCGCCGCGGGTGAGCTGCGCGGGCGTCTGCGCGAGTTGGGCGCTCCGACGGTGCAGGCCCGCACGTTTCATTCGGCTGCTCTCCGGCAGGCGCAGTATTTTTGGCCGCGGGTGCACGGGGCTGAACTGCCGAGGATCGCCGACAACCGGATGGGTCTGGTTGCCGACGCCGCCGGGCGGGCCCGCGTCCGGGTCGAACTGCCCGCCCTACGCGATTTGGTCGCGGAGATCGGCTGGGCGAAGGTGAGCAACGTTTCGCCCGACGACTATGCGGAGTTGGCTGCCGCCGCCGGCCGTGAGGTGAGCGGCATCGAACCGGTCCGGGTCGGACACGTCTTCGCGCAGTACGAGCGGCTGAAGGCCGACCGAGGGGTGATCGACTTCGAAGACATCCTGCTGTGTACCGCTGCCCTGCTGGCCCAGGACGAGGCGACCGCCTCGGCGGTGCGCGCCGCCTATCGGCACCTGGTGGTCGACGAGTATCAGGATGTCTCGCCGCTGCAGGAGTCCTTGTTGACCCTGTGGCGCGGCGAGCGCGACGACCTTTGTGTCGTCGGTGACCCGGCCCAAACGATCCACAGCTTCGCCGGCGCGCAGGCGTCCTTCTTGACCGGTTTCGCCAACCGCTTCCCCAACGCCACCCGGATCGAGCTGGTGCGCGACTACCGCAGTTCCCCTCAGGTCGTGGGCGTGGCCAACCGGCTCATCGTGGGTGGGGGAGCCCACGTCAGCCTGGTGGCGCAGGGCCCATCCGGGCCCGAACCGGTTTATGCCGAGGCGGCCACCGAGGCCACCGAGGCCGGGTCTGTGGCCGACTGGCTCGCCGGGCTGGCTGGCGCCGGTGTGCCATACCGCGAGATGGCCGTCCTCTTCCGAATCAATGCGCAGTCGCCCAGCTTCGAGGCCGCCCTGGCCGACCGTGGCATCCCGTACTTCGTCCGGGGTGCCGACGGCTTCTACGACCGGCCCGAGGTTCGGCAAGCGCTGATCGCGCTTCGGGGCCAGGCCCGCGCTGCCGAGGACGCCGAGCCGACCCTTCCGGGAAGCGCCATGGACTCACCGGGGACAGACCTTGCCGAACGCGTGCGCGGTGTTCTTGCCGGGCTTGGGTTGACCCCGGAGGCGCCCAGCGGCGCCGGGGCGGTCCGCGAGCGCTGGGAGTCGCTGGCCGCTGTCCTGGCCGCAGCCGAGGACTTGATCTCCGGCGGGGTCGGGACGCTGCCGCAGCTCGCGGCCGAGTTGGACGCCCGCGCGGCGGTGCAGCATGCCCCCCGTGGCGAGGGGGTCACGTTGACGACGTTCCATTCTGCCAAGGGGCTCGAGTGGGATGCGGTGGCCCTGGTGGGCGTCCAGGAGGGGACGCTGCCGTTCGTCTTGGCGACCACGCCGGCGCAACTGGCCGAGGAGCGGCGGCTGCTCTATGTGGGCGTGACCAGGGCCCGACTACACCTTCGAATCAGTTGGTCTCGATCTCGGGGACGATCCGGGGGGCCGGGCCGCAGTCCGTCCAGATTCCTGGACGGCATCCGGCCGGCCACCGTCGCCCCCGCTCGGGGACGAGCGGCCCGACGCACACGAGTGACCTCGGCGCAGTCGCAGACGTGCCGGGTGTGCGGCAAGCAGTTGGGAACAGCGGCCGAGCGCAAGCTCCGACGGCACTCTGGTTGCCCAGCGAAGTACGACGAGCGGACCTTGGAACTGCTGACCGAGTGGCGCCGCCAGACGGCCGCCGAAGCGAAGCTTCCGGCCTACTGCGTCTTCACCGACGCCACCTTGCAAGCGATCGCTGAGGCCCGTCCCAAGGCGGCCGCGGGGCTGCTGGCCATCGCCGGCGTCGGCCCGGCGAAGCTCGACCGCTACGGCGAGCAGGTCCTCGCGATCTTGGGAGAGACCCGCAAGAAATAAAAGGGTTGCGTCACTCGCGAGCGATCCTTAGTCTGGTTCCGCTGCACCTGAGCAGCACGTTTTGCAGTCTGCCTCGCCCGAGAGGAGGGAATACCGGTGATCACCACACTCGACCGCACGTTCGATCGGCTCCGCCCGATGAGCGCTGGCGCGCGTTCGCTGCCGGTGTCCGTCGTCTCCGGGGTCGACGTCCGTCCGGACGAGTTCGGCGCCGCCAAGCCGGGCACCTGGTCCAAGGGCCTCTTCGCCGAAGCCTTCAAGAATGCCTACGGCATCCCCACCTTTATTACCGACCCTCGTCTGGGTCGACCTAGGCCGACTACGGGCTGACCCGTAGCGCTGCCCAGGCCGCGATTCCCAGACACCGGGATTCGCGGCCTTCGTGTCTCCCGGCTCCGAACCGACGAATCAACGTGCTGTCAGGAGACCGACCAATGACCATCTTGCTGGAGCTTCAGGCTCCGCTCATATCCGCTCGAATCCCTTGTCATGAGGCTGATCCGGACCTCTTCTTCGCCGAATCGCCCAGCGACATCGAGTTCGCCAAGTCGCTTTGTGAGCCTTGCCCCTTGCGTCAGGAATGCCTGGCCGGGGCGATCGAGCGTCGCGAGCCGCACGGCGTTTGGGGCGGCCAACTTTTCATCGGCGGCATCATCGTCGCCCGGAAGCGTCCCCGAGGCCGGCCTCGCAAGGACGCCACACCGCTGATCGTCGACGAGCAGGCCGCGTGATCCGCGCCAGGCTCGACGGGTGAGGGGCGATCCCCCGCGTCCCGTGGACGAGGCGAACCGAAGGTGTGAATGGATTGCAACTCCAGCGCAATCCATTCACACCTTCGTTGCGTTCTCGGCCCGCGTCGCCGGCGGCACCCAGCCGGGCAAGTACTCGGCCAGGACCGCGCCGAAGGGCGCCCGGACGTCCAGTTGCGCCAGCACCGCGATCCCGCCCATCCACACGCGGTGGATCAGCGCATACCAAGGCGGGATGTTGAGCGATCGGACCACATCGGCGTTGGCGCGAAGGTCGCCGACCCGCTGGAACTGTCCCCTCAGCCAGTCGCGGGTGAAGTGGAACTCCGGGACGGCCGCCGGTTCCACGAAGGGAGCCAGATAGGCCAGCAGCGCACTCGCGTCGGTCTCGCGGGTGACGAACCCCTCGTCTCGGAGTCCTTGTGCCACGGCCACCGAGTCGCCGTCGCGGGCGGCGCTGATCAGGCGTCCCATGGCGGTCGGCAGGCCGTCGGGAAGCTGGGCGACCAGTCCGAAGTCGACGACGGCTAGGCGCCCGTTGCGCTCCACCAGGTAGTTGCCCGGATGCGGGTCGGCGTGCAACAACCCGGCGCGCTTGGGGCCGGCGAAAAGAAATCGGACGTAGTTGAGGCCCAGGCGATCGCGTTGGGCCTCCACCGCCGCGGCCCGGGTGAGCTTGATTCCATCCACCCATTCCGAGACCAGCACGCGCGGCGTCGCTGCCAGGACGTCCGGCACGAAGAAGTCCGGATCCCCCAGGAACGCGGTGTGGGCCCGGCGTTGGGAGTCGGCTTCCTGCAGGTAGTTGGACTCCTCGCCGATCCGCGCGGCGAGTTCGGCCGTGACCGCGGAGACGTCCATGCCTCCGGTCAAGACGCTCATCATGCCGGCGAGGCGCTGGATCGCCTTTAGGTCAGCAGCCAACGCCTCGTCCGCGCCCGGGTACTGGATCTTGACCGCGACGGCCTGACCAGTCGGCGCCCAGGTGGCCCGATGCACCTGTCCGATCGACGCGGCAGCGCTTGGGCGTGGCTCGAAACCGGTCAGTTGCTCGGCCCAGCGAGATCCCAACTCGGCCTTCAGGACGGCGGCGGCCCGGCCCGGCGGCATCGGCGGGGCCGCGTCCTGCAGGCGGGCCAGCTCCGCGCGAAACGGCCCGGCGATGTCGTCGGGCAGCATGGCCTCGAACAGGCTCATCATCTGGCCGAACTTCATCGCGCCGCCCTTGAGTTCGCCCAGGACGGCGAACAGCTGTTTGGCGGCCTGCTGGCGCAAGTCGGCCGAGACCTGGTCGGCGGGGACGCCCGAGAGGCGCCGGGCAGCCCCGAGCGTCGCTCGACCCGCCTGCCCGAGGGGCAGGGACAGTAACCTGGCTCCGCGCCGCAGGCCGGTTCTGGGGACGTCCCTGGCGGCTGCGGAGCCGGTGGGGGGCTTGGCGTCCGGTTCGCTCACGCTGCCATTGTTGCTCGGGGAGCCGGGGCGGGCGATAGCTACTCTCGGGTAAAGCCCTGTCGGCGGATTTACGACTTGGTGTAAAAACAATTCAAAAGGGCGGACCGTGTCTGGTCCGCCCTTTTGAAACCTCGCTCCGACGCGTTATCTCACGCCTTCTTGGGCAGGAACAGAGTCAGATTGGTGCCGCATTCGGGACACTTGGCCTTGGCCATGCGGGTGCCCCGGGCGTTCACCACGACCGTGCCGGTCGCCTCGCGCTTCGCCTTGCACTTCACGCAGTGGAAGCTTCCGGTGTAGGTCTCGTCGGCCACGATTTCTCCTCGATTTGGGGCGTTAACATCAACAGCCTGGCTGCTGGGGCTCAATCGTAGGGCGGCGCTTGCGGAATGCGAAATCTCAGAACCTGGAAATGTGTCGATCCTCGGCCGACTTCCGCTCGCCTTCCCCTGCGTGCGGTCGTTCAACCGAGGATCTGCGACCAAACTTAGCAGAGGCCGGGCGGGTCAAGCGAGCAGTCGGGAGCGATCGGCTCCGTCGCAGGGTGAGGTTGGGCCCACTTGGGACAGCCACTCCGCCGGGTGGCTAGGGTCGCGGCCATGGAGGTCCCGGTCGAAGTCCGCAGAAGCGCACGGCGCAAGCGAACCCTGACCGCCTACCGGGACGGCGACCGGATCGTCGTGCTGGTGCCGGACAGATTCATCGGACCCGACGCTGATGCCCAAGTCGACTCCCTGGTCCGCAGGTTGATCGATCGCGAGAACCGGTCCAAGGCTCCCAGCGGGGACGCCGCGCTGACGGCGCGGGCCGCCCGGCTCTACGACGAGCATCTCAGGGCGATCGCCGGAGAGCCGCCCCCGTTCGGCGTGTGCTGGGTGTCCAACCAAAACCGCCGCTGGGGGTCGGCGACACCAGAAACCGGCCAGATCCGGATCAGCGACCGCCTGCGCACCGCGCCCGACTGGGTCGTCGACTATGTGCTGATGCACGAACTGACCCACCTGGTGGAACGCGGTCACACGCCTCGCTTCCACGATCTGGTCGGGCGGTTCTCGCTGGCCGAGCGCGCCCGGGGTTACCTGGAGGGGTACCTCGCCGGGCACGCGGACTGAGCGGGCCTGGTCACTGCCGGGGTGCGGCCGGGGGATCGGACTCGCCGCGGTCGTCAAGTAGCTTGGCGAGTTCGGCGTCCAGGTCGTCGCTCGAGCCGCCCGCTGGGCGCTCCACGAAGCCGATCGGGTCGTCCAGGTCGGCGGCAGTGGGGATGTAGTCGGGATGCTGCCACAGGGCATCGCGCGCCTCCGCGCCGCGCGCGCTGCGCACTGCCGCCCACAGATTCGCGGCGTCGCGCATGCGGCGTGGACGCAGTTCAAGGCCCACCAGCGACTTCAGCGCCGTTTCGGCCGGTCCACCGCTGGCCCGACGCCGTCGGACCACCTCGGCGAGCGTGGTCGCGCTCGGCATCATCGGCGCGGCGGCCTGCGCCACGGCGTCATCCACCCAACCCTCCACGAGCGCCAACAGGGTCTCCAGCCGACCCAGAATCTCGATCTGCTCCGGGGTCTTCGCGGGCTCGAATAGGCGGCCGGCAAGCTCCTGGCCCAGAACCTCGAAGTCTTCCGGGCCGACGTCGCCGGACAGGCGAGACTCCATCGCCTCCTCCAGCGCTGCGGCGTCGATCGAGATCTCGCGGGCGTAGTGCTCGACCAGCGCCAACAACTGCGGCCCCAGCCAGGCCACGTGGGCGAACAACCGCTGCCTGGCGGTCTCGCGCAGGGCCAGGTACAGCAGCACATCGGATTCGGGAACTCCCAGCCCTTGCGCGAACGCAGCTACGTTTTGGGGCAGGATCGCGACGATCGGTGACTTGGTCATCGGCAGGCCGGAGTCGGTGACGCTGACCACCTCGGTGGCGAGCTTCCCGAGGGCCTGGCCGACCTGCGAGCCGAACATCCCGGACGCCGCTGCCCGCAGCATCGGCTGGATCATCGACTGCATGCCGGCAAAGGTCGGGTCTGCGGCGGCGCTGTCACCGACCACCTTGGTCAAAGCCGCCGAGATGCTGCTCACGATCGGGCCGACCATTTGGCGCCACACCCCGAAGGTGTTCTCGACCCACTCCGCGCGGCTCCAAGCCACACCCGTCGATCCGACGGCGGGGAAGGCCATGCCCTGATCCAGCCACAGGTTGGACAATCGAACGGCGTCCGCCACTGCCCGCTGTTGGGACGCCAGCGGCGTCGGGTCGTCCCCCAGCGACGCGGTCACCTTGCGGGCCACGTCCTTGGTGAAGGTCCAGTTCATCGAGTCCTCGCCCAGGCCCGAGGTGAACATCGACATCTGCTGCGAATACTGGGCCAAGGCCGCCTGCACCTGGGCAAGCACCTGGTTGAGGTCGGGCAGTTCGCCCCCCTCGGACGAGATCCCCATGGCCGAAAGCAACTGCTCGAAACCGGCGGCCCCGGCTCCGAACGGGCCTGGGCGCCTCGTGTCCTCGCCGCCGGATGTGGCGCCCGTGGACGCCTCCGAGCCAGCGGCCCCTTCGGAGTTGGCCTCTGCACGAGTCTCGTCGTCCGGCTCTTCGGGGTCGAAACTCGGTCGGTCGGGGTTGTTGGGTGACATGCGTTCTCCTGTCTTGAACCTCCATTGTCCCAACAACGCCAGAGCCGGGCCCCATTGGGGCGAGCCGGGACGTGGTGGTTTGAGGGGGCGCGTCCGGGGGCGAAGGTAGGCTCTGGTTCCGACGGCGCGTTGGCGTCAGGGCAGAGGGGCACGTGACGAAGCAAACTTGGACGGCGGCCGTAGCGGCCACGCTGTTCGTTGCGTTGGCCGCGCTGATCGCCATGACGCCGATTCCGTTCGTCGCCTGGGCGCCCGGGCGTGCCCACGACGTGCTGGCCAGTCCGGACGGCAAGCCCGTCATCAAGATCTCGGGGGCCCAGACCTACCCGGTCAGCGGAACCCTGCGATTGACGACCGTATCCGTCACTCGCGTCGATTCGGCGCTCAGCCTTCCCGAGGCGCTGCTGTCGTACTGGCTGCCCAACCGTGACGTGTTGCCGCGCGACTCCATCTACGCCCCAGGGAAGTCTCCGGGCGACGTCAAGAACGAGGAAGCGCAGATGATGGACACGTCCAAGTCGGACGCCATCGTCGCGGCGCTGCGGGCGGCCAAGGTTCCGGTGAGGGAGATGCCGGTCGTGACCGCCGTGTCCACGGCGGGGCCGGCCATGGACAAGCTGAAGCCCGGTGACCTGATCGACGCTGTGGACCACGTGACGACGCAGACGTCCGATGAGGTGGGTGCCGCCATTCGAAAGCACAAGGTCGGCGACGCCGTGGTCTTCAGCGTGATCCGGGAGCGACGGCGGATCGACGTGACCGTCATCACGGAAAGCTCGAACACCAACGCGGGTCAGCCGGTGGTCGGGATCTCGATCGACGTGGGCTACAGCTACGCGCCGGTCGTTGGTCTGGACCTCGACCCGCGGATCGGGGGGCCGAGCGCCGGGCTCGTGTTCGCGCTGGGCGTCTACGCCAAGCTCACTCCCGGCGACTTGATCGCCGGGCGCAACATCGCCGGCACCGGGACCATCTCCGCGCTCGGTGACGTTGGCGCAGTGGGCGGGCTGCAGGAGAAGATCGCGGGCGCGCAGACAACCGGTGCGACCGTCTTCCTCGTGCCCGCCGCGAACTGCGGTGACCTGGCTGGGGTGCAGACCTCGATGCGAATCGTTCGAGTGGAGACCCTGCGCGGAGCCATCTCGGCGCTCGAGACGCTCTCCAAGTCGCCCAGTTCGGGTCAGGTGCCGACTTGCGGTTGACCTCGGACGCGTTGCTGGCCGCCTTGGCCGAGATTGAGCGCCACGTCGGGCACGCCGGCTGGGACTCGGTGGCGCGCCTATTCGCCCTTGTCCCGACCGAGGAGCTACTGGCCGCCGAGCCGGGCCTGGCGGCGCAGTTGACCCATGCCCGGCCGCTCGAGGGGGCGTTGAGCTCGGTCGAGCAGGAGGGGTTCGCGGCGGGCGACGACCCGTTGGCAGCTCTCGATCGAATCGGCTGGCCCGCCACGGTCGCCGGTTGCGCGATCGCGATCGAGCGATCCTTCTTGCCACCCGAGGCGGAGTCCGGTCTGCCGGAAGACCCACACCAGGCCGCACAGTGGGTCGCCAATCACCCGCAGCGCCAAGACATCCGCCTGGTCGCCGGGGCCCTACGCACCGGCGAGCGGCACTGCATCGCCCGGGTGCGCTCGGCTCCCGAGGAGTTGCTCGGCGGGCCGGACCTGGTGCCGGCCGTCACCGCTGCGCTCGCGCATACGCTGGACCAGGTCTAGGGCTGAACAGGAGAGCACCCGTGAGCAAGACCACCCCTCGCCGTCCCACGCGACGCAGCCCGATCCTGCCGACGATCCTGATCGCAGTGTTGTTGCTGATCGGGTATTCGACGTTCGTCACTTTGTGGACCGACAAGTTGTGGTTCGACTCGGTGAGCTTCGCCTCGGTCTTCTCCACGCGCTTGTGGACGCAAGCTGCGCTGTTCACGGTGTTCGGCCTCATCATGGCGGGGGCCGTGGCGCTCACCGTCTGGCTGGCGTATCGGCTGCGGCCACGGACGCGACGCACCGGAGCGAGCGCCGTGCTGGATCGTTACCGGGATCTACTTGAGGCCAGGCTCGGGCTGATGATGGCCGTCCCGGCCGCCTTTCTCGGCATTTTGGCCGGGTCGTCCGCGGTCTCGCGCACGCTCACGTACCTGGCCTGGGTGAACTCCACCCGCTTCGGGGTCGCCGACTCCCGCTTCGGGATGGACGTGAGCTTCTACGTCTTCGACTATCCCTGGTGGCGTTATGTCGCGTCCTTTGCCCTGACCACGTTGGTGCTGTGCACGATCATCGCCGTCATCGTGCACTTCGCCATGGGCGGCCTGGGCTCGGTTCGCTCCGCGCAGTTGCGCGGACGCATGGCTGGCTCGGGTCATGCCCACGTCTCGGTGCTGATCGGACTCACGCTGATCGCCTACGGATTGGACAACCTGCTGGATCAGTACGGGTTCATGTTGAGCGATTCGGGGTTGTTCACCGGACTGCACTACACCGATGACCATGCCCGGATCACGGCGCGGATCGTCGTGGCCGTGATCGCGTTCGTTTGCGCGGCCCTGTTCTTCGCCAACGCTTTTCTACGGCGGTGGCTGGTTCCAGTGGTCGGTGTGATCCTGATGGTGGTCTCGAGCCTGATTCTGACGCTGATCTATCCGGCGATCGTCCAGTCGTTCGGAGTGAAGCCGGATGAGCCGGATCTCGAGCGCCCATACATGGCCGCGCACATCGAGGCGACGCGGCAGGCCTATGGGGTCGCCCAGACCGAGGTCCAGAACTACTCCGCCAAGACGACCGTCTCGCCCGGACAACTCAAGGCGGATGCCGCCGCCCTCCCCGGGATTCGGCTGATCGACCCTGCCGTGGTTGCGCCGACCTTCGAGCAGTTGCAGCAGGTGCGTGGCTACTACTCGTTCCCGAGCGCGCTCGACGTCGACCGCTACACGATCAACGGGGTCGAGACCGACGCCGTGGTGGCGGCCCGTGAACTCGACATGGCAGGCGTCCCCGATCCGAACTGGAACAACGTCCATACCGTGTTCACGCACGGTTACGGCATGGTGGCCGCCTACGGCAACCGGCGCCAGCCCGCGGGCGAACCGGAGTGGATCGCTCGTGATATCCCGCCGGTCGGGGCGTTGGCTGAGCACGAACCACGCATCTACTTCGGTGAACGCACCACGCAGTACGCGGTTGTGGGCCGCGCTCCAGGGGAACAGCCCATCGAGTTGGACACTCCCGGCGGCGGCGAGAACGGCGGGGAGCGTAACAACGTCTACACCGGCACGGGCGGCGTACCGGTGGGCAACGTCTTCGACCGGACCCTTTACGCCACGAAGTTCATGGACATCAACCTGATGCTCTCCGATCGGGTGAACGAGAACTCCAAGATCCTTTACGATCGCACCCCCAAGGAGCGCGTGGAGGCGGTGGCGCCCTGGCTGACGGTCGACTCCGACGTTTACCCGGCGGTGGTCGATGGCCGGGTGGTCTGGATCGTCGACGGGTACACGACCTCGAACACCTACCCAAACAGCCAGCAGATCTCGCTGCGCGACGCGACGTCCGACACCCGCAGCCAGCAGGTCGGACCCCAAATCGACGAGACGCTGAACTACATCCGCAACTCGGTCAAGGCCGTGGTGGACGCCTACGACGGAACGGTCGCTCTTTACGCCTGGGACGAGAACGATCCTGTCCTCAAGACTTGGCAGCGAGTGTTTCCCGATTCCGTCCGGCCCAAGAGCGCGATCTCGGCCGACCTGCGCGCGCACTTGCGCTACCCCCAGGATTTGTTCAAGGTGCAGCGCGAAATCCTGGGTCGCTATCACATGACCAACCCGGACACCTGGTACAAGCAGTCTGATTTGTGGACGGTGCCGACGGACCCGGTAAAGGGTCAAACCGAGCTGAAGGAACCGCCGTACTACCTGTCCATCAAGTGGCCGGGGGATGCGCGTCCGGTCTTCAGTCAAACCACGGTCTTCGTGCCGAAGGGACGCTCCAACCTCGCCTCCTATCTTGCGGTGAATGCCGATGCGAGCAGCCCCGATTACGGCAAGTTGCGGGTCTTGCGGATGTCGGACACCCAGCAGATCGACGGTCCCGGGCAGACGTTCAACACGATGACCACCAACGAGAAGGTCGCCGAACGGTTGCGTCCGTTCTTGAATCAAGGCGCGTCCTCGGCCACCTATGGGAACTTGCTGACGCTGCCGCTCGGTGGGGGACTGCTGTACGTGGAGCCGATCTACACCCAGCGACAGGGCAACTCGGGTGCCTATCCGGCGCTCCGGTTCGTGGTCGTCCGGTTCGGTGAGCACGTGGGCATCGGCGATACGTTGCAGGAGGCGCTGGACCAAATTTTCAAGGGCAACTCCGGCGCCAACACCGGCGAGGACGATCCGAACAACAAGCCCACCGGCAAGGTAGACCAAGCGGCGGCCATCGCCGCATTGGAGAAGGCGAAGGCGGCCTATCAGGCTGCCGATGCGGCTTTGAAGGCCGGAGACCTCGCGACCTACCAGAAGAAGAACGACGAGGCGAAGGCGG